>MNEG01000081.1 GCA_001917585.1 Candidatus Rokubacteria bacterium 13_1_40CM_68_15
ATCGAGATGGCGCCGATGACGCCGGGAAAGATCGCGCCGGGGTTGTAGAGCTCGGCCAGCAAGCCGATCGTGCCGAGCATCATGAGGATGTAGGCCACGTTGGGGTCGGTGATGACGTTCAGGACGCGATCGCGGAAGCCGACCTCGATCGGCCTGACGGGCGCGCCCCGAGTGGCCAGCGTTCGCGGGCCCTTGATCGTCTTCACCGTCCGGCCGTCGATCTTGTCCAGCAGCTCCGGCACGGACGCGGCGATCAGGTCGACGACCTTGAGCTGGACGGCTTCGCGCTCGGTGATCGAGACCGACTGCCGCACGGCCTTCTCTGCCCAATCCGCGTTGCGACCGCGCTCGAGCGCGATGGTGCGGATGAAGGCGGCCGCGTCGTTCTCGATCTTCTTGATGCTCTCCTTGTCAATGCCGCCGGTGAGCGCCACCGGGTGAGCGGCACCGATGTTGGTCGCCGGCGCCATGGCAGCGACGTGGGCGGCCATCGTGATGAAGACGCCGGCGGACGCGGCGCGCGCGCCGGTGGGCGCGACGTAGACGATCACCGGCAGCTCGGCGTTGAGCATCCGCTGCACGATCCCGCGCATCGAGCGCTCGAGACCGCCCGGCGTGTCGAGCTCGATGATGAGCGCCTGACTGCGCTGGGCCTGGGCGCGGTCGATGGCCAGCTCGACCAGGCGTATGGTGACAGGATTGATCACGCCCTCGATGTGAATGAGCGAGACCGGTGTGGGCTCGGCCGCCGCGTGGGCGACCACGACAAGCGCGAGGACGAGACCGGCGAGCGCGCCGGCCACGCGCGTCATCGCCGGAGGGCCATCACGCTGACCAGCTCGAACATGAGGTTGGCGGCCATCAGCGCCGTCACCTGCCCCGGGCCGTCCCACTGGGGCGCCACCTCCACCACGTCGGCGCCGACGATGTTCAGCTCGGCCAGCGCCCGCACGAGCACGAGCGCCTCGTAGGACGTCAGCCCACCCACCTCCGGCGTACCGGTGCCCGGTGCGAACGCGGGATCCACCGCGTCGATGTCGAAGGAGCAGTAGACGGGACCACCCTCCAGTCGGCGAAACCGCTCCGCCACCCAGGCCGTGCCCTGCTCCTTCACGGCCTCGATGCGGATGACCTCGATGCCGTGCTGATCGTGGAAGGCGAAGTCCTCGGGGCCATAGAGTGGCCCGCGGATGCCGACCTGGATCATTCGTCTCGGATCGATCAGCCCTTCTTCGACCCCGCGGCGGAACGGCGTGCCGTGGAAGAACTTGCTGCCGAAGTATTCGTCCCACGTATCGGGGTGGGCATCGAAGTGCACGATGCCGAGCGGCCCGTGGCGGCGCGCGACCGAGCGGAGGATGGGCAGCGTCACCGAGTGATCGCCCCCGACGGCCAGCGGCATCGCCCCGGCGGCGACGACCTCGTTCATCTTGGCCGTGATCACCTCGAACGTCCGCTCGATCGAGATCGGCACGACGTCGATGTCGCCGCAGTCGGCCACGCGGAGCCGCTGGAAGGGATGGACTTTGAGGACGGGATTCCAGGTACGGATCAGCGACGACTGCTCACGCACCGCGCGCGGACCGAAGCGGGCGCCCGGTCGGTACGACGTCCCACCATCGTAGGGCACGCCGATGAGCGCCACGTCCAGCCCCGCCGGCGAGCTCACCGCCGGCAGGAGCATGAACGTCGCGATCTGGCCGAAGCGGGGCGACGCGAATGGATTCCGGGGCTCGAGCTCCATCTAGAGCGCGGAGGACAGGCCGGCCACCGCGGTCGCCAACCGGTCGACTTCCTCGGGCGAGTTGAACACCGAGAAGCTGACGCGAGACGTGCCGACGACGCCCAGGCAACGCATCAGGGGCTGGGCGCAATGGTGACCCGCTCGCACGGCGATGCCCTCGGCATCGAGGAGGGCGGCGACGTCGTGGGGATGGAGTCCAGCGACGCTGAAGGCCACCACCGCACCGCGCTGTTCGGGCCGGCGCGGCCCGTAGACGGTGACACCGGGAACCGCGGCAAGCGCCGCCATGCAACGCGCCGTCAGTTCGCGCCCGTGCTCCTGGATCCGCTCCATGCCCACCTTTTCGAGGTACTCGATGGCCGCGGTCAGCCCGACGGCCTCGGCGATGGGTGGCGTGCCCGGCTCGAACCGCCACGGAAGATCGTTCCACTGCGCGCGGTCGATCCACACTTCCTTGATCATCTCGCCGCCGCCCCGCGTCGGCTCCAGCCGCTCGAGGACTTCGCGACGGCCCCAGAGCACTCCGATGCCCGTGGGACCGAGGATCTTGTGGGACGAGAAGACGTAGAAGTCACAGCCCAGCGAGGGCATATCGAGCGGCATGTGAGGGGCAGCCTGAGCACCGTCGACGACCGTCACTGCCCCGGCGGCGCGGGCCAGCCGGCAGATCTCGGCGACCGGGGTGATGGTTCCCAGCACGTTGGACACGTGAGTGAACGCGACCACGCGCGTGCGCTGACCGAGCAGCGGCTGGAACGCAGTGAGATCGAGCAGGCCATCGGCCGTGATCGGGATCGCTCGCACCGTGGCGCCGGCGAGGCGGGCCGCCATCTGCCAGGGGATCACGTTGGAGTGGTGTTCCATCTCGGTGATGAGGATCTCGTCGCCACGGCGCAGCGTGTGCGCGATGGCATCGGCGACGAGGTTCAGGCCGTCGGTGGTCCCCCGCGTGAGCACGACTTCTTCGCGCGCGCCGGCGCCGATGAAGCGTTGAACTCGATCGCGCGCCGTCTCGTAGAGCTCGGTCGCCTCTTCACCGAGCGTGTGGATGGAGCGGTGCACGTTGGCGTGGCTGCGCTCGTAGTAGCGCGTCATCGCCTCGAGCACGGTGCGCGGCTTCTGGCTGGACGCCGCCGAGTCGAGGTAGACGAGCGGCCGGTCGTTGACGATCCGTTCGAGGATCGGAAAGTCCGGGCGTGTGATCTCGTCCAGTCTCACGACTTCACTCCGAGCGCCGCGCCGAGCACGGTGAGAGGCAGCGTGACGCAGCGCATGCGGGTCGGCCGGATGTCGGCCTGCAGGACATCGAGCACTTCGGCCACGCCGAGCGCCGTGGCCTCCGCGCCGCGCCGGCCTTCCACCAGCTCGGCCACGACGTCGGCGGACGCGGTGCAGATGGCGCACGAGTCGCCGAGAAAGCGGGCCGCGGTGATCCGGCCGTCGCCCACGTGGAGCATCACGCGGACGCGATCTCCACACAGCGGGTTGACGTCTTCGGCGACGGCGGTGGCGCCGGGCAGCTCGCCGCGTCGTCGAGGATGCCGCCACCGGTCGCGGATCACGTCGCTATAGAGTGCGGGCCGCACCGTCGCCCTCGTTTCGGTCATTTCACCGCTCACCTCGCCGCGCTCGTGATCTCCGGAACCATTTCACCGCTCGGCTCGCCGCCCGAGCGCAGCTCACCTCGCACGGCCACGGCAGCTCGGGCGCGTCTCGGCTCGCACATCATTCGAGCTCCCCGCGCGCGGCGGTGGCGCGGTACGGCGGGAAGCGATAGGCCATGTCGCGCGAGAGCAGGCCGCCGTGGCCGAGCTCGGCGATCTCGCGGTTGCCGATCCGCTCGCCGGCCAGGAGTCGCGGGAACACGAGGTCGAACGTCGTTGCCTGCGAGAACATGCCGCAGGTCGGCATGCCGAGGACCGACAGCCCCTCCCAGCGCGCGACCCACAGCAGGCTGCCGGGATGGGCCGGCGCGCCGTGACGTTCCATCCGTGCTCCGAGCAGCTCCAGTCCGCCGAACACGGGGTCGAGAGGATCGAGCGCGCTGGCGCCGGCGACGATCAGCACCTCGGCGCCGCCTCGACGCAGCGCCTCGAGCTCCTCGGCGACGGCTCGCGCGCTGGCGCCGGCATAACGGACCGGCAGCAGGCCGCTGCCAAACCAGTCGATCTTCTGGCCGAGTGCCGTCTCGAAGCGGGCGCGCTGCTTCGGCTCGAGCTTCTCGCGCGCCACCGCGCCGATCGTCAACGGCCGGAACGCGCGGACGGACAGGACGCCGCCAGCGGCGCGCGACGCCTTCTCGACGGTGACCATCGTCTGCTCGGCAATCACCAGCGGCGTCACCTTCGCCTTGGCCACGGTCTCGCCGGGCTCGACGGGCTGCCCATGGAAGAGCGTGAAGACCGCGATTCCTTCGTGCGCGTTGATGTCGGTCAGCGCCGGCGAAGCGATGGCGAGAAGACCGCGCCGGGTGGCCGTGAGCGTCCACTGGCCACCCGTGTAGCCCTTCACCTCCACGCCGTCGCCCACGACGGCGCGCGCCAGGCGGGCTCCGGCTTCTTCCTCGTGGAGATCACCGGGCTCGATGGCCAGCACGTGCAGCTCGTCCCACGGCGCCGCCAACACGCTGCGCGCAGTCGCCGGGTCGAGTCGAGCGCCCTTGGCTCCAACCACCTTGCCATCGGCGTCGCGGACGTCGTAGCACAGCACGGTGCCGGCGAGGCTTTCCACGGTGGCGGCCTCGCGCCGCTGGGCAAGGGCCTTCATCGAGCCTTCACCCTGGCCGAGAGCGGCTGGCCCGTGCCGCCGGCCCGCGCGGCCTGGATCTCGGCCAGGATGGCCAGCGCGATCTCCGGCGCGCTGCGAGCGCCGAGATCGAGTCCGATGGGCACGCGCACGCGCTTGAGCTGAGCGTCGGTCACGCCTTCGTCGGAGAGGAACTTGAGGATGGTGGCGCCGCGGCGCGCGGAGCCGAGCATGCCGATGTAGCCGATGTCCGTCCCCAGGGCGTGGCGCAGCACAGGGAGGTCGTACTTGTAATCGTGAGCAACGAGGACAAGCGCTGCCGAGGGCGTCAGCGCGTACTCTCGGATCATCTCGGACGGGATACCGACGCGGAGCTCGTCGACGTCCGGAAAGCGCTCCGAGGTGGCGAAGCGCGGCCGGCCGTCCATGACCACCGTGCGGTACCCGAGCGTCCGCGCCAGCGTCGTGAGCGGCATGGCGACGTGGCTGGCACCGACGACGAGGAGCATGGCCGGCGGCGCGATCACCTCCACGAAAGCTCGCACGCCTTCGAGGACGAGCGTACGCGAGAGACCGGCGGCCATGGCTTCCCGCGCTTCGGCGGCGAAGCGCTCGTCGAGGAAGGCCTCGCCGAGCGTGCCCTCGCTGGTGCCGTCGTCGAGGAGGAGGAGCTTGGCGCCGGAGTCGAGCCGCGTGACGATCGCGGCGTGGCCGCCGCGCGCCGCGTGCTCACGGACCTTCACGTACAGCTCGGGGGTCAACGGCTCGACGAACACCTCGATGGTCCCGCCGCAAGTCAGCCCGATCTCCCACGCCTCCTCGTCGCCGAGGTTCAGCTCCAGCAGGCGCGGCCGATTCTTGTCCAGGACATCGGCCGTTTCTTCGATGACCTGCGCATCGACGCAGCCGCCGATGGTCACCGAGCCGAGGACGCCGCCGCCCTCGCCGACGAGCATCTTGGCGCCTTCCTTCCGGGGTGTGGTGCCGCGCGTATTGACGAGAGTGGCGACGGCGACGCGGCCGGGAGCACGACGTAATTGATCAATGTGTTCGAAGAGTTCGGGCATGGCAGGACAATCATACGCTGCAGAAAAGGAAAACGAAAACCGGCCGAGGCCGCGCGCGCCGGGGCTAGGCCGCGCGCTTGCTGGGCGCGGGCTCGTCGCGGCGCATCGGGGCCGTGGCCGGGCGCGGCGGAACGTCCGGGACGGCGATGCGGTCGTCGCGCGAGCGTCCGCGGTGCGATCCGAACCGGCCGAGGCTGAGGAGTGCGATGCCGGTCAGGAAGAGCACGACCGGCTCGCTGGTCGCGAAGTTGTAGGGTAGCAGCTCGAACAGGCGAGCCTGGGCCGGCAGCGGCGCATGGACGATAGCCACGAGCAGCAGGATCACGGGGGTTACCACCTTACGCATCCGACCCAAGGCCTCTCCTCTCGCCTGCACTTTGAAGTGGTTGCAAGCACGACGCCATGCGGTCGGCGAAGTGAAATGGGGCGAAGGAGGCACCACCTTCTGCAACTGGTTGCAGAACTCCCGCAGCGCGACCGTCGTGCTGTGGACCGCTCTGCGGAAGTGGGTGATCCGATTACAGCGTCAAGCGGGAGGCGAGCTCACGCAGCGAGGCGAGATTGTGAGCGGCGGCGAAATCGTCGACCAGCGGCAGCGCAGCCGCCATCCCCCGCGTCAGCGGCTCGTAGGAGGGATTGCCGAGCAGGGGGTTCAGCCAGATCAGACGGCCGGCTCGCCGCTTGATGCGCAGGAGCTCGCCGGCCAGGAGCTCGGGCTCGCCGGTGTCCCAGCCGTCGGAGAGCACGATCACGATCGTGCGGCGATCGACCAGGTGCGACCATTCGCGATTGAACTGTGCAAGAGATTCCCCGATCCGCGTGCCCCCCGACCAGTCCCGCACGTCGGTCAGTCGGCGCAGCACCTGCCGGTATGAACGTCCTTTCAGATGGTCGGACACACGGGTCAGCCGCGTCGAGAATGTAAACGTCTCCACTCTTCCAAAGACGTTCTGGAGCGCGAAGAGGAACTGGAGGAGGAAACGGCTGTAGAGGTCCATCGAGCCCGACACGTCGCACAGCAGGACCAGCCGCACCTTCCGGCGCTTGCGCCGCCGGAACTTGAGATCGATCAGGTCCCCGCGGCTGAGGTTGGCGCGCAGGGTCCGCCGCAGGTCGACACGCCCCCGTCGGGCGACCGGCCGCCGGCGACGGCTGAGGCGTCGGGCCAGGCGCCGCGCGATCTGCACGGTGAGGCGGTAGACCTCGTCGAGCTGGTCCGGCGTGAACGTCGAGAAGTCCCGACCGCTCAGGGCTTCCTGGTCGGACACGGCGGGAACGCCGAGCGGATCGCCGCTCTCCGACTCTTCCTCGCCGCCCCACGTCTCGAGCGCGAGCGCTTCACGCTTCTGGGCGCCCGCGGCCAGGCGCGCGTCGTCCTCGCCTTCCGGCGTCGGCTGAACGAGTCCCGGCAGGCCGGCGCCGGCCTCACTCTCCTGACGCCAGAAGAGGTCGAAGGAGCGGTCGAACGCCGGCATCTCCTCGGGCCGGCCGACGAACACCGTGCGGAGCCCACGGCGGAGCTCGTCGCGATCGCCCACGTCGAGCACCTCGAGCGCGCGCACGCCGTCGGTGGTCTGGCCGAGCGTGACGGGGAGGCCTTCCCGCCGCAGGAGGGCGGCGAAGCGGATCATCGCGCTCCCGAGGTCGCGCGACGGCACGGTTACGGCTGGACGGGAACGAAGGGAGTCAGGCCCGCTCGCGCCACTTCGGCGCGGAAGCGCTTGATGTCGTCGGCGTCTTTGAGCACGCAGCCGAGCGTCTCGGCGATGAGGGTCTCGTCGAGGTGGTCGGCGTGCAGCGCGGCCAGCGCCTGCGCCCAGTCGAGCGTCTCGGCCACGCCGGGGACCTTGCTGAGCCGCACGTGGCGCAACGCTTCCATGAAGCGCGCGATCTCACGGGCCAGGCGCGCGTTGACTCCGGGCACCTTGCGCTCGACGATCCGCACTTCCTTCTCGAACGAGGGATAGTCGATCCAGAGGTAGAGGCAGCGGCGCCGGAGCGCGTCGGACAGCTCGCGGGTGCGGTTCGAGGTCAGGATCACGTGGGGCGGATGCGTCGCCTTGATGGTGCCGATCTCGGGGATCGTCACCTGCCACTCGGCGAACACTTCGAGCATGAAGGCTTCGAATTCTTCGTCCGACCTGTCGACTTCGTCGATGAGCAGGACCGGGGACTGGCCCTCCTGGCTGATCGCCTGGAGCAGCGGGCGCCGCAGGAGAAAGGGCTCCGAAAAGATCTCGTGCTCCTGCTCGACGACGGAGCGGCCCGGCGCGCTCTCGGCCAGCTTGATGTGCAAGAGCTGCTTCTGATAGTTCCACTCGTAGAGCGCGGTGGAGGCGTCGAGGCCCTCGTAGCACTGCAGTCGGATGAGGTTCGTCCCGAGGACCCGTGACATCACCTTGGCGACTTCCGTCTTGCCGACGCCGGCGTGGCCCTCGATGAGCAGCGGTTTCCTGAGCGACAGCGCGAGGTGGACGGAGGTGGCGACGGGGGCGTCGGTGACGTACTCGGCGGCCTCCATCAGCTTCTGGATCTTCTCGATCTCTGGGCGCACGGAGGCCTATTCTACATGAAGGCGCGCGTAATCCTCCGGCGTGTCCACGTCGGCGGGCATCGGGGCATCGATGGCCAGGAGCTCCACCCGCTCGCGGCGCGCCTGCACGATGGACCTGGCGCCACTGTCGCCGGAGAGCGCGCGCAGCTCGGCGAAGACGTCGGCGGCGAAGAGCACCGGCGTCCCCTGCGTGCCGTGATAGACGGGCGCCACGATCGGCTTGCCCGTCCGGCTCCACGCCTCCAGCAGCGCCGGCGCGACCGCCGTGGGCACGCGCGGCTGGTCGCCGAGAGCGATGAGCGCCGCCCGCGTCCACGGCATCAGCGCAGCGACGCCAACGGCGATCGACGACCCCTGGCCGTCCTGAGGGCGCGGATTGGCCGCAAAGCGGACGTCGATTCCAGCGAGCGCATCGCGCACGGCGGTGTCGTCGCGACCGGTGACGACGACGAGGTCTTCGACGTGAGGGCGCAGCGCCTCGACGCTCCAACGCACGATCGGCGTGCCGCGCACGGCCAGCAGCAGCTTCTGTCGCCCCATCCGCCTGGCAAAGCCCGCCGCCAGCACGATCCCGGCGATCAGCGCGGCTGCTCCCGGGTCTCCTGTGGGCGCGCGGCGGCGCCGCTCACGTCGGCGTCGAGATCGCACGGCCGCTGCGCGATGCGGTAGCGCAAGCGGCGGCGGATCATCCAGCGTACGGCGAGCAGATCGATGAAGGCCCGCAGCGCGCGGTTCCTCACGCCGAACTTCGACGCGCCGAACCGGCGGGGACGATGACTCACGGGAATCTCCACGACACGAAACCCGGCGAGCTTCACGAGCGTCGGCACGAAACGGTGCATCCCGGCGTACGGCGGAATGGCGGCCAGACACTCACGGCGCATGGCCCGGAAGCTGCTTGCGCTGTCCGCCACGGGATCTTGCGTCAGTCGCGTCCGCACGCGGTTGGCCACCGTCGAGGAGATGCGCCGGAGCCACCCGTCGCGCCGGATCTGCCGCCATCCCACCACGACGTCGGCGCCGTCGAGGCGCGCGATCAGCAGCGGAATGTCGCGGGGATCGTTCTGCAGGTCGCTGTCCATCGACACCACGATGCGGCCGCGGGCGGCCTGGAACCCGGCATAGAACGCCGCGCTCAGGCCGGCGTTCGTCTCGAAGCGGATGAACCGGATTCGCGAATCCGTCTTGGCCAGGCCCTCCACGACGTCCGCGCTGCCGTCCGTCGAGCCGTCGTCCACGAAGATGACCTCGGCGGCCGACGCGACACCGGGCAGCACGGCGACCAGCTCCTCCCAGAGGATCGGGAGGTTGTCGGCCTCGTTGTAAACGGGAAGGACCACCGAGAGGTCGACGGTGGCGGCCGTCATGGGCGCTGCCCGGGGCTGGCGACGACCACGGCTTTGCCGGCGAAGCTCGTCCGGTCCCAGACCGACCACGGCCGACCGGTGGTGTCGCTCACGACACGCCACCAGCGCTCGTCCGCGACGAGATGGACGGGGCCGGCACTCTGCAGCGACTCCTCGACCTCCGACGGATGCCGCACGGCCCGGGCGCTGCGATGCGAGTAGAACTCCACCGACAGCGCGCCGACTCCGAGCGTCACCAGCCGCGCGTCGGGGGCGAGTCGCGCCGCCAGTCGCCGGGAGAAGCTCTTCACGTCGTACGTCCGGTTGAACGCCGGCACGAAGATGCTCGTCTCGTACGCCAGGATCAACGCCATGGGCGCGCAGATGGCCGCGAACGCGGCCACCGGTCGCCCAGAGCGCGCGGTGGCCACCGTGAACACCGCCGTCGCCAACAGCAGTCCCACGAGGACGAGCTTCCCGCCGAACGTGGCTGGAATCAACACGGCCTGTTCCAGGCGCACCGGGGGCGGAAGCAGCACGACGAGCGCCATCACGACGGCGAGCGCCGCCCACGCCCACCCGTGACGCCGCAACGAGCTCTGCGCCGGCCGCCTCGCCCACTGGTCCCACAGCCAGCCGATCATGATCGCGAGAGCGGGATAGGTCGGCAGCAGGTACCGCTCACGCTTGTGCGGCATCGCCGTGATGACGACGGCGTAGACGAGCACCCAGACGAGCAGAAAGCGGAACCGTCGACGCACCTCCTCGTCCTCGGCGCGCCACCACCCGCGGCGCACGGCGGACGGCAGGAACAGCGTCCAGGGCAGAAAGCCGACGCCGAGGGGACCGAGGACGAAGAAGAGCTCCGAGAAACGGTCCCAGGACTGAAGGCGCGGACCGAGGTAGTCACCGATCAGCACGCTCTGCACGTAGCTCTCATCGCGTTGGAGCGCAAACGCGAGCGCCCACGGTGCCGAGACGAGCGCGACGATCGCAACCCCCATGAGCAGGCGGAGCCGACCCAGGCCACGCCAACCGTGCTCCACGACCAGGAACACGGCGCAGGGCAGGATGGGCATGAGGCCGGCCGGCCCTTTCGCCGAGTAGCCGAGCCCGAGGCAAAGCCAGAAGAGCGCCATCGGGAGACGTCGGCCGTCGCCGCAGGCCGCCCCCGCCCAGAACCCGACGAGGCCCACGACGATGAAGAAGGTCACCATCATGTCGGCCAGGGCCAGGCGGGCGTGCCAGTAATAGCCCCAGGTGGTGGCGAGGATCAGCGCGGACAGCAGCCCCGTCCTGGCGTTGAACATGAGACGGCCCAGGAGGAGCGTGGCCCCGACGCCCGCGATGCCGCTCAGGGCCGCGGGCAGGACCGCCGTGAGCTCGGTGACCTCGCGCCCGAACAGCGAGAGCGCGGCGATCGACCAGATGAAGAGAGGAGACTTTTCCATGTGGACATCGCTGCCGATCCGCGGCACGAGCCAGTCGCCCGTCTCGACCATGTTGCGCGCCAGCAGCGCATACCGCGCCTCGTCCCCGCTGTAGAGGATCCTCTGGCTGATGCCGGGCAAGAAAAGCAGCGCCGCCACGGCCAGCGGCGCGAGTAAAATAAACCCCCAGCGTTGATCCATCGCGTCGTCTCGGCTAGACTCGTTCGTCACGTGAGGTCCCCGGGCCCTCATATCCTATGCGACTCTTGCTCGGCGTGATGCTCGGAAATCGGCGTGTGCGGCCTTAGCGGGTTCGTCGCGCCCGACCATCAGCGGGCCGATCCGGCGATCGTGCGGCGGATGACGGCGACGCTTCGTCATCGCGGCCCCGACGACGAAGGCTATTACGTCGACGGGCAGGTCGCGCTCGGTCACCGGCGCCTTCAGATCATCGATCTCGCCACCGGACGTCAGCCGATCGCCAACGAGACCGGCACCGTCCATGCCATCCTCAACGGCGAGATCTACAATTACCGCCGGCTGGCCGCGCAGCTCAGCGAGCGAGGCCATCGCTTCACCACCAGCTCGGACACCGAAGTGATCGTCCACGCCTGGGAAGAGTTCGGCGAGGACTGTCTCACGGAGTTCAACGGGATGTTCGCGTTCGTGATCTGGGACGCCGAGCGCCAGACGCTCTTCGCCGCTCGCGACCGGATGGGCGAGAAGCCCTTCTACTACGCGGAGCGCAACGGCTGGTTCGTGTTCGGCTCCGAGCTGCGTGCGTTGCTCGCGCACCCCGAGATCGGCCGTGACCTCGACCTCCGCAGCGTCGCTCGCTATCTCGGCAATGGGTACGTCCCCGATCCTCACACCATCCTGGCCGGCATTCAGAAGCTGCCGCCCGGGCACTTCCTCAACCTCACCTCGGGCAAGGTCCGGCTCGGCCGCTACTGGGATATCCCCTTCACCGGCGTCGGGGAGCCTCGGCCATCGAGCGAGGCGGCGTGGTCGGACGCGCTCTGGGACTCGCTCTGCACCTCGGTGAAGCACCGCCTCGTCAGCGACGTGCCCGTCGGCATCTTCCTGAGCGGCGGCATCGATTCGAGCGCGACGACCGCCGCCGCCGTGACGGTGGCGCCCGGCCAGACCTTCAAGACGTTCTCCATCGGGTTCGAGGAGACGACCTACAACGAAGAGCCCTACGCCCGCGCGGTGGCCGAGCAGCTCGGGACCGAGCATCGTCAGTTCACGTTCACGTCCGACGACGCCGCCGCGCTGCTTCCGCGCCTTGGCGAGCTGCTCGACGAACCGCTGGCCGATCCCGCCTTCATGCCGACGGTCCATCTCGCTCGCCACATCCGACAGTGGGTCACGGTCGCGCTCAGCGGCGATGGCGGAGACGAGCTGCTCTGCGGCTATCCCACGTTCCTCGCCGTGAAGCCCGTTCAGTGGATCAACCGCCTGCCGGCCGGCGTCATCGGCGCCGCGGTGCGCAGTGTCGGCGTCTTGCCGGGCTCGACGCATTACGGCAGCCCGAGCTTCCTCCTCAAGCAGTTCTTCCGCGGCGCCGTCCATCCGCGCGACGTCGCGACTCAGATCATGATGAACGGGCTCACGCCGGCCGAGCAGCTGAGCCTCGTGGGGAGCGCCGCGCGCGCGGCGAACCTCGGCGGCGATCCGTACGACGACGTCGCCAGTATCATGACGTGGGCGCCTACCGACGACCCGATCAGCCGGCTCGTCTACCATCACTGCAAGCTCTATCTCGCGGGGCAAACGCTGGTGAAGATGGACCGGGCGACCATGGCCCACGGCGTGGAGACCCGGGCGCCCTTCCTCGATCCGGCACTGGTGGCGCTGGCGTGCTCGATGCCGTCGTCGGTGAAGCTCAGAGGATGGACCACCAAATACGTCCTGAAGCGCGCGCTGAAGGGCCGCCTGCCCGACGAGATCCTGACGCGCCGAAAGCAGGGCTTCGGCGTGCCGATCGCTCAGTGGTTTCGCGGTCCGCTGCGGCGGCTGCTCGAGGAAACCCTCGCCCCGGCGCGGCTACGCCCGGTCGGCCTTCTCGACCCTGACGGCGTGGCGCGGTTGGTCGCCGAGCACGTCACGGCGCGGCAGAATCACGGCAAGGCGCTGTGGAGCCTGCTCACCCTCGAGCTGTGGCGCGAGGCGTACCTGCCGGGCGCTCGCTGGGCCTGAGGGCTGTCCGCCCCGGCTCATTTCCCACCCGCCCGAACGACGGGTCGTCGATCCGAAGAGATCGGGCACGATTCAGGTGGCCCCAACCGGAATTGTGCTTCGTGGACGCCGGCGCTCGCCTTTGAAATCAGCGGCGAAGCGGCCGCGGCGTGAGCCGACCCGGCTAACATTCCGCGACGTCTAGCCGCCTAACTTTTTCGGATGAACGGACCGGACGAGTTGCTCTGCGAGGAGCATACCGGGCTGCAGAAGCCTGAGCCGGCCTTGCTCGTCCCGGTCGACAAGGCGGCCCAGTCTGCTGACCGCCATCATCGCGTTGGTCTTCTTGAAGTGGTGACGGATCACCGCGTCGATCAAGTCGCCCTCGCCCATCCGGCCGGGATACTTAAGCCATAGCGACAGCAGCGCTACGTCTCGCGCACTGGCGCCCGGTACGTGGAAGTAAACACGACCGTCCACCTCCTCGATCAGCGGATATTGGCGTTGCGTCAGGCTGTCGACGAGTTCCCGCACCCGGGCATCATCGAGCGCGCCCTTCTGCGCATAGCGCAGCATCTCCGCCAAGATCCAAGACGCCGTCCCGACTACGGCTCGAGCATGCATCTCGTTGGGATCGACTTCGCCGGGATCGTGGCGCGCGCCCCGGTTGCTGGCAATGTCGTACGCGAACCTACACGCGCGGGGGGCGGTCAGATTCGGCCAGACGTGGTCATGACTCAGCCCGAGGACCCGACGCGCACGCGTGCCATCGCGCCACAGCATGCCACAGTCATGGTCATCGCGACGACGGTGACGACGCTAGAAGCTCAGGCAGAGGTGGCGACGGTTA
>MNEG01000096.1 GCA_001917585.1 Candidatus Rokubacteria bacterium 13_1_40CM_68_15
CGAGCTCTCCCTTGAAGGCGTTCTGCATGAAGGTGGCGTACTGCACGGGCCACGAGCGGTCGAGTCCCCACTGGTGACGGATCCGGTCGAGATCCTCGGGGCGCGCGCTGGCTTCGGCCATCAGCGCTACCGGGTCGCCCGTGAGCCGGACGATGATGAAGATCGTCGCGCTCAGGATGCAGAGCGTGACGAGGCTGTACAGAACGCGCCGGATGATGAACTGACGCACTAATCCTTGACCTTCAGGTCCTCCCACGGATAGGCATAGCCGGTGGTGATGGTCGGGAAGACGTCCTGCCACTTGTGCGCCACGACCCGCGGGCCGATCGCGTTGACGAACGCGTGGCGGAACACGGGCACGAGATAGTAGTTCTCGAGGATCCCGCGCTGGATCTCCTCGGCCAGCTTCTTTCGTTCCGTGGGATTGATCGACCGCTCGTACTGATCGAACTTGCCGTCGAGGTCCTTCACGCAGATGCGGTCGCGGGCATTGAAGCCGCCGCACTTGAAGTGGCCTTCGTACCAGAACGACCAGCTTCCCCCGATCCTGGCGCCGTGGAGGATCATCTGAATCCCGGGCCAGTCCTTCAGGCCGCCCTGGAGTCGCTGCAGGAAGATGCCCCGCTCCATGGTCTGAAGCCGGCCGCGGATGCCGACCTCGCGGAGCTGCGCGATGACGCGCTCGCCGCGCGAGTAGAACGAGGGCAGGGGCGTGACCCAGTCCACGTTGAAGCCGTTCGGATAGCCCGCCTCGCGCAGGAGCTGCTTGGCCTTGTCCACGTTCCGCTCGAACTCAGGCCACTCGACCGCGTACTGGACGTCGGGGTTGATCCAGTTGCCCGTCGGCTTGCCCAGGCCGGCCGTCTCCGCCTGATTCATGGCTCGCCGGTCGATGGCCAGGCTCACCGCCTCGCGGACGCGCTTGTCGTGGAACGGGTTCTTGGGGTCCTGGAATCCGGGGAACTCCAGGAAGAACGAGCCGGACAGCACCGGCGCCAGCACGACTCCCGGGAGCTTGCCGACCTTGTTGATCAGCTCGCCGGGAACGAAATAGATGATGTCCGCCTCGCCCCGCTCCAACATGGCGACGCGGGTGGCCGGCTCCGGCACCGAAATCATGACGAGGTGCTTCACGTGCACGGGACGGTAGTACCCGTCGAAGGCCTCCATCTCGATCTTCACGCCCGGCTCGTGATGGACCAGCTTGTAGGGGCCTGCCCCGATGGGCTTTTGCTTGAAGCCGTCCGCGCCGACCTGCTTGTAGTACTTCTCGGGCACCACCCAGCCGGGGCCGGCGACATTGGCGGTCCCGAACAAGATGGCGAAATCGAGGAACGGTTCCTTAAAGACGATGCGGACCGTCCGGTCGTCGAGGATCTCGACGCGGTCGGTCTTCTTCTTGAAGACGTCGGCCTTGGCGCCGCGGTAGTTCTCGTAACTGAACTTGACGTCTTGCGGGGTGACCGGCTCGCCGTTGTGGAACTTGATCCCCTTCCTCAGCGTGAACGTGGCGCTCTTCGCATCCGCGGCGACCGTGAACCGCTCGGCCAGGGCCGGATGATCGTAGAGCGCGGTGCCCTGGTTCTTGATGAGGGCGTCGTGCAGGGCGGTGAAGAAGTTGTCCGGTGTGGCGGTGCCGTCGTGCTCCTGGGGGTCCAGCCAGCGGGACGCGAAGCCAGCGTGCCAGGCGAGAACGATCCTGCCCTTCGCGGCGGCCCCGGCCGGTGACGACAACGGTATGACCGTCGATGCGGCGGCGATCAGGATCAGAGCGACGGCCACCAAGTGGAGCACGCCACGAGCCTCGAATTGGCGACGCCGCATGTCAGGGCCTCCACTCAAGGGATGGGTCGGACCGCCGCGAAGGGTGCCGTAGGCTAGCCCGAGGCCGGACAGGAATCAAGCGGCCCTGCCGTTGATCTTGGCGTGCCTGATAGCATGGTGGCGGCCTGCGCCTCGCTCATGACAGTGGCCCCTGACTCGGTCGCGACGTGGCGGGATCCTTCGACGCCTGCCACACGGCGCGGCGCGCTACTCGTGGCCTGTGCGGCGATCTGCTGGAGCAGCGGCGCGCTCATCGTTCGCCTCGTCGGCACGAGCCCATGGACGACCAGCCTGTGGCGCAGCCTCTTCGCATCGCTCTTTCTCGCGCTGGTCCTCTGGATCGCCCGCCGCCGCGGGATCGTCGCGCAGTGGCGGGACGGCGGGCGCCCGGTCCTGGCGGCGGCCGTGTGCATGGCGGTGTCCTCGACGTGCTTCATCTTTTCGCTGGCGCACACGTCGGTGGCCAACACGCTGATCCTCATGTCCACCGGGCCCTACGTGACCGGGCTGCTGGGATGGATGCTGCTCGGCGAGCGTGTCGCGCTGCGCACGTGGCTGACGATGGGCGTCACGCTCGCAGGTGCGGTGATCATGGTGTCCGATTCCTACCGTCGAGGCGCCATGATCGGCGATCTGCTCGCGATCGTCATGGCCACGAGCTTCGCCATCGCCACCGTCATCGTGCGCCGGCACCCCGAGATCCCGATGGCGCCGGCGGCGGCGCTCGCAACGACGCTCACCGCGCTGGTGGCGCTGCCGCTGGCCGCTCCGCTCGACACGGCGCCGCGCGACCTCGCCCTCCTGGCGTTCTTCGGCGTGGGGCAATTCGGCGCCGGCTTCCTGCTGTTCATGGCGGGCGCGCGCTTGATTCGCGCCGCGCAGAGCTCGCTCATCGGGATGCTGGAGATCGTGCTGGGACCGCTGTGGGTCTGGCTCGTGCTGAGCGAGCGGCCTGCGGCGGCCTCGCTGACGGGTGGCGCCCTCATCCTCGCCGCGCTCCTGGTGAACACGGTCGTCGACCTCATCTCGCCGCGCCGGGCAGGTGCCGCTGCGCGCTGACGATCGTTTCCAGCAGCGCTGGCCGACCTGCCCGAGTGGCGGATATTCACCGGTGGCGATCCTCTCTATCCTGGGTCCAACGTCGGAAAAGCATTCGGGAAGAGAGGCGAAACGATGACGACGGTGATGGATCTCTCCAACGCTCTGGCCAGCGCGGTCGAAAGGGCTTCAGGATGGGTGCTCGCGGTGCACGGCCGCCCGCGTTTGCCGTCGACAGGCGTGCACTGGCGCGGGGGGCTCATCGTCACCGCGAACCACACGGTGGAGCCGGACCGCGAGGTCACGCTCACCGGTCCGGATGGTCGGTCACTACCGGCGAGCGTCGCCGGGCGTGACCCCAGCCTCGATATCGCCGTGCTGCGCGCCGCGGTCGACGGCGTACCCGCCGCCGATATCGCCGACGATGGCGACGTCCGCGTTGGCCATCTCGTGATGGCGCTCGGTGCCGGGCCACGCGCGAGCGCCGGCATCGTCAGCGCACTGGACGTGCGCCGCGGTCGCCACGCGGCTGGTGAGCTGCTCGCGGTCGACCTCACGCTGTATCCAGGTTTTTCCGGTGGGCCACTCGTCGACGTGCGCGGCCGCATCATCGGCATCACGACATCGGGGGCATCCCGGCACCTGCAGTGCGCGGTCCGCGCCACGGCCGTGACCCGATTGGTCGAGCACGTGATACGTGGCGGGAGGATCCCGCGGGCGTACCTCGGCGTCGGCACACAGCCCGTCGAGCTTCCCGATGCTCTGCGCGAGCGGTTGGGCCTGGCCCAGCGGACGGCGATCATCGTCGTGAGCGTCAAACCCGACAGCCCGGCCGCCGCGGCGGGGCTGATCATCGGCGACATCATCCTCTCGATCGACGGGCGAGCGATCGCGGAGCCGGAAGATCTCGTGGCCGTGCTTCAGCCCGATCGCGTCGGGGCCGCCGTCGCGATGATCATCCTGCGCGGCGGCGAGCCTCGCGAATTTCCGGTGACCGTCGGTGAGCGTCCTTCTCGCGCTTGAGGCCGTGACGCCTCACCTGGCCCAGGCCGCCGACCGGCTGCGGGAGGTGACGGTCGAGATCTACGGTTCAGGCGGGGTCGGCGCCGGCATCCTGTGGGCGCCCGACCTCGTCGTGACGAACGCCCATGTCGCGCGCGCTCCGTGCCTTCGCGTCGGGCTCGCCGACGAGCGGCAGGTCGACGCGCATCTCATCATCGCCGATCGTCGCGCGGACCTTGCGCTCTTCCGCATTCCGCATTGCGGGGCGGCTCCGGCCGCCCTGGGCGACTCCGATGCCTTGCGTGTCGGCGCCCTCGTCGTGGCCCTCGGCCACCCTCTCGGTCTGCGCCGGACGCTGACGGCCGGCGTGGTCCATGCGCTCGGGCCGGCGCGACCCGGTGGACGACGGTGGATCCATGCGGACGTGCGTCTGGCCCCGGGAAATTCCGGCGGCCCTCTCGCCGACACGGCCGGTCAGGTCGTGGGAATCAACACGATGATCGCCGGCGGCCTGGCGCTCGCGATCCCGATCAACGACGTCCGGCGCTTCGTCACCTCCACGCTGGCAAGCGCGACATGAGCCGTGACGCGCGAGCGGGAACGGTGATCGTCGTCGCGCACGACTCGATGTACGCGGCCCGGGTCGAAGCCGCGCTTCACGAGCTCTCAGGCTGGCGGATCGACGTCTGCACCGCGCGGCAGTTGCGTGGCCTCTTCGAAGAGCGCCCGGCGGCGATCGTCGTGATCATGCTCAGCGACGCCGAATCGCGCCGGCTGCTGCGAGCTATTCGCGGGTGGCCGCGGAGCCCGGCCATGATCGTCCTCTCCGACGATCCCGCCCGGTTCTGGACGTCGGCGACGCGCACACTCGGGCTCCGCGCGGCGCTGCCGCTCCGCGCGACGGCGGAGGAGCTCGCCGGCGCGGTGCGCGCCGTGCACGCCGGTCTCCTCGTCGTCCATCCGGAGGCGCTGGTGCCGGCGAGCGCACGCGACACGGCCGTGGCCTCGGGGACGCCGCTGACCTCGCGGGAGCGCGAGATCCTCGAGCTGATGGTCGATGGCGCCAACAACCGGATCATCGCCTCTCGCCTCGGCATCTCGCGCCACACGGTGAAGTTCCACGTCGCCTCGATCCTCGCCAAGCTGGGCGCGGGTGGCCGTACCGAGGCGGTGGCGTTGGCGCTGCGCAGCGGACTCTTCGCGGTGTAGCGGCTCATCTCTCGAGATCAGCGCTTCCAGTCGATGCCGAACCACGTCCGCAGTCCGCGCAGGCCCTGCGCGGTCAGCGTGAGCGTTCGCTCCTCGCCGACGAGACGCACCCAGCGGAGATCGAGGCAGCGACGCGCCACCGCGGCGCCGAGAGAGCCCGCGAGGTGCGCGCGGCGCTCGCTCCAGTCGAGGCACTGGCGCGCGAATGCCCGGCGCTCCTCGCGGGCCTTGCCCACATCGACGCCGAGCCGGCCCAGCAGACGCTCGCCGGCCGGCGTCAGACGAAAGTCGCGTCCCTGAGGCTTCAAGACGCGACGCCGCACCATGGCGTCCGTCACCATCACGCCGAGCCGGCCCGCCAGATGGTCATAGCACGTGCGCGCCAGGCGCAGTCCGTCGAGTGGCCGCTCGGCCGCCGTCGCACGGGGCGGTGAGGGTGAAACGGCCATCAGAGCCTCGACCGCATGCCCGACGCTCGGCGCGGCCAGGCGAAAGTACCGATGGCGGCTCTGGCGCTCCATGGCGAGCAGGCGGGCGCGCAGGAGCTTCGCGAGGTGACTGCTCGCCGTCTGCGGCGTGACGCCCGCCCCGTAGGCGAGCTCTTTGGCGGTGCGCGCCCGGCCGTCCATCAAGGCCGTGAGCATCCGCGCGCGGGCGGGATCACCGACGAGCGCCGCCACCGCTGCGATGTTCGACCCAGCATCCATAGTTCGACGGTAATCGATTCATTCATGGTTTACAAGAGCGCGCGACCCGCGCATCGTGGCCTCGACCATGGGCGATTCCGGGTCGTACCGATGGATCGTGCTCGGGGTGTCCACGGCCGTCAACGCGCTCGGCTGGGCCGCGCGATCGACGTTTGCGCTCTTCTATGTCGCGATCCTCCAGGAGTTCGCCTGGGGACGCGGCGCCACGGCGCTCGGCTACTCGCTGAGCTGGCTCTGCTTCGTCGTCTTCGCGCCGTTGGCCGGCTGGCTCCACGACCGCTGGGGCGCGCCGACCGTCGTGACGACGGGCGGAGTGGCGCTCGGCGTGGCCCTGGCGCTCACGGGGCAGGTGACGTCGCTCACGCAATACTATCTATGCTTCGGAATCCTCAGTGCCGCGGGGATCGCCTGCATCGTCATCCCGGCGACCACGATCGTGACCGGGTGGTTCGTGAGGGCTCGTGGCACGGCGATGGGAATACTGAGCACCGCCAATTCCGCCAGTGCCGTCGCCTTCTACCCCGTGAACGCCTGGCTCATCGTGACGCTGGGTTGGCGCAGGGCGCTCGTCGCCTTCGGCTGTATCGTCGCGGCCGCCACCGTCTCACTCGCTCGCCTCTACCGAGATCCACCGACCGACCAGGAACGCCCGGCGGCCGACGTGGAGGCCCGGCACCCGCAGTGCATCGGCGAGGAGTGGACGCTCCGTCGAGCGCTTCGGAGTTCCCGGCTCTGGGCGGCGTTCATCATGACGGCACTCGGAGTCGTTGCCTACCAGATCATGGCGACCCACCAGGTGGCTCACGCGGTGGATCGCGGCTTTCAGCAGGCCACGGTCGTGTGGCTCTTCGCCTTCGGCGCCGCGTGCACGATGGCCGGAAATCTCCTCGGCGGCTGGCTCTCGGATCACTTCGGCCGCGGATGGATATTTGCACTCGGCTCGATCGTCGCTGTGATCGGTATCGTCTGTCTCGGCCTGACGAGAGGGCCTCACGATCTGCCGCTCCTCCTGATCTACACGGCCTCGGGACTCGGCTTCGGGATGCGCATCGCGCAACTCTCGGCGATTCCGGCCGACGTCTTTTCGGGGGCACACCTGGGTGCAATCCTCGGGGTGGTCCAGGCCGGCGGCGGCCTCGGCGGCGCGATCGGCCCCTTCCTCGGCGGCTGGCTTTTCGACATCACCGGCAGCTACTGGCTGGCCTTCATGGCCGCCTGTGTCGCCGTCGTGGGATCGGCGGTCGCGGCGTGGTTCGCCGCGCGCCCGATGAAGCCGGGCGCGAGGAAGATGACGTGAGCTACGGCCGGCGCAGGAGGTAGAGGCCGTGCTCGTCGCGGCCGAGGCGGCGCGCTTCGCGCAGCGACCCCCACGCCTGGAGGATGACGCGGTACTCGGCGTCGCCGAGCTCGCGCAGAAGCTGGTAGAACGTTCGGGGGCGCTCGGCCAGCAGCTGCTCCATGCGCGCGGCCACGGCGCGGATCTCGCTCACCGATAATCGTCCCAGGACACGTCGTCCAGCCAGACGTGGCGGATCCGCTCGTAGTACATGGGCGGGATCCCCTCCGGGATGGTGGCGTCGATGCCCATCTTCGCCGTCATCGGGAGCTGACCTTTCGCGAGCTCCCATGGACGCACGCTGGGGTCGACGTGCTTGGCCTGGGCGTCGCTGATCACGATGACGTCCCGATCGGCCTGCACACGAAACGTGCGCGCCCACTCCACCTGCGTGGGATCCGAGATGTCGATGTCGTCGTCGACGACGATCGCGTGCTTGGTGTCGGGCAGCGCGAGGATCGCCATCAGCGCGTTCTTGCCGCCGCCCGCGCGCTTGCGGATGGAGGCGATCACCGACCACCGGCAGGCGCTGCCTTCGGTGACGGCGACGCTCACGACGTCGACGCCCGCCGTCTTGAGGACGTTCCACACCTGCGCTTCGGTGGCGGCGGCGCCGAGCCACGCGTTCTCCCAGGGCATCAAGGGCCCCTCGTCCTCCGTCCACCCGATCGGCAAGAGCTCGCCTTCCAGCACGATCTCCGCGTCCGCGAGGGCAGGGACGTCGACCGTCACGCCGGAACTGAGACGCACCGGCCCGCCGTGCAGCCCGCCGGCGATGGCGATCTCGCTCACACCAACCGGCGCCTTGAACGCCGCGCTCAGGATCTCGATCGGATGCACGCCGACGGAGACCGAGATCGGCAGCGGCTGCTGGCGCGCGAGCGCGGCCTCGTACAGGCGACGGAGGTCGGATGCGGTGACGAGGTCGATGCCGGTCTCGTCGCGGGAGCGGTACATGAGGCGATAGCAGCCGGCATTGAGTCCACCCTGGGCGCCCTTCGCGAGCACGACGCCGGCGCTGATGTAGGGCCCGCCATCCTTCTCGGCCAGCTACGGAAGCGGCAGCTCGGTGAGATCGACGTCGGCGCCGGCGCGGACGACTTCGCGCGCCGGCGCGTCGTCCACCAGGACCGGCTCGATCATGGTGCGCACGCCGGCGGCGAACCGCGTGCCGAGCTCGACCTCCGGCCAGCTGAGCGACGCCGCCAGCCGAGCGCGGCTCCAGAACAGTCCGCCGACGACCGGGATGTCGAAGCCGCGCACGCGCTCGAAGAGGACCGGCCGGTCCGCCTTCACGACCAGGGCGGACAGATGACGCGCGTCGACCTCCTTGGACAGCCGCAACATCCGACCGTCCCGGTCGATCCGCGACAGCATCGCGTGAAAGGACTCTGGCATCGCGTTGTCGGCCCATCATCGCCGTCTTGCCGTGGCCGTTCAAGCGGCCGCTCGTGACCGTCACGGTCTGCTATCCGCCAGCCGGCCGCATGGCCCGCGCTCCTCCGGCCGCGTACCAGGCGGAGACTCCGCCGCGGATGTAGCGCGCGTCGAAGCCCCGCTCCCTGAGCGCTTTCGTCACGTTGCAGCCGACGTGGAAGCCATAGGCGCAGTAGACGGCCACCGGCTCGTCCGTCGACAGCTCCCCGATCCACTCCTCCACCCGATCGGGATCACGCCAGATCGCGCCCTCCATCAGGTCGGTGACCCTCGAGATGTGATGCCGCGGCCGGGCGTCGAGAACCTGTACGCGCTCGCCCTTCGCGAGCTGAGCGGAGAGCTCTTCGACGGAGAGCGACGGAAGGCTCTTGTCTGACGGGTCCTCGTGCGGTAACGAGCGATCGGCAGAGACCGCGGCCAGCCGCCCGGTCACGGCCGCCCAGTCGACATTTCGCATGAAGGCGTCGATGTAGGCGGTGGCGTTCGCCCCGAAGTCCAGGTGGTAGGCGTGCTCGTACATGTCGAGCGCCAGGACGGGGGCGGCGTCGACGGCGGCCTGCGAGTGATCGAACGCGATCTGGTTCCACAGCCGCCTGTCTCGCCGCGAGTAGGTGAGCAGCACCCAGCCGGAGCCACCGGCGAGCGACTGTGCGGCCCCCACGAACTCCCGTCGCCACGCGGAGACACTTCCGAAGTGCTCCTCGAGCACGGCGCGGATCTGGTCAGGGATCTTGTTGCCCTCGCCGCCCAGGTTGGCGAAGTAGAGCTCGTGAAGCGCAACAGAGCCCATGGCGGTCAGCTCCTCGCGCTTGAGCGCGCGGATCCGGTAGCCCGGTGCTCCGGCCTCGAGCCCCGCCAGCTCGCGCCGTACCGCGTTCAGAGTCCGCACGGCACCACCGTAGTTGTTCTCGTAGTGGCTGACGATCAGCCGCTCCGAAAGTCCATTGAGCGTCCACGGCCGGACCGGAATCGGGGTGATCTCCTGCTGCATGGTGATGTCCTTTCTGGTTAGCACCAACTTTATGTTGCTCATTGAAACACTAGTTTCATTTGCCTGTCAAGGGCGAGTCAGCCCGCGTAGCGCTCGTCGACGGTCGCCGCGAACACGACGACGCCGACCAGGCCGATCCCGCCGGCCACCCAGAACGGAAGGGCGGGGGCGATCTCCCAGAGCAGACCGCCGACGACCGCCGCCGGAGCGATGGTGACGCTGCGGATGAGGTAGTAGAGCCCGATCGAGCGCGCCCGGAGCGACGGCCGCACGAGATCGACGATCAGGGCTTTGCGAGCCGGCTCACCGATCTCGCGCAGGCCGCCCACGACGAACGCGACGACCAGCGTGGCGAAGTCATGGGCCAGCACGACGGCCACGGGGAAGGCCGCGAAGGCGACGAACGTGGCGATCACGAAGGGCTTGCGCCCGATGCGATCGGCGAGCCGCGCGACCGGGAGGTAGCTGAGGATGGCCGTCGTCATCTGCACTCCGATCAGGACGCCGTACGCCGCGGCACCGAGGCCGATGACGTTGATCGCATAGAGCACCAGGAACACGTCGACGAGCCCCTCGCACGTCCGGATGACGATGTCCGACGTGAGGAGCCAACGGAGTGGCGTCGGCAACGACCGCCACACCGTGACGATGTGGATGGGGACGACGTCGACGCTGACCGGGATGTCCACACGCCGGACCGCCGCCAGCGTCAACACCGCGAGGCCGACGGTGATGGCCAGGCCGAGGTGGATGCCGCCGCGCACGCCGTACGCGGCGATGGCGAGACCGCCCAACGTCGGCGCGACGGCGATCGGGATGCGGCGCAGGATCGATTGCACGGTGAATCCCAGCGCGCGCCGCTCTTTCGGCAACGCGTCGCCCACGACGGCGAACAGCGTGGGACTCGCCATGCTGGACCACGCCATGACGAAGAGGAGGCCGACGAAGACGAACGGCCACGACGGCGCGATCCAGTAGAGCGCATAGCCGATCGTGGCCAGGGCGACGAAGAGCAGCAGCGCGCGGCGGCGTCCGTACCGGTCGCCGATCCATCCCCCCGGATACTGATAGACGCCGTCGAGGAGATCCTGGAAGCTTCCAAACAGGCCGATCGCCGCGACCGGAGCCCCGAGCGCTTCCAGATACTTGGGCAGGAAGCGTTTCCAGAGGTTCTCACCGAGCGCCAGCAGGAAGACGGCGGCCGAGACGGCGAGGATGTTTATGATGGCCCTTGACGGTATCATGAAACTATTGTTTCATATCGAAACATGACGCCGACGTTCCTGCTCTTGCTGGTCGGAGTGCCGCCCACGCCGTCGAGTCTCCGGGTGCGCGTGTGGCGCCGCCTGCGCTCGCTCGGTGCCGTGGCCCTCAAGCGCTCCGCGTATCTGCTGCCCGACACGCCGGAGCGGTACGAGGACTTCCAGTGGCTCGCCCAGGAGATCCAGCGTGAGGGCGGGGACGCGACGCTCGTTCGCGTCCATCAGATCGAAAACGTGAGCCCGGCCGACGTGCTGCGTCTCTTCCACGAGCCCCGCGACCAGGACTATCGGCACCTGGCGGTGCGCTACCGCAAGGTGCTCCAGAGGCTCGACCGCAAGTCAGCGGCGACGAAGGCGCGCGTGCAGGACGAGCTGGCCCGGCTGTCGAAAGACCATCAACGGATCCGTGACATCGATTTCTTCGACGCCCCCGCCGGCGCCGAAGTGCGGCGTCTCGAGGAGGTCATCGCCATGCGCACGCGACGCCCGGAACCAGCCCACCGCGAGGAGCGGCCGACGCTCGACCTCACGAAACTCCGCGGGCGGCGGTGGGTCACCCGTCCGCGCCCGCACATCGATCGCATCGGGTCGGCGTGGCTGATCAAGCGCTTCATCGATCCCGACGCGGAGTTCCTCTTCGCGCCGCCGGCGGAGTTCCCCAACGGCGCGATCCCATTCGACGCCCCCGGGGTGGAGCTCACTCATCACGGCGAAGACTGCACGTTCGAGACGCTGGTCAAGCGGGGCCGCCTGCGCGACCGCCGCCTGGCCCGCCTGGCCGAGGTCGTCCACGAGGCGGACCTGCGTGATGGGAAATACCCTCACGAGGAAGCCCGCGGCATCGACGTCGCCGTCCGTGCGCTGCTCGCCGCGTCGTCCGACGACCACCAGGTTCTCGCGCAGGGCATGACGTTGTTCGAGGGCCTCTACGCCACGACGTCGAGGAAGGCCTGACATTCCTCAGGGAGAGACATCATGAAGTGGATCACGCGTGAACGTGCCCGGGTCGACCGTATCGCCTGTCCGTGGCTCATCAGCCGCTTCGTCGATCCGAAGCCGGAGTTCCTGTTCGTCCCGGCGAGCCAGGTCGTGGACGCGGCGCGACGCGAAGGCGCGATTCCCTATGACATTCCGAACGTGGAGCTCGGTCACCAGGGTCCTCGGTGCTCCTTCGACGCGTTCATCGACCGCTACGAGCTGGTGGATCCTGCGCTGGCCACCCTCGCCGCGATCGTACGGGGTGCCGACACCGACGATCGCGGTCTGACGCCCGAATCCGCCGGGCTCTACGCCGCTGCCACCGGCTTCCAGGCGATCAGCCGTGACGATCACGACAACATGGCGCGCCAGTTCCCGATGTACGACGCGCTCTACGCGTTCGCTCGCACGCGAACCGCGACGGTGCCGGCGCCGGCGCGCGTGGTGTTCGTCTGCCTCCACGGTGCCGCCAAGAGCGTGATCGCGGCGGCGCACTTCCGTCGGCTCGCGGCCTCGCGTGGTCTGTCGATCGACGCCGCGGCGGCAGGTACCGAACCCGATCCCCAGCTGGCAGCGGGAACGGTGAAGGGACTGGCCGGGGAAGGACTGACCGCGACGCCGGCCCGCCCCCGCCCGCTCACGCTCTACGACCTCGACAGCGCCACGCGGATGGTGAGTTTCGGCTGTGACGTCGTGCCCGCGCACGGACAGCCGGTGGAGCAGTGGGAGGTTCCGGCGGTGAGCGACGGCTACGAGAAGGCTCGGGACCGGATCGTTGCGAACGTCGAGCGCCTGGTTGGCGAGCTCGCGGGCAGCGGCCATCGATCGAAGCCGGACTAGGGCGCGGCGTCGGCGAGAGCGCGCAGGCGCTCGCCGGCGACGCTCATGATCCGTACCTCCGCGCCGACTGCGCCCAGACGTCGGTAGAACTCGAGCGCGCCTGCGTTGGCCGTGTGCACGCTCCAGTCGAGCGACACGCAGCCAAGGCGCACCGCCTCTGCGGCGACCGCGGCCATGAGTGCCTGGCCCACGCCGCGCCCGCGCGCCGCCGGGGCCACGAAGAGGTCGTAGAGCCAGATAGCCCGAGCGGCGACGTCGGTGTTGTAGCCGGGGCCGAAGAAGACGTAGCCCGCCACCACGCCGTCGAGCTCGGCGACCCAGGCGGTGAAGGCCGCGTGCGGGCCGAATCCGGCGGCGCGAATCCGTTCCGGCGTGAACGGCCGACCGTGGATCCCGACGTGGTCGTTGAGGTCGTTGGCCATCTCGGCCAGGACCGCGGCCTCATCGACGCGCCCCGGGCGCACCCGGATGGCGCTCATGGGAACGCGGTGGGGGCGGCGCGCGGCGCCGCCCCCGTGCCGTGGCGCATCGTCTCAGTTCTTGCCCGCGGGAAGCCGGGGCAAGAACTTGTAGACGGTGGTGGAGGTGAACTTCTGTCCGGGATTCAGGACCGTGGTGGGGAAGCTCGGCTTGTTGGGTGAGTCCGGGAAGTGCTGCGTCTCGAGGCAGACGGCCTCGCGGACGTTGTAGGTCTTGCCGCCCTTGCCGACGTCGTTGGGCGCCTTGCCCGTCAGGAAGTTCCCGGTGTAGAGCTGCATGCCGGGCTCGGTCGTGTACACCTCCATGACGCGGCCGGAAGCGGGATCGGCCAGGCGCGCGGCGAAGCTCGGCGCCGAGCCCGTCTTGTTGAGCACGTAGTTGTGGTCGTAGCCGGTGCCGAACTTGAGCTGTTCGTCGGCGTCGTTGATGCGCGCGCCGATCTTCATCGGGCGCGTGAAGTCGAACGGCGTCCCCGTGACCGCGCGCAGCTCCCCGGTCGGGATCGACGTCGCGTCGATGGGCGTGAACCGATCGGCGTTGATCGTCAGCTCGTGACCGAGGATGGCGCCTTGCCCCTCGCCGGCCAGGTTGAAGAAGGCGTGGTTGGTGAAGTTGACGACGGTGGGCTTGTCGGTGATGGCCTCGTACGCGATCCTCAGCTCCTGGTCGTCCGTCACCGTGTACACGACCGTGAGCGTGGTGTTGCCCGGGTAGCCCTCTTCACCGTCCTTGAAGACGTAGGTGAGCCGCAGGCTCCGGTCGTCGAGCTGCTTGCCGTCGAAGACGCGGAAGTGGCTGCCCTTGCCGCCGTGCAGGTGATTGGGGCCGTTGTTGACGGGGAGCTGATATTCCTGCCCGTTCAGCGTGAAGCGGCCCTTGGCGATACGGTTGGCGAAGCGGCCGATGACGGCGCCGAACGAAGCTCGCCCGGCCACGTACTGGTCGACGCTCTCGTAGCCGAGCACCACGTCACCGAGCTGGCCGTTCTTGTCCGGCACCAGGATCTGGACGATCTTGGCGCCCTGGTTGGTGACCTTCACCACCATGCCCGTGCCGTTCTTCAGCGTGTAGAGATCGGTGGGCTTACCGTCGATCTCCTTTTGAAACGCCTCTCGCCGTATCTCGACGTACGCCGACTTCTGGGCCTGCGCGAGGCGCGACGATGCCTGGACCGCGACGGCAAGGACCACGAGACTCCCGAGCGTGACGGCGACCACGCTATTCATCTTCATGACCTCCTCCCGCGAGTGACAGATGGTAACGCGAACGCGCTCACCATCGCCTCCGGGGCGAGGGATGGCGCATCCTGGTGCAGGTAGCAGGACACGGCGCGGTGGCGATCGGTCTGAAAGAGCGGCGGCGCGGCTTCGCGGCACCGCGACGCGACGGACGGGCAACGCGCGGCGAACTTGCACCCCGCGCCAGCGGCGTCGTAGACCGCGGCGGATGCCATCGCGTTGTCGGTCATCCAGGTCCGCGCGGCGCTGGCCTGCGGAATGGACGACAGCAGAAGCTGCGTGTACGGATGTCGCGGCTGCTTGACCACCAGCTCCACGTCACCGGCCTCGGCGACCGAGCCGCGATAGAGCACGACGATGTTGTCGCTGATCTGGTAGGCCGTCGTCAGGTCGTGCGTGATGTAGAGGATCGAGATGCCGAGCTCGGCGTTCATCCGGCGCAGCGAGGCCAGGATGGTGGCGCGCAGGGACGCGTCCACCATCGAGACGGGCTCGTCGGCCAGGATCACGCGAGGCTTCAACAAGAGCGCCCGCGCCACCATCACGCGTTGCCGCTGGCCACCACTCAATTGGTGCGGGAAGCGGCCCAGCGTTTCTTCGGGGCGCAGGCCCACCGCTCGCAGGACGTCCTCGATCAGACCTCGGGCCGCCGCTCGCGACGAGGCGAGGCGGAACTTCGCCACGGGCGTCGCCAGCACGTGATCGACGCGATAGAAGGGGTTGTACACCTCGTAGGGGTCCTGAAAGATGACCTGGACGTCGCGGCGGAACGCGCGCCATTCCGCGCGCGACATCGCCTGGAGGTCCCGTCCCTCGTAACGGACCCTTCCTTCCGTCGGCGCCGTCAGCCCGAGGAGCAGGCGGCTCAGCGTGGTCTTTCCGCTGCCGCTCTCCCCCACCACCGCGGTGATCGACGGTCGGTCGCCGTCGATGGCCAGCGAGAAATCGTCGAGCGCCAGCGTGGAGGTGCGATCGAAGAGACCGCCGCCGAAGATCTTCGTCACCCGCCGGGCCTCGAGCAGCGTGCTCATCGCCGCCGGCTCACCGCAGGTGGCACGCGGCCCAACCGGCGGGCCGAATCTCTCGGAGCCGTGGCTCTTCCGCGCGGCAGCGATCGACGGCGTGCGGGCACCGCGGATGGAAGGCGCATCCGGGCGGGAGGTCGCGCAGCAGCGGGATCAGCCCCGGGATGCCGCGGAACGTCCCCTTCTGCTCGAGCGAGGGTAAGCTCGCGATCAACATCTCGGTGTAGGGATGGAGCGGCTGGGTGAAGATGTCGCGGACCGGCGAGACCTCGATGAGCCGTCCGGCGTACATCACGCCGAGCCGGTCGACGAACTGCGCCATGAGCCCCATATCGTGGCCGACGAGGATCACGGACGCCCCGAGATCCTTCTGTACCCGCGCCAGGGTCTCCATCACCTGCTTCTGCACCACCACGTCGAGCGCGCTCGTGGGCTCGTCGGCGATGATCACGCGGGGGCGCAGGCTGATGGCGATGGCGATGCAGGCGCGCTGCTTCATGCCACCACTCAGCTCGTGGGGAAACATGTCGGCGACCTCGGGTCTGAGCCCGACCGACTCCAGCAGCTCGCGGACGCGCTCCTCCACCTGTCGCCGCGACGGCGCGAGCCCGTGGTCTCTCAACGCGTCGGCGATCTGGTCCTTGATTCGCATCACCGGGTTCAGCGAGTTCATCGATCCCTGCGGGATCAACGCGATGCGCGCCAGCCTCACCTGGCGCATGGCCTCGTCGGACAACGCGAGCAAGTTGACGCCGTCCAGCCAGACCTCGCCGGCATCGATGCGGCCCGGCGGCTTGATCATGCGGAGGATGGCGAGGGCCAGCGTGGACTTGCCGGAGCCCGATTCCCCGACGACGCCGAGCCGCTCACCGGCCCTCAGGCTGAAGCTGACGGAGTCCGCCGCTGTCACCGCGCCGAGCGGCGTGCCGTAGTGAACGAGCAGATTTCGCACGCTGAGGACGTCGGCCGTCAGACCGCCCTCCTGAGCCTTGGGTTGGCGATCTCGTCGAGCCCCACGGTGAGGAAGAAGAGGCCGAGGAAGACGACGAGGATGATCGCCAGCGGTGCGCTCCACCACCACCACCAGCCGTTGATGAGCGCGGCGTTGAAGTTCACCCAGTAGAGCGTCATGCCGAGCGTCGGCGAATCGATCGGTCCGAGCCCTAGCACCTCGAGGCCGACGGAGGCGAGGATCGCGGAGGACACGGCGTTGACCAGCGTCGCCGCCAGATAGGGCAGGAGGTTGGGCATCAGCTCCTTCACGATGATCTCCGGCCCGCTCATGCCCGAGAGGCGCGCCACCTCGACGTAGCCGCGCTCGCGCAAGCTCAGGACCTGGGCGCGGATGGTGCGCGCGGGATTCAGCCACGCGAGCGAGGCCACGATGATCGCCATTTGATCGACGGTCAGACCCTTCTTGACGGAGACGGCGATGATGATCAGCACCAGGAGCCCCGGCACCGTGAGGCCGATGTCCACGACGCCGCGGATGACCGTGTCCACCGTGCCCCGGTAGTACGCCGAGACGAAGCCCAGCAGCGAGCCAATGCCCACGCCGAGGAATCCGGCGATGAACCCGATGCGCAGCGTGAGCGGGGTGCCGGCCACCATCGTCGCCAGCAGGTCGCGGCCCTGCCGATCCGTGCCGAAGGGATGCTCCGCCGACGGGGGTCTGACGGCGGGCGCCGAGAGCGGCCGGCTTTTGCCCGTGTCCACGACGAGGTGGCCGATGCCGACGAACAGAGCGAGTGCCAAGAGGAGGACGATGCCCACCGCGAGCGAGATGTTGCGCCGCACGTAGTGGAGGGCCGCCGTCGCCGAACGCATGTGCCTACGTCCTCCGATAGCTGATGCGGGGATCGAGCAGGGGATAGAGCACATCGAGGATCAAGGTCGCCACGCCCAGCGCCACAATGACGGTGAACACGATGCCCTGGATCAGGAAGTGGTCGTTCTCGCGAATCGCGTGGAAGAGAATCGTTCCCACGCCGGGGTAGCCGAAGATGACCTCGACCAGCACCGCACCGGACAGGATGTTGCCGAGGGCAAGAGCCAGCGCGGTGGTCTGCGGGAGGATGGCGTTCCTCACGCAGTAGCGCAGGAAGATCGTGAGACGCCTCAGACCCTTGGCCTCGGCGAAGGTCACGTAGTCCTCGCCCTGGGTCGTGACCATCATGCCTCGCATGCCGAGCGCCCATCCTCCGGTAGCCACCAGCACGATCGAGAGTGCAGGAAGGATGGAGTGTGCGATGACGTCGCCGACGAAGGTCAGGGTCAGGCCCGGAAAGGCGCCGGCGGTGTAGCCGCCGAACATCGGAAGGAGCTGCATCCGAAACGCCAGCAGGTACATCAAGATCAGGCCGAGGAGGAAGAAAGGAATGGCGTGCAGCGCCCACAACGGCGGCATGAGCAGTCGCATCCAGCGCGGGGCGCCGGGCCACGCGAGCAGCGCGCCCAGGAGCGTGCCGATGGTGAAGGACAGCACGGTGGTGATGCCGAGCAGGCCGACGGTCCAGGGGATGGCCTCGGCGATGATCGAGTTCACCGTCCGCGGATAGCTCGAGATCGAGTAGTTGAAGTCGAACCGGGAGACGTCGCGCAGATAGGTGACGTACTGCTTCCACAACGGCCGGTCGAGGCCGAAGCGCCGCTCGTATTCTTTGACCATCGCTTCGAGGCCCGTCTGCACGTGACCACCGAGCGAGGCTTGCTGCAGCAGCGTCGCGCGGACCGGATCCTGCCCGGACAAGCGGGGAAGGAAGAAGTTCAGCGTCGCGGCCAGCCACACGATGAGCACGAACACGCCGACGCGCCTGGCCAGGTAGTCAGCGCGCACGGAGCGCTCGCCCGGCTACTGCGTGGGCTGGAGGTTCCAGAGGACTATCGCGTACGTCAGGTGCCAGAAGGCGCCGTTGACGTAGGCGTTCTGCTCCGTCGGCCAGTTCGTCCAGTACGTCGTGTTCATCGGGATGCGGTGGAAGTTGTGGACGAGCGGGATGTCCGGCAGCTCCGGGATCCAGATCTCCATGGCTTTGTGGAACAGCTCGGTCAGCCGGGCCTTGTTGTTCATGTCGGTGACGAACACGTCGTCCACGATCTTGTTGTAGGCCTCGTTCTTCCAGCGCGCGAAGTTGACGAGGTGGGCGCCCGGCACCGCCACGCTCACGCTCTGGTAGAGCCGCAGCGTGTGGTACGGGTCGTTCACGCTGCCGCCGTGGCCGTAGATCGCTCCCGTGTACTGGCCTTTCTGGAACCGGTCGTCGAAATCCGGTGGCAGGCTGAAGCTGGCGTCGACGCCCTGGCGCTTGAGCAGCTCGGTCAGTACGGGGCCGATCGCGGGGCCGCTGGCGCCGAAGCCGATGATGTCGAGCCTGAGCTTTCCGCCCTGAGCGTCGGTCCAGATGCCGGCGCCGTCCTTCTTCCAGCCCTTGCGCGTGAGCAGCTCCTCGCCCTTCTTGGGATCGAACTCGAGCGTGTTGTTCTTCGCGAGGAGATCCTTCACCGACGCGATGTACGGACGTAGCCCGGGATATTCAGGCAGTGGCAGGGGAGCGACCTGCGAGGCGCCGACGTAGCCCACGTCGATGATCTGCTGGCGGTGGATGAAGTAGCTCAGCGCCCACCTGACGTCCTTGTCGTTGAACGGCGGCTTCTCGTTGTTCACGTAGAGCGAGATCGGCCACCAGTCCATGTAGCCGTACGGCGGCTTCTGTCCGGTGTGGGTGACGATCTTGGGATTCTGACGGAAGACCGTCGGATGGGTCGCGGGCTGCAGGCTCGGCCCGAAGTCGACCTGGTTGGTGATCAACGCCTGGGCGAGTTGCTGCTCGCCGGCTGAGGGCAGCCAGACGTTGCGCTCGACCTTGGGCATCGGCGCCAGCCCCGCCTTGGCCGCCCACCACTCGTCGCGGCGATCGACGACCTTCTGCTGCGGCGACGAGAACGCCACCTTCCATGGGCCCGTGGTGACGGGCCAATCCTTGGCGACATCGAAGTGCTTGAACGTCGTCCAGTCCTGCCCCGAGAAGATGTGCTGGGGGACGATGTAGACGCCGATGTCGTACTTGTAGGTCATGAAGTAGAAGAAGCGCGGGGCCGGCACCTTGAACTTGATGACGACCGTGTTGGGCGCGGTGGTCTTCGCCTCCTGCATGAACTGCTGAACGTCGACGCCCCAGCGCACCTTCGGACCCAGCTCCTTGAGACTGTTCAACGTGTAGGCCACATCGTCGGCGCTGAACGGCGTGCCGTCGCTCCACTTGATGCCGGAGCGGGTTTTGATGGTCAGCTCCCTGAAGTCGGAGCTGTACTTGTAGCTCTCGGCCAGCCACAGGTACTCCTTGTCGGCGAACGCGCTGTAGTACGCGAGCGGCTCATAGAGGATGCCGGGTCCGTTCTGGTGGTTCGAGCCGATGGCGTAGGGATTCCACAGCTCGTAATCGATCCACCGGCCCTCACGGCTGCCGGTCCAGACGAGGGTCAGCGTCCGGTTCCGCGCAACGGTGCGCGGCTGCGCGGTGGCCGGTTGCGCGGTGGCCGTCAACGCGGGCGCCACGGCCAGGGCTCCGGCCGCCAGGGTTCCCGTCCTGATGAAGTCTCGCCGGCCGAAACGCTGATGCCTGCTCCGCTGTACCATGTGGGCCCTCGCGTCGTGAGGATTGGCGCGGAGATTCTAGCCGAGCCCGGAGGGAGAGGACATGCCCAAGAAGGAGATCGTCAACATCGGCTCCGCCGCCCCGAACCCCAACCTGTCACCGGCCACGCGCTTCGGGAATCTCGTCTTCGTCTCCGGTCAAACCGGCCGCCATCCCGTCACCGGGGAAGTCGGCAAGGACATCCGCGAGCAAACCCGCAACATCCTGGAGCGGATCAAGGTGATCCTGACCGCCGCCGGCACCTCGCTCGACAACGTGCTGACCGCGACCACGTACCTGACGAACCGCGAGAATCTGGCGGGCTACAACGAGGAGTACGGCAAGTACTTCCCGACTAACAAGCCCGCTCGGACCACGGTCACGGTCGCGTCGCTGAACGCGCCCGAGCTGCTGATCGAGATCACCGTGACGGCGTGCATTCCCAGCTGAAGAGCGCTCACGCCGAGCGGTCCACCAGCGCGCGAAGCTCCTGAAGGTGCTCGGCGTCGTGGCGGCGCGGGACCAACACCACGTCGTCGAAGCCCAGCTCGCGCAACCGATGGAGCCGCTCGCGCGCGACGTCTCGCGGGCACTTGAGGTCGCAGGGGTCGTCGGGCCCATCCGGGCTCGGCGTGGGGCTGTCGAGATCGACCACGACGTTGGTCACGACGGCGCGCTTGCCGCCGAAGTCACGGAATCGTGGCATCCCCTCGCGGAGCGCGCGCCAGCTGCTCCGAGCTCCCGATCCCACCCAGCCGTCGAACTCTTTCGCCGCTCGCTCGATCCACCGGGAGCCGGCCCACGAGCCGATGATGATCGGAGGGCCGCCGAGAGCCGCGGGCCATACCGGCCCTAGCGAGGCGCCGTTGACGGACTCGCCCGCCCACAGCCGGCGCATGATCCTCAACGATTCGTTCAGCTGGCGAAAGCGGGCCGTGAAATCGAGACCAAGCGCGGCGAAGTCGGCGACGGTGGACCCGGCACCGACGCCGAGCAGGAGGCGCTTGCCCGACACGAGGTGCGTCGTCAGCACCCTCTGCGCAAGCTCCACCGGGTTTCGCAGCGGGACTTGGAGGACGCCCGTGCCCAGCTCGAGCCGACGCGTCACGGTGGCCGCGACGGCCAGCGCGGTGAGGGGATCGGCCAGCAGGAAGCCGCGACCGATGGAATCGAACGCCCACGCGCTCTCGAAGCCTGCAGCTTCGATGGCGCGCGCCCCGTCGGCCAGGGTAGCAGGCGTGGGCGCCAGCGCGTGCCGGCCGCCCGCAGGCAAGGCGATGCCGAAGCGTGTCATGCGCCTAGTGGAGCGGCACGAAGACGGAGACACGTGGTTCTGGCCCGACTTCTCGCGTGACGTGGCCCTGACCCGTCAGGTCTTCGGCGATCAGGATGTCCCCGGGGCCCAGCCGGCGCACGGTGCCGTCGCCGATCTCGATGTCGACCGCTCCGCTGAGCGTGAACACCGCCGCCCGTCCCGGCGCGTGGTGCCACGGGTTGCTGCGCTTCGGATCGAACCGGCGGACGACGATGCCGCTGCCCGGAGTCAGTTCGCCGCTTTCGGACTGATCGCCTCGCGGCGTGAGGCGCGGCGCGATCTCCTCGAAGTGCGACTTACCGTCCGGGCCTGTGTAGATGCGGATGATGGCCATGTGACCTCCGGTTCGTGGTGCCGATTTAAGCGCGGGGGCAGCGCATCGCGCGCTGCCCCCGAATGCGTATTTGGACTCAGTGAGCGAGCGGATCCGGCCTCACCTGGATGTGCACGACGCGGGGTTTGGCGCCCTTGCCGCCTTCCATGAGCCACGGCGTGCGGTCGCCGTTAGTGCTCCACAGCCCACGCCCCTTCCAGCCGGCGTTGGGATCGTCGATGCGCCCGTCCAGACCCTTGGCGAAGAAACCCATCGGGTATGGCACGCGCATCAGGATCATCTTCCCGTCCTTGAACGCCACAAAGCCGTCCTGAAGGTTAGCGGTCGAGATCGGAACGTTCTCGCCCAGGCCGGCCGTGTTGTGGTGGTCGACCCAGGTGTAA
>MNEG01000112.1 GCA_001917585.1 Candidatus Rokubacteria bacterium 13_1_40CM_68_15
CGCAAGGGTAAGATGAAGACGGAGCCGATCAACGTCATCGCGTTCTGCGGTGACGGCGGCGGCGCCGACATGGGGCTGGGCGCCATCTCGGCGACGCTGACGCACAAGGAATACAACTCTCTCATTCTGCTGTACGACAACGAGTCGTACGCGAACACCGACATCCAGCTGTCCGGGATGACGCCCTACGGCGCCAACACGACGTTCAGCCCCCCCGGCAGCGTCAAGCGGCTCATCCACACCCGCTGGAAGAAGAACATGGCGGGCATGATGGCGGCCGGCCACCCCGAGTGCCGCTACGTCGCCACCGTGTGCGGCTCGTTCGCCGTCGAGATGATGAACAAGGTGCGGCGCGCGCTGACCATCGGCGGCCCCACGTTCATCCACTCGCTCGATCCGTGCCCGAAGGGCTGGGACTACGATCCGATGCTGTCGCACGAGCTGGGCGAGCTGGCCATCGAGACGGGCATCTTTCCGCTCTACGAGGTCGATGACGGCGTGGTGAAGTACTACGGCAAGACCAAGTCTCTCGTCGAGGGCCGGGCGCGCAAGCCCGTGCGCGAGTACCTCCTCAAGCAGGGCCGCTTCGCCCACTTCACGGAGGAGGACCTGGCGTACTTCCAGGCCAAGGTCGACGAGATGTGGGAGAAGTGGGAGATCCCGGCGGTGATTCCGTTCCGCCGCCTGGAGGCGAGCAAGGCTGCTGTGGACGTGAAGTAAGCGCTCGCGGTCCCCGACTTCCGTCACGACCGACGGGGCCGGACGCGAAAGGGCGTCCGGTCCCGCTTTGTTTGAAGGAGGCTGTTTCGATGAAGCGACAGCTCTCGCGCCTCGCAACGTGGCTGGGTCTGGCGGCACTCGTGGCGGTGGCTGCCATCCCGGCCGCCGCAGCCTGGGAGCCCGCCAAGCCGATCGAGTTCGTCGTTCCCGCCGGCACCGGGGGCGGCGCCGATCAGATGGCCCGTCTGATTGCCGGCATCGCCGAGAAGCACAAGCTATCGCCACGGCCGATCATCGTCGTGAACAAGGCCGGCGGCGCCGGCGGTGAAGGGTTCCTGCACGTCAAAGAAAAGAAGGGCGATGATCGAAATCACTCGATCATCATCACGCTGTCGAATCTCTTCACCACGCCGCTCCACACCGGTATCCCGTTCAACTGGAAGGATTTGACGCCGGTGGCGCGGCTCGCCCTCGATCAGTTCATCCTCTGGGTCAACGCCGAGACGCCATACAAGACGGCCAAGGAATACCTCGGGGCCGTCAGTTCCAAGCAGTGCAAGGAGCGTCAAGCGGGGCAGTGCATTATGGGTGGCACTGGCTCGGCTCAGGAAGATCAGATCATCACGATCCAGCTCGAGCAGGCGCTCGGCGTGAAGTTCACGTACGTGCCCTTCAAGGGGGGCGGTGAAGTCTGCGTGAACCTCGTCGGCCAGCACGTCGACTCGACGGTGAACAATCCCATCGAGTGCGTGAGCCACTGGAAGGCCGGGCGGGTCCGGCCGCTGGCCGTCTTCGACGCCGGCCGCATTCCCGAGCCGGAGTGGAAGGACATCCCGACCGTCAAGGAGGCGCTCGGGAGCGACATCCAGTACCTGATGCTGCGCGGGATCTTCGGAGCTCCCGGCATGCACAAGAACGCGGTGGACTGGTACGCCGGTTTCCTCAAGAAGGTCTACGAGACGCCCGATTTCCAGGAGTACATGAAGCAGGGCGCGCTCAAGCCGGCGTTCGCGACCGGCGGCGAGTACGGGAAGTGGCTGGAGGAGAACGACAAGCTCCACCGTGATCTGATGGCCAAGGGCGGGCTGCTCAAGAAGTAGATGCGCACGGCCGACCTGATCACCGCGGCCGTTCTCATCGCCGGAGCCGCTCTCGTCATCTTCGATTCGCTGCGCCTCGGCGTCGGCTGGGGCACGGACGGCCCCAACAGCGGGTTCTTCCCGTTCTGGCTCGGCGTGGGCATGGTCGCCGCCTGCCTGCTCATCGCGTTTCAGGCGTTGCGGCGCTCGGCGGACAAGCCGTTCGTTCAGCGCGCGCAGCTCAGCTCCGTCCTCAAGGTCCTCTGGCCCGCGACGGCGGCCGTGGTGTTGATGCAGTTCGTCGGTCTGTACGTGGCGTCCGCAATCTACATGGGGTTCTACATGCGCTGGGTCGGGCGTCACCGGTGGGCGACGGTCGCCGCCATCGGCATCGGCGTTCCCGTGGCTACGTTCTTCGTCTTCGAGAAGTGGTTCCTGGTGCCGATGCCCAAGGGGCCGCTCGAAACCTGGCTCGGCTACTGATGGGCCTCGAAAACCTCGCCCTCGGTTTCCACCATGCCGTGACTCCGTTCAACCTCTTCGTGGCCGTCATCGGGATCACGCTCGGCACCATCATCGGAGTGCTGCCCGGGCTGGGCGGCGCCAATGGCGTGGCGATCCTGCTGCCCCTGACGTTCACGATGCCCCCGACCTCGGCGATCATCCTGCTCACCTCGCTGTACTGGGGAGCGCTCTTCGGGGGCGCCATCACGTCCATCCTCTTCAACATTCCGGGCGAGCCGTGGTCGGTGGCCACGACGTTCGACGGGTATCCGCTGGCCCGCCAGGGGCAGAGCGGCCAGGCGCTGACGGCCGCGTTCACGTCGTCGTTCGTGGGCGCCTTCTTCTCGATCGTGCTGATCACGTTCTTCGCGCCGATCCTGGCCGAGATCGCGCTGAAGTTCGGGCCGCCCGAGTTCTTCGCCATCCAGCTCCTGACGTTCTCGAGCTTCGTCGGCCTCGGCGGCGGTAACCCGCTCAAGTCACTCGTCTCGATCCTCATCGGATTCATCCTGGCCGCCGTCGGGCTCGACATCGTCACCGGCCAGCTCCGCATGACGTTCGGCTTCACCGACCTCATGAAGGGCTTCGACTTCATCGTGGCCGTCATCGGGCTCTTCGGCGTCGGCGAAATCTTGTTGTCGGTCGAGGAGGGCCTCTCTTTTCACGGCGCGACGACCGGGATGAACCTGCGGGTGGTCCTCGACACCTGGAAAACGCTGCCCCGTTACTGGCGGACGTTCGTGCGCGGCTCCTTCATCGGCTTCTGGATGGGCTTCAAGCCGGGCGGGGCCACGCCGGCGTCCTTCATGAGCTACGCCTTCGCGAAGCGGTTCTCCCGGCATCCCGAGCGCTTCGGCAAGGGCGAGCTCGAAGGCGTGGTGGCTCCGGAGACTGCGGCCCACGCGGCCGGCGTCGCCGCCATGCTGCCCATGATCACTCTCGGGATTCCGGGGTCACCGACGGCGGCGGTCATGCTCGGTGGCCTGATCATCTGGGGCCTCCAGCCGGGACCGCTGCTCTTCAAGGAGAAGCCGGATTTCGTGTGGGGCCTCATCGCCAGCATGTACACGGGCAACATCCTCGGCGTCCTGATGGTGCTGGCCGGCGTCCCGTTCTTCGCCGCCATCCTCCGCATCCCCTTCGCGATCCTGACGCCGCTGATCGTCGTCGTGTGCGCGATCGGCGCCTACGCCGTGCACAGCAGCATGATCGACATCTGGTACATGCTGATCTTCGGCGTCGTCGGGTACGTCTTCAAGAAGCTGGACTATCCGCTGGCCCCGCTCGTGCTGGCCCTCGTGCTCGGCGACCTCGCCGAGAACGCCCTGCGCCAGAGCCTCATCATGTCGCAGGGCACATTGACGATCTTTTTCACGCGGCCGATCGCGGGCGCGATCACGGCGGTGGCGATCTTCTTCTTCGCGCTGCCGGTCATCACACCCTGGTGGCGACGACTGCGTGGCTTGCCGGCGGCGGCTCCCGCGCCGCGGGAGACCTGAGCGCCATGGCGATCTTCGGCGACCCCGAGTTCTGGGCACGGCTCTTCGGCATCGGTGTCCTGAATTTGCTCCTGTCCGGCGACAACGCGCTGGTGATCGCGCTGGCCGTGCGGGCGCTGCCCAAGCGCGAGCGGATCCTCGGCCAGATCTGGGGCGCCGGCGGCGCCGTCGTCCTCCGGCTCCTCTTCGTCGGCATCGTGAGCCTGCTCCTGCGCGTGCCGTTCGTGCAGCTCGTGGGGGGCGCCCTCCTCGTCTGGATCGCGGTGAAGCTGGTCCACCCCGAAGACGTCGTGGGCGGCGATGCCAAGCACGGCGCCTCCTTGTGGGAGGCGATCTGGATCATCATCGTGGCCGACGTGACGATGAGCCTCGACAACGTCCTGGCCATCGCCGCCGCCGCCCGCGGCGACTTCACGCTCGTCATGTTCGGCATCGGCCTGTCGCTGCCCATCGTCGTCTGGGGCGCCGGGCTGCTCGCCCGTCTCATGAACCGTTACACGTGGATCGTGTGGCTGGGGGGGGGCCTTCTCGGGTATGTTGCCGGCGAGATGATCCTTGAGGACCCCATGGTGGTACGCTCGCTGGGCGATGCCGCCTCGCTGCTCCACCGACCTGTCCCGATCGCCATCGGCCTCGTTGTGACGGCGATGGGCTGGTGGCTGAGCCGCGAGCGGCCACCGCACGTGCCGGAGAAGGTCTGACGTGGCTGCGCCGGAATCCCGCCGCCCAGGGCGGAGTGGCCGCGAGATGGGCATCGAGCCCATCAAGTCGACCCGCATCTACGAGGAGATCGTTCGGCAGATCAAGACGATGATCTCGGAGGGTCGGCTCAAGAGCGGCGATCAGCTGCCGCCCGAGCGCGACCTCGCCGAGAAGTTCGTGGTCAGCCGGACATCGGTGCGGGAGGCGCTGCGCGCGCTCGAGAGTCTGGGCCTGGTCGAGATCCGCCCCGGCGAGGGCACGTTCGTGCGCGAGATGTCCGTGGAGGCCTTGATCGAGCCGCTGGCCATGGTGATGTTCTCGCAGCGTGAGGCCATCGGCGAGCTCTTCGAGGCGCGCCGCCTGCTTGAGCCTGCCATCGCCGCGCTGGCCGCCCGCCGCGCCACCCCCGAGGAGGTGAGGGAGATGGAGCGCATCCTCGGCGAGCAGGCGAAGGAGATCGCGGCTGGACGTACCGGCCTGCCGCAGGATGCCGAATTCCACGCGGCCATCGCCTCCGCCGCGCACAATCAGGCCATCACGCGCCTCGTGCACGGCATCATGGATTTGCTCGGGCAGAGCCGGGAGGAATCCCTGAACGCGCCAGGACGTCCGATGCGCTCGCATCAGGATCACCAGCGCGTGCTCGAGGCGATCCGCCAGCGGGACGAGCACGCCGCCGAGCAAGCGATGCGCGATCACGTCAGCGCCGTGGAAACCCTCGTCGTCGGCGCCGATGGGCTACGCAAGCGGCCGCGATGAGCCGCCCACCATCGCTTGACGACGGGCGCTACCCCTCCTATACTCCCCGCGTATGACGACGACCACGCCGCTGATGCTGTCGCTGGGACTGATTCTCCTGGCGCTGCCGGGCCTGCCCGGAGCATCCGCGGTGTAGTACGACGCTGGATGCCACGGGCAGGCGAGCCCGTGGCGGACCCACGAAAAGGGCCACGGGCGTTGCACCCCGTGGCCCTTTCGTTTTTGGCGAACGGAGAAGGAGCTTGATGGCGGACAGCGTTCCGCAGAGTCACGCCTCGGATCGCGCGAGCGAGCGATCGCGTCGCGTGATTGCGTCGGGGCCTGGGCGTGGCGACAGCCCGGGCGCCCATGCCCCGTTAATTGACAGTCGTGCATCGCATCCTGTAGTCTTAAAAGACTTTTTCGCTCATCCGGTACCGAGGACGGGGCTCCCCATGGACAAATACGTCTACTCGTTCGGGCGCGGCAGGGCGGAAGGCTCGTCCTTGATGCGTAACCTTCTCGGCGGCAAGGGCTGCGAGCTGGCCGAGATGACGAACCTCGGTATTCCGGTTCCGCCCGGGTTCACCATCACCACGCAGGCCTGGGCCCAGTACCGCCGCGGCGATCGTCGATGGCCCGATGGCCTCTGGGAACAAGTCGTCGAGGCTCTCACCAAACTCGAGGGCGACTCGGGGCTCACCTTCGGCGATCCCCAGCGACCGCTCCTCGTCTCCGTCCGCTCGGGCGCCCGCGTTTCGATGCCGGGAATGATGGAGACCGTGCTGAACCTCGGCCTGAACGACAAGACGGTCGAGGGGCTGGCCTTGCGGACGCGCAACGACCGGTTCGCCTGGGACTGCTATCGCCGCTTCATCACGATGTTCGGCAACGTCGTCCTCGGTATCCGGCGAGAGGTCTTCGACGAACACCTGGATGCGATCAAGCGGCGGCTGGGCGCCAGCACCGATCCCGAGGTCCCGGCCGACGAGCTTCGCAAGCTGACCGCCACGTACAAGGACCTCGTGCTCACGCGGACGGGAGCGCCGTTCCCCCAGGATCCGCGCGAGCAGCTGCGCCAGGCCATCAACGCCGTCTTCGAATCGTGGTTCGCCAAGAAGGCGGTGGAGTACCGGCGTATCCACAACATCCCGGCCGACTGGGGGACCGCGGTCACGGTGATGGCGATGGTCTTCGGCAACCTCGGCGAGACGTCGGGCACCGGCGTGGGGTTCACGCGCGATCCACGCACCGGTGAGCACCGCTTCTACGCCGAGTTCCTCGTCAACGCCCAGGGCGAAGACGTCGTCGCCGGGATCCGGACCCCGGAGCGGATCGAAGCGTTGCGCGATCGGATGCCCGAGATCTACGCCGAGCTTCTGGCCATCGCCGATCGGCTCGAGCGTCACTACAAGGACATGCAGGACATCGAGTTCACGGTGCAGGAAGCCAAGCTCTACCTGCTGCAGACGCGCTCGGGCAAGCGCTCGGCCCGCGCCGCGGTGCGCGTGGCGGTAGATCTGGTGAAGGAGCACGTGCTCGACGTGCACACCGCCCTCATGCGTGTGCCGCCCCAGACACTCAGTGAGCTGCTGCACCCGGTGTTCGACCAGAAGGAGAAGGCGTCGGCGCTCGCCGCTGGACGTCTGCTCGCCACCGGGCTGCCCGCGGCGCCCGGTGCGGCGGTCGGGCAGGTCGTGTTCGACGCCGATCGCGCGGTCGAATGGGCGAAGTCGGGCCAGCAGGTGATCCTCGTTCGACCCGAGACGTCACCGGAGGACGTGGCCGGTATGTACGCGGCCCAGGGCATCGTGACGGCGCGGGGCGGTCGCACCTCGCACGCTGCGGTCGTGGCGGTGGGCATGGGAAAGCCGTGCGTCGTCGGCGCCAGCGACGTGCTCGTGGACGAGGAGCGGCGGGCCTTCGAAGCGCGCGGCCGGGTCATCCGCGAGGGTGAGGTGATCTCGGTGGACGGCGCGACCGGAGAGGTCATTCTCGACGAGGTCCGCACCATCGGGGGTGAGCTGCCCGAGGAGGTGCGCACCTATCTCGCGTGGGCCGACCGGTACCGGATGCCCGGTGGCCTCGGCGTGCGGGCCAACGCCGACACGCCCGAGGACGCCCGCAAGGCGCGGGAGTTCGGCGCCGAAGGCATCGGGCTCGTCCGCACCGAGCACATGTTCTTCCACGCCGATCGCATCCCGATCGTTCGCGAGATGATCATGGCCGGCGACCCGGCGTCGCGCCGGGCCGCCGTCGCCAAGCTCTTGCCCTTCCAGCGCGACGATTTCATCGGCATCTTCCGCGCGATGGACGGCCTGCCGGTGACGATCCGGCTGCTCGACCCGCCGCTCCACGAGTTCCTCGCCAACCCCCGCGAGTTCCGCGAGATGATCGAGGAGCGGGCTCGGCTGGACGCGCTGGGCATGAACGCCGAGCGGCAGGCCGTGCTCGAGCAGAAGATCGCCAAGGTCGATTCGCTCCGCGAGGCCAACCCCATGCTCGGCCACCGCGGCTGCCGGCTCGGTATCACGTCGCCCGAGATCTACGGGATGCAGGTGCGCGCGATCATGGAGGCGGCCTGCACCGTCGCCGAGCAGGGCGTCAAGGTCGAGCCGGAGATCATGATTCCGCTGACCGGCACGGTCGGCGAGATGAAGCTGACCTACGACAACACCAAGAAGGTGGCCGACGGCGTCCTGGCCGAGATGGGCGTCCCCGTGAAGTACGCGATCGGGACGATGATCGAGGTGCCGCGGGCCGCGCTGATCGCCGACAAGATCGCCGAGCATGCGGAGTTCTTCTCGTTCGGCACGAACGATCTCACGCAGCTCACCTATGGCTACAGCCGAGACGATGTAGCCAAGTTCCTGCCCGACTACCTTCAGAAGGGCATCCTGCCTCACGACCCGTTCTCCGTGCTCGACCAGGAAGGGGTGGGGGAGTTGATCCGCGTCGGCATCGAGCGCGGGCGGCGCACGCGCCCCGACCTGAAGGTCGGCATCTGCGGGGAGCACGGCGGCGAGCCGTCATCGGTGGAGTTCTGTCACCAGGTGCGGATGACGTACGTGTCCTGCTCGCCCTTCATGATTCCGATTGCTCGGCTGGCCGCCGCCCAGGCGCGGCTGCGGGAGCGCGCGGCTTCGGGGACCACCGCGTATGCGTAGCCTCGAGGGCGTCTTCATCCCGGTCACGACGCCGTTCCGCGGCGAGGACGTGGCGACCGACCGGCTGGCCGCCAACCTCCAGCGCTACGACGCGACGGCCCTCGCCGGCTACGTGGTGCTGGGCTCGACCGGCGAGTTCCCGATGCTGTCGGAAGCCGAGCGCGACCGCGTGCTGGTGGCCGCGCGACAGGCGATCCCGACGAGCAAGCTCTTCATCGCCGGCACCGGGACCAACGCGACGCTGCACACCATCAAACAGACGAAGCGGGCCGCCGAGATCGGCGCCGACGCGGCCATCGTGATCACGCCTCATTACTTCACGCAGGCGTTCGTGCGGCCGGAAGCGCAGGTCCGGCACTACCTGGCGGTTGCAGACGCATCCCCGATCCCGATCATGATGTACAACTTCCCGGCCAACACCGGCGTCAACCTCGATGCCGATACCGTCGCGCGGATCGCCCAGCATCCCAACGTCTGCGGGATCAAGGATTCGTCGGGGAACATCCCGCAGTGCGCCCAGATCATTCACCAGACGCCCAAGACCTTCCACGTCCACGTCGGCTCGGCGTCCGCGCTGCTGCCCGCGCTCACCATCGGCGCGGCCGGCGCCATCGTCGCGCTCGGCACCATCTCGGCGCGGGAATGGTGCGACGTGTACGCCCTGGCCAAGGCCGGTCGCTGGGACGAGGCGCGCGAGATTGCGGCCCGCATGATGTCAGCCGACCGCGGCGTCCCCGGACGGTACGGCATCGGCGGCCTCAAGGCGGCGCTCGATCTGCAGGGCTTTTACGGCGGGCCCTGCCGTCCGCCACTGACGACGCCGGATGCCGACGCCATCGAGGACATCAAGGAAGTCCTGGCCACCGCCGGCCTGCTCTAGGAGGAGCGCTGTGAAAACGTCGGGAGCTCGCATCGTGCTGGAGTGCCTCAAGCGTGAGGGAGTGGACACCGTCTTCGGCCTGCCCGGAGGCGCGGTCCTTCCCATCTACGACGCCCTCTACGACTTCGAGGGCATCCGTCACATCCTGGTCCGTCAGGAAGCGGCCGCCGGGCATGCGGCCGAGGGCTACGCGCGGACGACCGGCAAGGTCGGCGTGTGCCTGGTGACGTCGGGGCCGGCCGCGACCAATCTCGTCACGGCGCTCCAGGACGCCTACATGGACTCCATTCCGATCGTCGCCTTCACCGGGCAGGTCCCGACGCATCTGATCGGCAACGACGCCTTCCAGGAAGCCGACAATTGTGGAATCACGCGGCCGTGCACGAAGCACAACTTTCTGGTCAAGGACGGCAAGGACCTCGGCCCGATCATCCGCGAGGCCTTCCACATCGCGGCCACCGGCCGGCCCGGCCCCGTCCACGTCGATCTCCCCAAGGACATTCTCGTCAAGGAAGCCGAGCTGGTGTGGCCGGAGAAGGTCCACCTCCGCTCCTACAACCCCAACTACGAGGGGCACACCGGCCAGATCAAGAAGGCGGCGCGGCTCATGGTGAGCGCGCGGCGTCCGGTGCTGTACGTCGGCGGCGGTGTGATCTCGGCCGACGCCAACGAGGAGCTGCGCGAGCTGGCCGAGCTGACCCGGATCCCGGTCACGACCACGCTGATGGGGCTCGGCGCGTTTCCCTCCGAGCATCCGCTGGCGCTCGACATGCTCGGCATGCACGGGACCTACTACGCCAACATGGCGGTCAACAAGTCGGACGTGCTCGTCGCGGTGGGCGCGCGCTTCGACGACCGGGTCACCGGCAAGGTGGAAGCCTTCGCGCCCGACGCCGAGATCGTCCATATCGACATCGACCCGTCGTCGATCTCGAAGAACATCAAGGTGCACGTGCCGATCGTGGGCGACTGCCGTCGCGTCCTGCGCGCGCTCATCGAGTCGGTCCGCGAGGAGCTGAAGGACGGCGTGCCGTCGCAGACCGAGGAGGCCCGCGAGCAGTGGCGGGCCCAGATCGCCGCGTGGCGGGCCAAGCATCCACTCGCCTTCGACTGGGACGATGAGCTGATCAAGCCCCAGCACGTGATGCAGGAGATCTCGAACCTCACGCGCGGCGAGGCGTACGTCATCACCGGCGTCGGCCAGCACCAGATGTGGGCCGCCCAGTACTACCGGTTCAAGTATCCGCGGCGCTGGTGTACCTCGGGCGGTCTCGGCACCATGGGCTATGGACTCCCCACGGCCATGGGCGTGGCCGCCGCCCATCCCGGGAGCCTGATCGTCAACATCGACGGTGACGGCTCGTTCGCGATGAACAGTCAGGAGCTGGCCACCTGCTTCGAGAACAACCTGCCCGTGAAGACGATCATCATCAACAACGGCGGGCACGGGATGGTCCGGCAGTGGCAGGCGATCATCTACAAGGGCCGCTTCTGCTCCATCGACCTCGAGCGCAGCCCGGATTTCGTGAAGCTGGCCGAGGCCTACGGCTGCGTCGGCCTGCGCGCGACGCGGCCGTCCGAGGTGATGCCGACGCTGGAGAAGGCGTTCGCGACTCCCGGCCCAGTGGTGGTCGACATGTGCGTCGACAAGTGGGAGTACGTGTTCCCGATGGTGCCGGCCGGCGGCGCCAACACGGACATGATCCTCGAGAATCCGACGACGGCGACCCGGGAGAAGGCGGCCCGGTCGCAGACGGGCTTCTGATGCAGAACGGGAGCGAGCCCCGCCAGCATACGGTCGCCGTCCTCGTCGAGAACAAGTTCGGCGTCCTGTCGCGCGTGGCCGGACTCTTCTCGGCCCGCGGTTACAACATCGAGAGCCTGTCGGTGGGAGAGACGCTCGATCCCACCGTCTCCCGGATGACCATCGTCGTCCACGGCGACGAGTTCGTCATCGAGCAGGTCATGAAGCAGCTCCACAAGCTGATCGACGTCATCAAGGTCAGCGACCTGACCGACGACGACCACGTCGAGCGTGAGCTGATGCTGATTCGCGTCAATGCCGAGCCGCAGCACCGGGCCGAGATCATGCGAACGGCCGACATCTTCCGGGCCAAGATCGTCGACGTGACGCCCCAGTCGTTCACCATCGAGGCGACCGGCGAGCAAGGGAAGCTGGAGGCGCTGGTCGAGCTGTTGCGGCCGATGGGAATCCAGGAAATCGTCCGGACCGGCAAGGTGGCCATCGCGCGCGGCCCCAAGACGCGTCGGCGCGTCGAGACGCCGCCGACGCCCAAGCGCGGCCGCGTCGATGACCCGCGCGTGGTGGGATTCGCCGACTAACGTCAGAAAGGACACGCAGGAATGCCCGCGAAAATCTTCTACGACCAGGATGCTGACCTCGGTCTCCTCAAGGGACGCAAGATCGCCATCATCGGCTACGGCAGCCAGGGACACGCCCACGCGCTGAACCTTCGCGACTCCGGTCAGGACGTCGTCGTCGGGCTCTACAAGGGCTCGAAGAGCTGGGCCAAGGCCGAGAAGGACGGGCTGCGGGTGGCCCCGGTGGCCGAGGCGGCGAAGATGGCGGACGTCGTCATGATCCTGCTGCCCGACCAGACCCAGCGTCAGGTGTTCGAGGAGTCGATCAAGGGCGGTCTCGGCAAGGGCAAGATGCTGATGTTCGCCCACGGCTTCAACATCCACTTCAACCAGGTCGTGCCCCCGCCCGACGTGGACGTGACGATGATCGCGCCCAAGGCGCCCGGCCACGTCATGCGTGATCTCTTCACCCAGGGCCCCGGCGTCCCCGCGCTGGTCGCGGTGTACCAGGACGTCTCGGGCAAGGCGCGCGACATGGCGCTCGCGTACGGGAAGGGTGTGGGGTGTACGAGAGCGGGCGTGATCGAAACCACGTTCAAGGAAGAAACCGAAACGGATCTCTTCGGCGAGCAGACGACGTTGTGCGGCGGCGTCTCGCACCTGATCAAGGCGGCCTTCGAGACGCTGGTCGAGGCCGGGTACCAGCCCGAGATCGCCTATTTCGAATGCATGCACGAGATGAAGCTGATCGTCGACCTGTTCTATCAGGGCGGACTCGCGTACATGCGCTACTCGGTCTCGGACACCGCGGAGTACGGCGACTACACCCGAGGCCCGCGCGTCGTGAGCGAGGAGACCAAGGCCGAGATGAAGAAGATCCTGAGCGAGATCCAGTCGGGCCAGTTCGCCCGCGAGTGGGTGCTGGAGAACCAGGCCAACCGCGCGCAGTTCCTGGCCATGCGCAAGCGCGACGCCGACCATCAGATCGAGGAGGTCGGCCAGCGGTTGCGGGCCATGATGTCGTGGATCAAGCCGCCGCGGATGTGACGATGGCGAGGATTCCTGTCGCGCGCGAAGGCTGGCCGTTCATCGCCGCGCCGGCGGCGCTGGCGGCCGGTCTGTTCGCTTCCGGGCGTCGCCGTCTGGCCCTTCCGTTTGCGGCGGCGACCCTGGCGTCGCTCGGCTTCTTTCGCGATCCCGAGCGCCGGGTGCCGGCCATCGCCGGCGCCGTGCTGTCGCCGGCCGACGGGCGAGTGACCGAGGTGGTCGATGACGTGGACGAGTGGGTGGGTCCGGCGGTGCGGGTGTCCATCTTCCTCTCGCCGCTCGATGTGCACGTGAATCGGGCGCCGATCACCGGCCGCGTGGTGGACCGGGTGTGCACACCGGGACGGTTCGTGCCGGCGTTCGAGCCGGAGGCCGGCATCGTCAACGAGCGCTGCGTGCTCCATCTGGAAGGCGACCATGCCCGTATCACGGTCATCCAGATCGCCGGAATCCTTGCCCGCCGGATCGTGTGCCGGGTGGGCCCGGGCGACAAGCTCGAGGCCGGCGAGCGGTTCGGCATGATCCGATTCGGATCCCGGACCGATTGCCTGATGCCGCGGGGGAGCGACGTTCGCGTGCGCGTCGGGAATCGTGTGCGAGGGGGCGAGAGCCTCCTGGGGATTCTCCCATGATGTTCGAACCATCTCACCGCGCCGTTCGGCTCGCCGGGTCATGATCCCGCGACGACCCGGCCGAGGCACGCGCCCGCGCCGCTGGCACGAGCTGCGCGAGAAGCGCCGGCGCGGCATCTTCCTGCTGCCCAGCCTGCTCACAACGGGCAATCTCTTCTGTGGATTCTTCGCGCTCATCCTCACCCTCGAGCAGCGCTATGCCGAGGCGGCGCTGGCCATCTTCGTGGCGATGGTCATGGATCTGCTGGACGGGCGCGTGGCTCGGCTCATGCGAGCGACGAGTCAGTTCGGTGTGGAGTACGACTCGCTGGCCGACGTCGTCTCCTTCTGCGTGGCGCCGGCGTTTCTGCTCTACTCGTTCGCCCTGCGTGACCTCGGGCGGCCGGCCTGGTTCGGCGCGTTCCTGTTCGTCATCTGCGGCGCCCTCCGGCTGGCCCGCTTCAACGTGCAGACGGGAACAGTGGACCGACGGTACTTCGTGGGCCTGTCGACCCCGGCGGCTGCCGGCGTCGTCGCCTCCACGGTCCTCCTCCTGGGCAGCCGCGAGGTGACGCGCGGGCTCGAAGTCGCCGTGGCCGTCGGGAGCTACATCGTGGCGCTGCTGATGGTGTCCACGTTCCGCTACTGGAGCTTCAAGGAGATCGATGTCGCTCGGCGCCGGCCGGTGCGCACGCTGCTCGTGGTCGTCCTGGCGATCATGATTGTCGCGACCCATCACGAGTTGTTCCTCTTCGTGCTGTTCACCGGCTACGCCATGTCCGGGCCGCTGCGGCGGCTCATCATCGGTCGCGCGGCGGTGCCGGGGCCCGCCGAAGCGCGACCGGGAGATATGCACTGAGTCAGGGGGGAGTCATGGATCGGGTCATCATTTTCGACACGACGCTCCGCGACGGCGAGCAGGCGCCCGGCTTCTCCATGAACACGATGGAGAAGCTCGAGATGGCCCGGCAGCTGGCGCGCCTCAACGTGGATGTCATCGAGGCGGGGTTTCCGATCTCGTCCGAGGACGACTTCGAGGCGACCCGGGCGGTGGCCCGGCAGGTCGGGACGCTGGACGGCGCCCCGGCGATCTGCGGCCTGAGCCGTGTGGGCCTGGCCGACATCGACCGCTGCTGGGAGGCGGTGAAGTACGCCCGCCGGCCGCGTATCCACACGTTCGTGGCCACGTCCGACATCCATCTCATGTACAAGCTGCGCAAGTCGCGGGCCGAGGTGATGAAGGCCTCCGTCGACGCGGTCCGTCACGCCCGGGGCTATTGCCAGGACGTGGAATTCTCCCCCGAGGACGCCTCGCGCTCCGACTTCGACTACATGTGCGACGTGCTGTCCGCGGTCATCGATGCCGGCGCGCGCACGATCAACATCCCCGACACGGTCGGCTACGCGATCCCCCGCGAGTGGGGGGAGCGCATCGCCCGCATTCGCGAAAAGGTGCAGGGCATCGACAAGGTCGTCCTGTCCGTCCACTGCCACAACGATCTGGGCCAGGCCGTCGCCAACTCGCTCACCGCGATCATGAACGGCGCCCGCCAGGTCGAGTGCACCATCAACGGCATCGGCGAGCGCGCCGGCAACGCGTCGCTGGAAGAGATCGTCATGGCCCTGCGCACCCGCAAGGACTTCTTCGGGATCGACACGCGCGTGCGCTCCGAGGAGATCTTCCGGACCTCGCGCCTGCTCTCGCACATCACGGGTGTCCACGTCCAACCCAACAAGGCCGTGGTGGGTGAGAACGCCTTCGCCCATGAGGCGGGGATCCACCAGGACGGCGTGCTGAAGGAGAAGCTGACCTACGAGATCATGCGCCCCGAGGACATCGGCCGACCCGCCAACAAGCTGGTGCTCGGCAAGCACTCGGGTCGCGCCGCGCTCTCGGCCCGGCTCAAGGACCTCGGCTTCGATCTGGCCGGTCCGGATCTCGACCGCGCCTTCCGCGCGTTCAAGGACCTCGCCGACCGCAAGAAGGAAGTCTACGACGAGGATCTCCTCGCCATCGTCACCGACGAGGCGACGAAGATCCCGGTCGCCTACGAGCTGGACTATCTGCACGTCATCAGCGGAACCGGGGTGGTGCCCTCGGCCACCATCCGGCTGCGGAAGGACGGCGAGCTCTTCCAGGACTCGGGCGTGGGCGACGGCCCGGTCGACGCCGTGCTCAACGCCGTCGACGCCATCACCGGACTGAAGGGCCAGCTTCGCGATTATGCGATCCGGGCCGCCACCTCGGGCAAGGACGCGATCGGCGAGGTCTCAGTCAAGGTCGACTTCGACGGCACGATCGTGTCCGGCAAGGGCGCGTCCACCGACGTCATCGAGGCCAGCGCCCGCGCCTACCTCAGCGCCCTCAACCGCATGGTGCACACCGCGCAGCGGACCAAAGAAGTCGGGCCGTAGGAAAGCCGGCGATGACGACCTTCCGGATCGCCGTCCTGCCGGGCGATGGCATCGGGCAAGAGGTGACGGTCGAGGCCGTACGGGTGCTGCAATCGGTCGGCAAGACAACCGGCCTCGGCTTCGAGTTCGAGCAGGGCCTCATCGGGGGCGCCGCGATCGACGCGGTGGGCACGCCACTGCCGCCGGCCACGCTCGATCTCGCCCGAAAGGCTCAGGCCATCCTGTTCGGTGCCGTGGGCGGCCCAAAGTGGGACCACCTGCCGCAGGAGCAGCGCGCCGAGCGCGGGCTGCTGGCGCTTCGCAAGGAGCTCGACCTCTTCGCGAACCTGCGGCCGGCTCGCTGCTTCCCCATGCTGGCGGACGCCTCGCCCCTCAAGCGTTCTGTCGTCGACGGCACCGACATCATGGTGATTCGCGAGCTCACCGGCGGGCTCTATTTCGGCGAGCCCAGGGGGATCGAGCGCACCCCCGACGGTGCCCGGGCCGTCAACACGATGGTCTACACGACGCGGGAGATCGAGCGGGTGGCCCGGGTCGGTTTCGACGTCGCCCGCAAGCGCAGGAAGCGCCTGACCTCGGTGGACAAGGCCAACGTCCTGGTCGTGTCGACCCTGTGGCGCGAGGTCGTCACGCGGGTCGCCAAAGACTATCCCGACGTGACGCTCGACCACGTGCTCGTGGACAACTGCGCGATGGCGCTCGTCAACAAGCCGACACAGTTCGACACGATTGTGACCGAGAACACGTTCGGTGATATTTTGTCTGACGAGGCTGCCATCCTGGCCGGATCGATGGGAATGCTGCCGTCGGCCTCGTTGGGCCTGGCCGGAGCGGGGCGCGGCGCCGTCGGCCTCTACGAGCCGGTACACGGGACGGCGCCCGACATTGCCGGCAAGGGCGTGGCCAATCCAATCGCCGCGATCCTGTCGGCGGCGATGCTGCTGCGCTACTCGCTGGACCGTGCGACGGATGCCGATCGGGTCGAGCACGCCGTCGTGCGCGTGCTCGAGCAAGGCCACCGTACGGGTGACATCGCCGCTCGCGGCGAGAAGGTGATCGGAACGAAGGAGATGGGGGACCTCATCGTGCGTGCCGTCGAGAGCCAGTACTGATGGCGTCCGGGCTCTGCGTGGCCGTCGTGGGCGCCACCGGCGCCGCCGGCCAGACGACCCTGCGCATCCTCGAGGAGCGGAAGTTCCCCGTGCGCGACCTCCGATGCTTCGCCTCCGAGCGCTCGGTCGGGAAGACCGTGACGTTCCAGGGCGACGCCGTGCGAGTGCAGAAGGTCGAGCCAGAGGCGTTCAGAGGCGTCGAGATCGCGTTCTGCTCGGCGGGCTCCGCGCAAGCCAAGGAATATGCGCCGATCATCGTCCGGGCCGGCGCGATCGTCGTCGACAAGTCCAACGCGTTCCGGATGGATCCCAAGGTGCCGCTGGTCGTGCCGGAGATCAATCCCCACGCCGTGCGGGGTCACCAGGGGATCGTCGCCTGTCCGAACTGCACCACGATCGTCACCGTCATGCCGCTCAAGCCTCTCCACGACGCGGGGCGGCTTCGCCGCGTGGTGGCGACGAGCTTTCAGGCCGCCTCCGGCGCGGGCGTCAATGGCCTCGAAGATCTCCGGCAGCAGTCGCTGGCCTGGGCGCGTGGCGAAGCCGTGGTACCGCGGCACTTCCAGCACCAGCTGGCGTTCAACCTGATTCCCCATATCGACAAGTTCGGGAGTGACGGCTACACCGGCGAGGAGATGAAGCTCATCAACGAAACGCGGAAGATCCTCGAGATCCCGGATCTGCCGGTGGCGCCGACGACGGTGCGGGTGCCCGTCTTCACGTGTCACTCGGTCGCCGTCAACGCCGAGACGGAAGAGAAGATCTCGGTGACGCGGGCCCGCGAGCTCTTCGCGGCCTTTCCCGGCCTCACCCTGTGGGACGAGCCGGCGTTGAACCGCTATCCGATGCCGATCGTGGTGGAAGGCCAGGACGACTGCTACGTCGGGAGAATCCGCGAGGACCTGTCCCACCCGCGTGCGCTGAACTTCTGGGTCGTGGGCGATCAGCTGCGCAAGGGCGCGGCGACGAACGCGGTGCAGATCGCGGAGCTCCTGGTCCGCGGGTAACCCCGGAAGGAGGTAGGGAGCACCATCGGGCTCCGACGGCTCTACCACAGGCGCTTCGGCTACCACACGCGATTCCACGTCGCCGTGATCGTCACCATCATCGTCGTCGCCTACCTGGTGGTCCCCAACGTCGCCCGCTTCTTGCACGCGGCCGGTGGCTACGACCCCGCGGGTTACGAGCCGAAGGACACGGCGCGGACGAGCTGGCTCGACGCCAAGGGGCGCATGATCGGGCTGCCGCAGTTCTCGGTCAACCAGGTCATCAACGTCGCGTTGTTTCTGCTCGTCGTCGTTCTCTGGCTGAATCTCACGGACCGCCGCCGGCGGTAGCCGCCGGCGTTACGACGGTCCGCGCGCTCCGCCTCCTCCTCGCCTACGACGGCACCGCCTACGCCGGCTGGCAGGTCCAGCCCGACGCCCCGACGGTGCAGGGGCATCTGATCGACGCCGCCCGACAGCTCCTGGGGCCGGACACGCGTGTCGTTGGTGCCAGCCGCACCGACGCCGGCGTCCACGCGCTCGGTCAGGTGGCGTCGCTCACGACGGAGAGCGCGTTGCCCGCCACGGCGGTGTTGGGAGCGCTGAACGCCACGCTGCCCGCCGACATCCGGGTTCTGGACGTCAGGGACGCGCCCGCGCAGTTCCACGCCCGCCGCCACGCCACGAGAAAACGCTACGCCTACCTCATCGACAACGGCGCGGTGGCGAGTCCGCTGCTGCGACGCTACGCCTGGCACGTACCGGTCACGCTCGACGTCGGCGGCATGCGGGCCGGACTCGGGCTCCTGCGCGGCTCTCACGACTTCAGCGCGTTCCGCGCGGCGCCGGGGAAGAGCCAGCGCCCGGTGTGCCACGTGAGCGCAGTGCACGTGGTCCAGCGCCGGTCTCGTGTGGCCATCGTCGTGTCCGCCGACCGCTACCTGCACCACATGGTGCGGAACATCGTGGGCAGCGCGGTGGCCATCGGCCGGGGAACGCATGGCCCGGCCTGGATGGGCGATGTGCTCGCCAGTCGGGATCGCAGGAAAGCCGGCGTGACGGCGCCTGCCCAGGGGCTGACGCTGCTGCGCGTCGTGTACTGAACCTGACGCGCTCCCGGCCGGCCGCACTGCTAGAATCAGGCCACCGATGAGAACGTACTTCAAGGTGCGCGGTGACCACGCCGAGGAGGCCACCGGCGAGGTCGTCCGGGAACAGCCGCTGACCATCTACGTCAACGGTGAGAGATTCCTCACGCTGTTGTGCTCGCCCATGAAGGTGGAAGCGCTCGTCGTCGGCTATCTCTGGATGGAGAAGGTCATCGAGGGGCTCGCCGACGTGCAGCAGGTGGAGGTCTCGCCCGTCGATGGCCGGGCCGACGTGACGCTCACACGGCCGGTCACGCTGCCCACCGAGAGGATCCTGACGTCGGGCTGCGGCGGCGGCATCACGTTTCGCATCGATCACCGGTTGTTCCCGCGCCTCAGCTCGCGGCGGCAGGTTCGTCCCGAAGCACTGGCGGCGCGCATGAAGGACCTGTTCGCCTCCGCCATCCACTACAAAGCCTCGCGCGGCATCCACGGCGCCGCGCTGGCCGAGCCCGACGCACTTCTCGTCGTGGCCGAGGACGTGGGGCGACACAACGCAGTCGACAAGGTGAAGGGCGAGGCGCTGCTTCGCGCGATCTCCACCGAGGATCGCATTCTCCTGTCGACGGGGCGGATCTCCTCCGAGATGCTGCTGAAGGCGGCCCGGATGGGCGTACCGATCGTCGCGTCCCGCACCTCCCCGACGGAGATGGCGGTGGCCCTCGCCGAGCAGCTCAACGTGACCGTGTGCGGCTACGTGCGCCCCGACGGGCTGAATCTCTACACGGGCGAAGGCCTGCTGCTCACGGAACCGGCGACGGCTCGTGGTTGAGGCGGACGGCGAAGGCCCCGACGACGGCCGTCACCGCCGGGGACTGAAGTTCCGGCGTCGCGACGATTACGCGGTCGAGCTCTTCCGCGAAGCCCAGGCCAACCTCGGAGATCTGCGACGGGTCGACCGTATCCTCCTCGAGCTCGGGCGCTTCTACAACCCGTACATCAACGCGCCGATCGTCGATCTGGCGACCCGCCGACGAGTCTTGGAGCTTCTCGAGCGCTCCGAAGTCGCAGAAGCGCGGCAGATCCTGGACGAACGCCTCACCCTGTACAGTCAGGCTCCCGGGACCGAGGATTAGGGCCCCTCCGGGCACGCGCATATATAAGGAGGGACCTGACACCTGTGCAATCTTGACAATTTGGTCAGACCAGACGTAGCATTTCCGCCACTGGGGCATTTCTGTACCACCGAGCTAGAAGGGGGTTTTCGCAATGACGCAAGGCCTTACCGACTGGCTGCAGCACAATCGCCTCACCGTTATCGGTGTGGACAAGGAGCGCGGACGTATTCGAGTCCGAGCCCATGACGACGCGTGCAGTGACATCGCGTGTGGTGACTCCCTGCTGGTCGCGGGCGAGGGCTCGGCCGGCCTCGACGCCCTTCAGCCTGGCGACATCATTCGCGTCGATCGCGAGCCCGGACGCCAGGACAAGATCGTGGTCGTCCGTCGCGTCTGGGATGAGCTGACGAGTCCGGAATTTTAGGCGTCGAGCGGTGAATGCCTCGACGGCCTTGGTAGTCCGTCTTCATATCATCGCCGATTCCGCTCGGGAGGTCATGCCGGCCGGCGGCGTCCGCGCAGGACGCTGCCGTCGTCACGGAGGGCCATCATGAGTCTGTCGCGACGCGACTTTCTCAAATTCGGAACCGCGACGACGACGGGGGTCGCCGTCGGCGCCAACGGGCTCGACCTCACCCCGGTCGAAGCGGTGGCGACGTCCTTGAGGATCAAGGAAGCCAAAGTCGTCCGAGGCGTGTGTCCGTACTGCGCCGTGGGCTGCGGCCAGCTCATCTACGCCAAGGACGACAAGATCATCGACATCGAGGGCGATCCCGACACGCCCCACACGCTCGGCCGCCTCTGCCCGAAGGGCGCGGCCACCATCCAGCTCTCCAACAACCCGCTTCGGCCCACCAAGGCGCTCTATCGGGCGCCCGGTTCGGACAAGTGGGAGGAGAAGCCGCTGGAGTGGATGTACGAGCAGGTGGCCAAGCGCTATTACGACGCGCGTGAGAAGTATTTCATCGAGAAGGAGAAGACGAAGGAAGGCCAGGAGGTCCTGGTGAACCGGCTGGAGGCGATCGCCTCGCTCGGGTCGGCCTGCTCCGACAACGAGGAGTGCTATCTGCTGAGCAAGCTGAACCGGACCTTCGGCATCGTCTACCACGAACACCAGGCCCGAGTCTGACACTCCGCCACGGTCCCAGCTTTGGGGACCACGTTCGGGCGGGGCGCGATGACGACGAATCTCATCGACATCCAGAACTCGGATGTCATCATGGCGACCTCCAACATGGCCGAAAATCACCCGGTGGGATTCCAGTGGGTGATGAAGGCCAAGGAGCGGGGCGCCAAGTTCATTCACGTCGACCCCCGCTTCACGCGCACCAGCGCCGCCGCCGACATCCACGTGCCGCTCCGGAGCGGCACGAACATCGTGTTCTTCGGCGGTTTGATCAACTACGCCATCCAGGACAACCTCTACTTCAAGGACTACGTCGTCCACTACACGAACGCCTCGTTCCTGATCGACCCGGCGTTCAAGACGGCCACCGACCTCGACGGTCTCTTCACCGGATACGACCCGGCCAAGAAGACCTATGACCGGGCGAGCTGGAAGTACCAGCTCGACGGCGAGGGCAACCCCAGGCGCGATCTCACGCTGAAGGATCCTCACACCGTCTTCCAGCTCATGAAGCGTCACTACGGCCGCTACACCCTGGATATGGTCGAACGGGTGTGCGGCATCCCGAAGGCGAAGTTCGAGGAGGTGGCCAAGCTCTACTGCGGCGCCTCCGGTCCGGAAAAGACGGGGACCATCACGTACGCGCTGAACCTCACCCAGCACACCAACGGCGTGGAGAACATCCGCTCGCTGTGCATGCTGCAGATCCTGCTCGGGAACATCGGCCGTCCCGGGGGCGGCGTCACCGCGCTCCGCGGCCACGCCAACGTGCAGGGCGCGACCGACCTCGAGCTGCTCTACCACGAGCTGCCCGGGTACATGGCGCAGCCCCTGCGTGACGTGCATCCCGATCTCAAGACCTATCTCGAGAAAGAGACGCCGAAGGGCGGGTACTGGGTAAACAAGCCGAAGTTCTTCGTCAGCCTGCTCAAGAGCTGGTATGGCGACGCCGCCACCAAGGAGAACGACTTCGGCTACGACTGGCTGCCCAAGCGCGCGTCGGCCGACGCTTACAGCCACCAACACATGTTCGTGGACATGTACAACGGCGTCATCAAGGGCTTCCTCGCCCTGGGCCAGAACCCGGCGGTGGGTGGCCCGAACGCCAAGCTGGCCCGCGACGCAATGAAACGCCTGGACTGGATGGTGGTGAAGGACATCTTCGTCACGGAGACAGCCGAGGTCTGGAAGGCTCCGGGCACCGACCCGAAGGACGTGAAGACCGAGGTGTTCTTCATGCCGGCCGCGCCGGCTGCCGAGAAGGACGGCTCGCTGACCAACACCATGCGGCTGATCCAGTGGCACGAGAAGGCGGTGACCCCGCCCGGCGATGTGACGTCGGACGCCGAGTTCGTGACCAATCTCGGCAAGCGGCTGCAAAAGCTCTACGCCAACTCGAAGAAGGCGCGCGACAAGGGCTTCCTCGCCGCGAACTTCCAGTTCGGCAGTGATCCGAAAGAACCCGACATGGTGGAAGTGCTGAAGGAGATCAACGGCTACGCGACCGAGGACATCACGGACAAGGACGGCAAGGTCGTCTACACGAAAGGCCAGCCGCTCAACACCTTCGCCCATATGACCGACGACGGCAGAACCACCGGCGGCTGTTGGATCTACACGGGGGTCGTCGTCGCCGGCCCGGACGGCAAGCTGGTGAACAAGGCGAACTCGCGCAAGCCCGCCGACGCCAAGGACTACCTGGGCCACGGCTGGGCGTTCGCGTGGCCGGCCAACCGGCGCATCCTCTATAATCGCGCCTCCGCCGACCTCAAGGGCCAGCCGTGGAGCGAGAAGAAGAAGCTGATCTGGTGGGACCCCGAGGCTCCCGGGCAGAAGCCCGAAGAGAAGGGCAAGTGGGTCGGGATGGACGTGCCCGACTTCAACCCGTTCCTGGCACCCGAC
>MNEG01000016.1 GCA_001917585.1 Candidatus Rokubacteria bacterium 13_1_40CM_68_15
CATCGTCCGCCGCGGCGTCCACTCGGCCGAGATCCCGTTCATCGCCAAGCCGTTCACGGCCGATGGCCTCGCCCACCACCTGCGCACGGTTCTCGACACCGAGACCGTGGCCGCAGGTCGCTGACTCACTCCCGCGTCAGGACGAAGTCCACCCCGACCGCGGCCTGCCCCGGCTGCGGATAGATCTGTGTGATCAGCGCACGATGGCCGGGCGCCGTCACGCGCACGTGCACGTGAAGCGGGCGCCCCGGATACTTGCCCGGGACGTCGGTCTCGTAGCGATAGCGTCCTTCGTCATCCGCCGCCTGCGTGGCACGGTGCGTCTCGTCGTAGTCACCGCTCGGGTTCGCCGACCACCATTCGAGCTTGGCCCGGCCCAGGGGAGCGCAGCGCTCGATGGTCAGGACGCGGCCCGTCACGACGAGGCCACGGCCGGTCGCCGACCGCTCCGGTGCGTTCTCGGTGTAGAAGGGGCCGAGGGCGTCGGGCCGCGAGGGCGCGCACCGGGGCTGGGCCGTCAGGGGCACGGCCGCCGCGACGAGGACGAGCACGAACACCAGGCCGTGAACGATCATGTCTCGCATGTCTGGTATTCTACGGCCGCATGAAAGCCCTCCTGCTCACCCGCGAGTACCCCCCGCAGATCTACGGTGGCGCCGGTGTCGTCGTCGATGAGCTGACGCGCGCCCTCAGCCGCCGCATGCCGGTGGAAGTGCGCTGCTTCGGCGAGCGGCGACCCGATGCGTCGTCCGGGCGTGTCACCGTGCGCGGCTACACGCCGTGGGAGCGTCTCGCCGCCGGCAACGATGGCGCGCGCTACGCGCCGGCTCTGGAGACGCTGTCCATCGACCTGGCCATGGCGCGCGACCCCGTGGACGCGGACGTCGCGCACGCGCACACGTGGTACGCCGACATGGCGGGATTGTGGATCCGCACGCTCCATCGCATCCCGCTCATCGTGACCTTGCACAGCATGGAGCCACTGCGGCCGTGGAAGGCCGATCAGCTCGGCAGCGGGTATCTATTGTCCTCGTGGATCGAGAAGACGGCGGTGCAGGCGGCCGATCGCGTGATCGCGGTGTCGGCCGGGATGCGCGAGGACATCCTCCGCTACTTCCAGGTCGATCCGGCCAAGGTCGTGGTCATCCACAACGGCATCGATCCGGATCGCTTCAAGCGTACCGACCAGAAGGACGCCCTGGTGACGCTCGGCGTCCGCGAGCCCTACGTGCTGTTCGTCGGGCGCATCACCGATCAGAAAGGGATCTTCGACCTGCTCGCCGCGGCCCCGAAGCTCCCGAGCCACGTCCAGGTCGTCCTCTGCGCCTCGGCACCCGACACACCCGAGATCGAGGAGCGTTTGCGCCGTACGGTGCCGCGCCATCCCAACGTGCACTGGATCAACCGGATGGTGCCCGTCGACCAGGTCGTCCAGCTCTACAGCCACGCGTCCGTCTTCGTATGTCCTTCGGTCTACGAGCCGTTCGGTCTGATCAACCTCGAGGCGATGGCGTGCGAGACCGCGGTCGTCGCCTCGGCGGTCGGCGGAATCGTCGAGGTCGTGGAGGACGGCAAGACGGGAATCCTGCTCCCACCGTCGCGACCCGACGAGCTGGCCGCCGCCATTCGCCGCCTGCTCGACGACCCCGCCCAGGCCCGGGCCATGGGCCAGGCCGGCCGGCGCCGCGTCGAGGAGAAGTTTTCGTGGGCGAGCGTGGCGGAACGCACCGAGGGTGTGTACGCCGAGGCGATCGCCGAGTTCCGCCGCACCGAGCACGACTGAGCGGCGTGGTCGCCGTCGCGCTCGGAACACTCGCCGGGTTCGTCTTCGATCTCGACGGGTGCGTCTGGAACGGCAATGTGCTGAATCCCGGGGCGGCCGAGACGCTGGCCGCGTTCCATCGGGCCGGCCGCCACCTCGCGTTCGTCTCGAACAACTCACGAGCGACCGGCGGCGACCTGCGCGAGCGTCTGCACGCCCTCGGCGTCGCCGTGGCCCAGCACGTCCTCACTCCGCTCGAGATCATCGGTGAGGTCATCACTCAGCGCTGGAGCCGCTCGCGCGTGCTCGTGATGGGCGCGCGCGAGATGGTCGACGCCATCGCCCGTGCCGGTCATGCCATCGTCGACACGAAGGACTGGCGGGAAGCGACGGTCGTCGCCGTCGGCAACGACTTCGATCTGACCTATGAGCGCCTGACCGCGGCCGCTCGCGCCGCGGCCGCCACCGGACGGCTCGTCACGCCGAACGTCGATCCGCGGCTACCCGTCGAGGGCGGAGAGTTCCTGCCCGGCTGTGGCGCCATCGTCAAGGCGGTCGCCGTGGCGGCCGGCGACGTCGAGCCGGTGGTCGTCGGGAAGCCCGAGCCCCCCCTCTTCCGGATGGCCCTCGAGCGCCTCGGTTTGCCGGCCAGCCGGGTCGCCATGGTCGGTGACAGCGTCGCCGCCGACATCCTGGGAGCGCGGGGGGTCGGCATGGCGACCGTCCTCTACGCGCCCCACGGACCGAGGGCCGCAGAGCCTGACGTGACGGTACGTTCCTTCGCCGAGCTCGCTTCCCTGGCCGGCGTGTCGCCCGCCGCAGAAACCCATTTGACCGCGAACGACAATTAGGTCACCCTAATAATCGATCAACGTGACACCTAACTGACGGGGGACGCCATGAACCGACGGCTCGTGCTGGTGCTGGTCGCAATGGGGTTGGCGATGGTGGCGGGCCCGGCGCTGGCGGCCGACCCCCCCGAGGTCGCGCTGCTGATCGAGAACGGCAAGTTCCAGCCCGACGAGGTGAAGGTGAAAGCCAACGCCCCCTTCATCCTGGTCATCACCAACAAGGGTGACAAGGCCGCCGAGTTCGAGAGCAAGGACCTCCGGACCGAGAAGGTGGTACCGGCGGGCAAGACGGTCAAGGTCCGCATCCGCGCGCTCAAGGCGGGAACGTATCCCTTCTTCGATGACTTCAACAAGCAGACCAGCGGCCGGATCCTGGCGGAGTGAAGATGATCGTCTGTTTGTGTCGGGCCGTCTGCGAGCAGATGCTGGGCGAGACGATCGCGTCGGGAGCGTCTAGCGTCGACGCGGTGACGTCCGCCTGCGGCGCCGGCGGCGACTGTGGCGCGTGCCTGCCCATGATCGCGGACTGGATTGAGCGGCGAACCGAGAACGGGTACGCTCACGCCACCCGGTAGCTAGCTGGCTCGCGGCGGAGGTTGCCCCGTGAAGGGTCACGACCGCGTTGTCGCCCTGCTGAACGACGTTCTCACCGCCGAGCTGACCGCGATCAACCAGTATTTCATCCACGCGCGCATGTGCGAGAACTGGGGCTACGAGCGGCTCTGGAAGAAGATCCGCAGCGAATCCATCGGCGAGATGCGCCACGCCGATGAGCTCATCGCCCGCATCCTCTACCTCGAAGGCACGCCGAATCTTCAGAAGCTCGGCAAGGTCAACGTCGGCCAGACCGTACCGGAGCAGCTGCGGCTCGATCTCGAGCTGGAGAAGGCGGCCGTCACCATGCTCAACCAGGCGATCGAGACGTGTCGGAGCCTCGCGGACCACGGCAGCCGCGATCTCCTCGAGGAGATCTTGAAGTCCGAGGAAGAGCACGCGAACTGGATCGAAGCCCAACTCGCCCTCATCCAGCAAGCCGGGGAAGGGAACTACCTCGCCCAGCAGATCAAGAACGACGACGACTGACGCCTGGCGGGAAACGAAACGCGGGGGCCTCGAACGAGGCCCCCGCGGGTGATCAGGGGGACGCTGAGACGCTACGGGGCCGAGACCGTCGCGCCGTCACCCACGGCCGAGATCGTGAACGTGCCGAGGGCGGCATTGATGGCGTAAGAGTAATTGCCACTGGGCGTCCACGCCGTACTCGGCGGCGTCGGAATCGCGGCCATGAACGGACCGGCCGTGATGTTCTGCGGGCTGGTGGCGATCGCCGTGAGCAGCCCGAGCGCGCTCGGGAGAGTTCCCATGTGAGCGGTGTAGACGCTGACGGCCGATGCGAGTCCCCGAATGTCGGCCTGGGCCTTCGCGATGCGCGCCCGCGCCTGCATGTTGGCGTAGAGCGGAACGGCGATCGCGGCCAGGATCCCGATGATCGCGACGACGATCATCAACTCGATGAGCGTGAAACCGCGCTGCCCGCCGAGGCTGCGCTTCGTGTACCAAAATCTCGTCATGTGTGCGTCCCCCTTTGTCGACGGTCTCAACAAATTCGAAGCGAGAAGGGTGCACGGGGGGTGCCAAGCCCGACGCCGGATCCGCGAACAACAATTTCGGCGACTTGGGACGGTAACCCACTCCGGCGGTGTGCCATCTTAGGACCCCGAGCGACGCACCTTGTCACCTCCACGGGACGATCGTCTGGGGCGTTTGCATCAACGCACGTCGCCTGCTATCTCGGTGTACTGTGTACGCCGAGATACGTGCTCATCACTTCGACCCGGAGGGACGGACTCATGAAGCGACTGGCAGCTCTGTTCGTGACGCTCGCATTCGCCACCGGTGTGCTCGGCAGTCCCGCAGTGTGGGCGCAGGCGAAGACCGCGCCTGCGAAGGAGGCGCCGGCCAAGTCCGAGACGAAGGGCGCCGCCAAGAAAAGCCTGGTCGATGTCAACAGCGCTAGCGCCGACGAGCTCCAGAAGCTGCCGGGGATCGGCGACGCCTACGCTAAGAAGATCATCGAAAATCGGCCGTACAAGCGGAAGGACGAGCTGGTCAGCAAGAAGGTGGTGCCCCAGGCGACCTACGACAAGATCAAGGATCAGGTGATCGCCAAGCAGGCGACGACGAAGAAGTAGCCCGGTGGCTCAGCGCCAGATGAGCGGCGCCATGACGGTCACGGTGAGCGCGATGGCGACGGTGAGCGGCGCACCCAAGCGGGCGAAGTCCCAGAAGCGATAGCCACCGGGGCCGTACACGACGAGGTTGCCGTGATGCGCCGATGCCATGGCGACGGTCAGGACGTACGGCTCGGGCGGCTGTCCGAGACCCTGGGCGAGGGCGGCCGCCACCGGGGCCAGCAACGCCGTGGTGGCGGCATCGGACATGAACTCGGTCACGAAGGCCACGACCGCGTAGATCGTCAGTAGCACCAGCCACGGACTCCAATCGCCGACCGCGGTGTGAAGCCATCCCGCCAGCAGCTTCGACGTGCCGCTCTTCTCCATCGCGGCGCCGAGCGGAATGGCGCCGGCGATGAACACGAAGATTCGCGAGTCGATCGAGCGGTGGGCCTGGGTTGGCGTCAGACAGCCGGCCAGGACCATCGCGACGGCGCCTGCCAGTCCCGCGATCTCCAGTGGAACATCGAGCGTGGCGGCGACGACGGTGCCGGCCATGATCGCCGCTGCCAGCCATGCCCGTCGCCACAGCCTGCCCTGTCCCTGGAACGGCACCAGCATCAGGAAGTCGCGGTCGTTGGCGATGCGCTCCAGCGTCTCGTCATCGCCCTGAAGGACGAGCACGTCGCCTGGGCGCAGGCGGATATCAGCCAGCTCGTCTTCGATCCAGCCGCGGCGCCGCCACAGCCCCAGCACGATGGCGCCGTACCGGCGCCGGAAGTCGATGTCACCGATCGAGCGTCCGACGAGCTCGGACTCCGGAGCCACCACGGCCTGGACGAGCCGCTCGGCGATGTCGCGCTGGGCAGCCAGTCCGCCCTCGGCGTTTCCGTTCGGGGCGCCGTACTGCTGCACCGGATGCAGCTCGACGCCCTTGTCCTCGCGGAACGCGAGGAGGTTTTCGGGTGTGGTCCGGACGAGCAGCACGTCGCCGGCGGCCACTCGACGGCTGTCGAATGGCCGACGCAGCCGGCGGCCGTCGCGCACGAGGCCGACCATCGCGAGATGGGTGCTCTCGTCCTTTTCGATCTCGGACACCGTCTTGTCGAGGAACGGCGAATCGGGGAGCACCGTCAGCTCGGTGAAGTAGTCATCGAGTCTGAATCGCTCGCCCGGGGCGGCGGCGGCCTGGCGCTCGGGAAGGAGCAGACGACCGATCGTCACCATGTACAGCGTGCCCAGCGCCGAGATGGCCAGGCCGATCGGGGCGATCGAGAAGATGCCGAGGCCCGGGCGGCCGGCCTGCTGGAGCACGGCGCTGGCCACCAGGAACGCGGGCGCGCCGATGATCGTGATCGTCGTACCGAGAGAGGCGGCGAAGGACAGCGGCAGCAGCAGCTTCGACGCCGGGATGTTGTGGCGCCGGGCGAGATCGAGCGTGGTCGGCAGCATCACCGCCGTCATCGTGACGTGATGCGTGAAGGCCGACATCAGCGCGACCGACGACATCAACACGGCGACGACGCGTGTGTAGCCGCCTCCGGCGAGGCGCGCGATCAAGCGCCCGAGCGTCTCGGAAACCCCGGTGCGATACAGCGCTGCGCTCAGCACGAAGACGCTGGCGACCACGATCGCCGGCTCGCTGGCGAAGCCGGCCAGGGCCTCCTTGGGCTCGAGCAGCCCAGTCCCCACCACGTCGTTGCGGATTCGCTCCGTGGCGAGCAGGACGAATGCGCCGAGGAGGATGGCACAGAAGACGAGGTGCTGCGCGGTCAGCCCGCCGGGCACGCTGACTGACGGAGCATGCCGCGTGCCAGTGGCCTGGCTGCGCTCGACGGTTGGCACAGGACACGCAATGGAGACGGTCAGCGCCGTGAAGGGAGCTGACGCGTGCTGTGGACCGTGTTCGTGGTGCTGCTGGTCCTGTGGCTGTTGGGTGTGGTGAGTTCCTACACGCTCAACGGTTTCATTCACATCCTGCTGGTCATCGCCATCGCCGTGGTGCTGATTCGCATCATCCAGGGACGGCGTCCCGTCTGACCCGGCTCAGCGGTTGAGCCAGTCGCGGAAGCGCCGCCACCAGTCGATGACCTGGTCGGTCACGCCGCCGTGTTCGTCGCACGGCGGCGGCTCCGTCCCCTGCAAGAACACCTCGGGGGCGGAGACCGGGCAGAAACGAGTGGCCAGCTTGCCGTTGCTCGGGTCGATGCTGGTGACCGTGACGCCCGCCGGGGCTGCGAAGATGGGGCCCGGGTAGGCGTCCAGGGTCTGGCGCATGAAATCGGCCCAGATCGGGAGCGCCGCCTGCGCGCCGCTCAGGCCATGCACGTCGCCGCCATCGAAGCCGACCCAGACCAGCGCGACGAGCGTGGGCGTATATCCGACGAACCACGCATCGCGCCCGTCGTTGGTCGTTCCCGTCTTGCCCGCCACGGCGCTCGTCAGTCCGAGCGCGCGCGCGCTGGCGCCCGTTCCCGTCGCCATCACGCCTTCCAGCAGCGACGTCATGAGGTACGCCTCGGCCGCCAAGATGACCGCGGTGGGCGCGACTTCCCGCATCCCGATCGAGCTCCCATCGCTCTCGGAGGCGGCGCGCACCGCGGTGATCGCGCCGGCCTTGAAGCCGCCGTTGGCAAAGGGCAGATAGGCTGCGGCCAGCTCGATCGGCGTCACTTCGAAGGCCCCGAGCGCCATCGCCGGCACCGGTCGTAGCGGGCTCGAGATGCCGAGCGCGCGCGCGCTCTCGATGACGGCGGGCAGGCCGATCTCTTGCGCGATCCTCACGGTGGCGGCGTTCAGGGATTGCTCGAGCGCGCGGCGCACGGTGACACGGCCTTCGTAACGGTCTTCGTAGTTGCGCGGGCTCCACGACGTGCCGTCGACGTCGAGGGTGAGCGGACTGTCCTCCACGAACGTGGCGGGGGTGAAGGCGACGGCACCCCGACGCTCCCGCAGCGCGGCCAGGTACACGAACGGCTTGAAGGCCGAGCCGGGCTGCCGGCGCGCGAGCAGCGCGCGGTTGAACTGGCTGACCCGGTAATCCCGGCCACCGACCAGCGCGACCACGCGGCCCGTCGTCGGGTCCAGGGCGATCAGGGCCGCCTGAAGCCGTTCGGTCGGATCCCCGCGGCGCAGCCGTGGCCGCGATGCCTCCAGCCGCTCGAGCCCTCGCGTCAACGCGGTCTCGGCGAAGCGCTGGAGCGCGAGATCGAGCGTCGTGTAGATCCTCGCGCCGCGCGCGCCACCGTTGAGGTCGGGCAGGCGCTGCTCGATCTCTTGCTCGATGTAGTCGACGAAGTAAGGCGCGCCCTGGCCGGGCCGAACGTTCGGCTGGATGCGCACCACCTCGTGCCGGGCCTGCGTGTACTCGGCGTCCCCGATGCGGCCGAGCTCGCGCATCCGCGTCAGCACCACGTCCCGCCGCTGGCGCGCCCGTTCCGGGTTGATGACGGGGGAGTAGCTGTTGGGAGCGCGCACCATGCCGGCTAGCAGCGCCGACTCGGCGAGAGTCACCTGATGGACTTCCTTCCCAAAGTACGCTCGGGCCGCCGAGCTGACGCCGCGAATCGCCTGCGACCCGCGCTGGCCCAGGTACATCTCGTTGAGAT
>MNEG01000167.1 GCA_001917585.1 Candidatus Rokubacteria bacterium 13_1_40CM_68_15
GCGATTCGGCTGCATGAAGCACGAACCGGGAGGACGTTTTCACGTCGCAGCGACGGAGGACCTAATCACTGAGCAGCGACAGCCTGCGACGATGCTGTCGGCCTCGGCGCCGCCGAGACGACGAGCTGACGTCGGAGAAGTGCCTGCGTCCGCTACTTGTCCGCGGTCCGGACGGCGGCCGAGCCGCCGTTGACCTTGAGGCGCGCGGTCTCCTTCAGGAGTGAGCCGTCCCAGTCGAAGACCCACACTTCCTTCTCGACCATGTTGCCCACGAGGATCGAGCGACCGTCGGGCGAGAACGCGGCGCCCTGCGACCAGTGGCCGATCGGTGCTTCCGCGACCTTGCTCAGCTTCGAGCCGCTGACCCTCAGCAGCACAAGCTTGCCGTTGTCGTTGAAGAATGGCGAATCCTTGGGCTTGTTGCTGCCGTTCATGACGATGACGGCGGCCAGCGAGCCGTCGGGCGAGAGCTTGATCCCCTCGGGCGTCTGGCCGACGGTGATCGTGTCCACCACGCGGGGCGGGTTGACGCGCAGATCGATCAGGCTCGCGGTGTCGGCATCGCCTTGACCGCGCCCGATGTTGGCGACGACCGCGATGTCGCCCCTGGAGCTGACGTCGATCCCGTAGGGCCGCAGGCCGGCGTTCAGATCACGCTTGGTGTGCTCGACCTTGCTTCCCTCGATCGACAGCACGGAGATGCGATCGTCACCGTCGCGGCTGACGAGCGCCATCTTGCCGTCGGGCGTGATCGCGGCGTGGCTGACGCCGGTCTTCTCGTCACCCAGCATGACCTTGCCCGCCGGCGTCACCGTCCTGCCGTGAATGGTGTAGATCGACACCGTGCCCTCGCTGCGGTTGGCGACGAGCGCGAGGTTGCCCTGACGGTTGATCGACACCCCGGCCGCGCCCTTGCCGGCCTCGAGCGTAGCGATGACCTGCGGCGGATTGGCGCGGAGGTCGATCACGGATAGGCGGTTGTCGGCCACCTGCTTCGTCTGGTCGTTCGGATCCACCTTCATGGCCGCCGTCGCGAGCGCCAGGCCCTCGTCGGGCGTGATCGCCACGCTGAACGGCGGACCGACGACGCTTCCGGGCACCGGAATCTCGCTGACCACCCGCGGGGGCGTGCTCCTGAGATCGATGACCGTGAGCGTGTCGGGCGGCGCGTTGGGCACGACTTTCACCGTGCCGTTGTCGAGCATGACCTTGTTGTCGTTCACCGAGATCGCGATCTGGGCGAACGCTGGCGACGCCAGCAGCAGGAAGACGGTCGCGAGCAGCATGAACCTCATGGAGCACCTCCGCGCAAGACGGTTGAGGGGGCGTGGCCCCGTCGCGTGGTCAGTTGTCCGAGCGGCGATAAGGAAAGCAGGTTCGCCGCGCGAGCGCAACCGACGGTCAGCGCCCCGCCGCCTGGGCGCCACGCAGTGTCATCTGCGTGCTCACCGCATAGGCGGCGAGATTCCCCTCGGCATCGGCCACGTCGCACTCGACGAGGCCGACGGTCTTGCCGCCCTTTTTCAGGCGCGCGATCGCCGTCAGCGTCCCTTTCCACACCGGGCGCAGGAAATTGATCTTCATCTCCAGCGTCGTGTAGGTCTCACCGTCGCCGAGCGTCGTCATGTACGCCCAGCCCATGGCGCCGTCGGCGAGCGCCGCGAGCACACCGCCCTGCACCGTGCCCATCGGGTTGGTATGGCTGTCGCCCGCCGCCAGCGTGACGACCGCCTCGCCGTCCTTGAACGACGCGAGGCTGATGCCGAGCAGCGTGGCCACCGGCGGCGCGGGCAGCTCGCCCCTCACGACTTTCTCCATCGCGTCACGCAGTCTCATCGCTCACTCCTTTCATGGTGTCGGGTGGTGCGACGGCGCCGCCGGCGACGCGTCGTGATCCAAAGAATGCACGCGACGGCCAGCACGACGCCCGCGATCGATCCAGCGCGCCCCACCCAGCGCTCGGCGACCCACCACGACTCGCCGAGCACGTACCCGAGCGTCACGAAGGTCGCCGCCCACAGCCACGCGCCGAGCACGTTGAAGAGCATGAAGCGCGGATACGGCATCCGCGAGGCGCCGGCGATGAACGGGGCCAGCGCGCGCAGGAAGCCGATGAAGCGCGCCACCACGACGGCCTTCCCGCCGTGGTGCGCGAAGAGCGCGTCGACCTGGACCAGGCGCCCGCCGTGCAATCCGATCCGCTCGCCGTGACGCATCAGCCACGGGCGCCCGAGCTTGCGCCCCATCTCGTAGCCCATCGAGTCCCCGACCGCGGCCCCGAGGGCCGCGGCCACGATCGTCTCGGGCAGGCGAAGGACACCGGCCGACGCCAGCACCCCCGCGAAGATCGTCAGCGTCTCGCCCGGAATGATGAGGCCGACGAACGCCGCGGACTCGAGCATCGCGACCAGGAACACGAGCCCGTACGCCCAGTGCCCGAGGCGCCACGCGAGATCGAGAAGGGCATCGGTCATCGCTGGCGCAGCGTGAGGGCGACCGCGGTGGCGACGACGACCAGCAGGGCGGCCATGAGCCAGAAGACGGCCTCGTAGGAGCCGAGAGCCTCGCGCAGCAGCGACGCGCCCACCGGCGCGAACGCCCGGGCGCCGTTGGCGCCGAGCGCGACGGCACCCGCGATGCTGCCGTAGTGCAGCGGCCCGAAGATGGCGGCGATCGCGGTGGCCCGCGCGAGCGTGGCCATGCCGTTGGACGCGCCCTGCATGATGATCATCGGCACCAGCGTGGGAAACTGGGACACCAGCGCCAGCTGCGCCATCGCCGCCGCCTGCACGAAGAAGATCGCCGACGTGACGCCGCCGTGGCCGAACCAGGCGGCGATCGGCGCGAAGAAGATGCGGGCCGGCACCTGCATGGCGCCCATCCAGCCGATCACGAGGGCGGCGACCGTCGGCGAATAGCCGCGCTCGGTGAGATACGGGATGACGTGCACCGTGACGGAGTTCGTCGTGAAGTTGCCGACGAAGAACGCCGCCGCCAGCACCCAGAACACCGGCGTCCGCGTCGCTTCGCTGAGGGTGACGCCGGGCCGGTCGTCGTGGATCGCGGCGCCGTCGCGCGGCCGCGCCACGTGAGGAGGCCGCCGGAGCACGAGCGCGTGGATCGGGATCGTGATGACCGCGAGCACGGCGGCCAGCACCAGCAGCGACTGCCGCCAGCCGAGTCGGAGCAGCAGCCAGGCCTCGATCGGCATGAAGATCGTGCTGGCAAAGCCGGCGACGATCGTGACCGCGAGCAGCGCGCGGTCGCGGTGGCGCGCGGGGAACCAGCCGACGATGGCCGCGAACGCCGGCTCGTAGAGGACGGCCGCCATCGCGAAGCCCATCAGGATCCACACGCCGTACAGCCCGGTCAGGCTGCGCGACAGCGCCCAGAGCACGACGAGCGCGGTGGCCAGGATCGAGCCGGCCGTCATCAAGGAACGCGCGCCGTGGCGGTCGATCCAGCGCCCGACGGGCAGGCCGGCCAGCGCGGCGACGGCCAGGCCGGCCGAGAACGCGCCGGTGATCTCGGCGCGCGAGAACCCGAGCTCGGCCTCCATCGGCCGAAGCATCACCGGGAAGCCGTAATAGATGATGCCCCACGAGACCGTCTCGGTGACGCAGAGACCCGCCACCACCGCCCAGCCGTAGTCGAGTCCGCCTGGGCGTGGCATCGCCGGGCCAGACTATGCGGCCCGGCGATGCGTGGTCAAGCCATCGCCAGGCGCTACTGGGGAGTCAGTGGCGTGCCAAAGACACTGGTCGATCCGGGCGACGTCGTTCCGAACACGCTCGTCGTTCCACTGGTGGTCGTACCCGAGCTGGTGGTGCCCGTCGTCGTCGTGCCGGTGGTGGGCGTGGTGGACGTTGCGCCGTTCATCGACGTTGCTCCGGTGGCCGGCGTCGTCCCCGTGGCCGCCGGCGTCTGGGCGAGGATGCGCGCGCCCTGCACGCTACCCTGCACCGTGCCGGTAACGGTGCCGGCGACGTCGCGCGCTTCGCTCGTGAACGTGCCCGTCAACGTGCCGTCAGCCGGGTTGGCGTTGAGCTGCATGCGTACGGTCTCGGTGCCCAGCGTCTGTCCCCCGGTGGCCGGCGTGCTGGTCGGCGCCGGCTGCACGAGCGCCACCAGGGTCACGACGAAGACGCCGGCGTCGTTGAAGTCCCAGGCGCCATGACCGGGCGTCTCCATGACAGGCCCCGCGGCCGTCACGATGATCGGGGGACGGCTCTCGAGCGCCTCGCCCGTCGCCGTGAACGTCACGAGCTCCGGGGTCGGCGTCGCGCCGCTCGTACTCGTGGGCGTGCGCGTCACCATCCACGATCCGACGAGAAACTGCTCGAGCACGAATGGCGACGGCGTCGATGGCGTGGTCGGCGTCGGCGTGGTCTGTGCGAGCGCGAGCGAGGCGGCGGTCGCGAGCGATGCGAGCACGACGATGATCGTACGCATGTTGGTCCTCCTCGAGTGGTGCCAGGCTTTTCGATGCGGGATGCTCACAGAGAACCAGACCGCTTCTACGGTGGCAACCGGAAAAGCATTGCATGTCGTCACTGGCACCTCCGTTGCACCTGCGGGGTCCCTCAGGGAGGTGTTCCATGAACAAGGACGAGATGGAAGGCAAGGTCGAGAAGGCGAAGGGTTACGTGAAAGAGAAGACCGGTCAGGTCATCGGGAATCCCGATCTCGAGGATGAAGGCGCGGCTGAGCGCACGGCCGGCAAGGCGCAGGAGGCCATCGGGAAGGCCAAGCGCAAGGCCGGCGAGGCGATCGAAGACCTCGGCGAGAAGATCAAGGAGTAACGACACGTCGGGCCGAGCCCGCGACCGAGCTGGCCGGAGTACAATCCGCCCAGTGAATCGCGGGTTCGGCCTGATCGAGATCCTGATCGCCCTTGTCGTCGTGGCGTTGGCGGGGACCCTCCTTTACAAGTACGTAATCTCCACCACCCGCACCGTGGAGACGATGAAGGAGCAGCGCCCGCTGGCTGGCGCCAAGCTCGCCGCCGACGTGGCCACGCTCGGCACCATTCGCACGGTACTCGAAACCTATCGGAGCGAGCACGGCGCCCTGCCGCCCGACAAGGCGAGCGTCCTCACCATCCTGCCGGCGGCGCCGCGCTTCCAGTGCAGTGGCAACGACTTCGAGTACGACGCGGCAGGCGGCACGCTCAGCCTGTTGATCAACGACCCCGGTAGCTGTCAGTAGCCGCGCGCCGGTGAGCGTTCCCGGCCAAGAGCAGGACGTCGGCCGGGGAACGCTCGCGCTCACCACCGCGATCGTCATGGGCATCATCACGTCGGTCACCATGATCGGCCCGCTGCTCGTCGACGTCGCCCGCGATCTTCGCCTCCCCCTCGGCCAGGCCAGCGTGCTGGCCGTCGTCTCGGCAATTCCTCAGGCGCTCAGCTCCCCCTTCGCGGGCTTGCTCGCGGATCGCTTCGGACGGCGGCCGATGATCGTGCTCTCACTCGCCGGCAGCGGACTGCTGGCGCTCGTCGCTGCGATCGCGCCGAGCTTCGCGACGCTCGTCGTCATCCGCTTCGTCGCCGGCCTCGTGAACTCGGTCGCGCCGACGAGCACGCTGGCTGCGCTCGGCGATCTCTGCCGCGGCCAGCGCCTGTCGCGGGCCATGGGCTGGTTCAACGTGGGCTTCAGCTTCGCGGCCATCGCCGGCGTGCCGGCCATGAGCGCGATCGGCGGCGCATTCGGATGGCGCTGGGCGTTCGCGACGATGGGCGTGCTCCTCCTGCTCCTGGCGCTGGCGGTGTTGCGCTGGTTCCCCGACGCCCCGCCGCGCGCCTCGACGGCCAGCGTGCCGGCGACCTATCGCGCGCTGCTCCGCGTGCGTGGCCTGTGGAGCCTCATGAACGCCAATCTGGTCGAGCGCTCGATGTTCATGATGGTGACGATCTACCTGCCGGTGTTCCTGATGCTGGCGTACACGCTGTCGGCCATCGCCGTCGCGCCGGCGCTCTCGATCGTCGCCCTCGGCGCGATCGCCGGCAACGTCGTAGGAAGCTGGCTCGGTGATCGCGTTCCCAGGCCCGCGGTGTTCGTCGCTGCTCAGCTCATGGCCGGTCTCCTCGGCCTCGCGCTCTTCGGCGCCCGGCTCTTCCTGCCCCTCGCCGTCGCCCTGGCCACGCTGCTCGCCTTCGCCAACTCGGCCAGCCGCCCCGGCATCCTCGCCTACACCGCGGAGTTCTCGCCGGCGCACCGCGGCGCACTGTTCGGGCTCCTCGCGCTGACGAACCAGACCGGCGTGATCATCGGCACCGCGATCGGCGCCGCCGTGCTCGGCCACGGCAACTATGGAGCGTTCGCGGTGGTGACGCTCGTTCAGGGCGTCCTGGCCGCCGGGCTGGCGTGGCCGCTCGTGCTGAAGCGACCTTCCGCGATGTCTTGACTGGTCCGTGGTCGGCGCCTGTCGTCAGGGCGCGAACGAGTCGAAGTACTTCAGCGTCACGACCGACGTTTTCGGCGACACCTTCTTCACGTCCTTGACCCAGAGATCGAGGTTCGCCGGATCGCCGAAGAGAGCGCGGAGATCTTCCGGCGGCTCGGACAGCGGCTTCTCGAAGTTGTCCCAGTGCGTTGGCAGCACGTAGCGGGGAGAGTTCAGCGCCCTCAGCAGGCGCGGTGTGTAGTCGTAGGTCTGGTTGGCGAAGATCGAGCCCACCAGCGCGATGTCCGGCTTGAGCCCGGTGATCGCGCGCTCGATGTAATTGGCCGTGCTCATGAGAAAGACGCGGTATTTGCCGCCGACCGTGATCAGGTAGATCAGGCTGTCGCCCTCGGGCAGCTCACCGACCGTGGTCGGCGTCGGCGGCACGTGGTAGAGGTGGCCTGGCACCGCGAATTTCTTGCTGGGTCCCATCGAGTGCACCCCGGGGAACACCTCGATCGTGTACCCGTCGAACTGCATGTACTCACCACCCTTGACCTGGACGATCTTGCCTTCGGGCACGCCGAACGCCCGCAACAGATTGGCGTGCGTCTCGGAGCCGATCACCTGCGCTCCGGTCTTCTTGGCGATGTACGGGATGTCGGCCAGGTGGTCCCAGTGCCCGTGCCCGATCAGGATCTGGTCGGCCTTCTTGACGTGCTGATCGATCAGCGCGTCCTCGACCTTGAGCGGCGTCTTCGGATCGAACTTCCCCGTGAGGAATCCCGTCTGCACGCCCCGGCTGAACCATGGATCGAAGAGGATCGTCTTGCCACCGAGGCTGATCTCCCAGCTGTTCGTGCCGAACCACTTGAGGTTGACGCCGGCTGAGCCCGGGCCACCGCCGCGCGGTGGTGTCTCCGCGCCCTCGGCCAGGCCCGGCAACAACAGTGAGGCGGCGAGCGTGGTGCCCAGGAATCCGCGCCGCGACATCGTCGGCGACGGCACGAGTGCGCTTGGATCGACGAAGCACATGGTGAGCCCCCTTGTCCTCAGGCGTTACGCGGCGCCGGCAATGATATATCGGTGATAGCATCGCCGGCGTCGTGCTCAAGCTGGCCGAGCGTACGTTTCGCGAAGCCGCGCGTCTCGCCCGCGACCGGCGCAGCGTGGTCCTGCTCCCGCTCGGCGCGATCGAGCAGCATGGTCCTCATCTCCCGCTGCTCGTCGACTGGCGCGGCGCCGAGGAGCTGGCGCGGCGCATCGCGCCGCACCTCAGCCGCGCCGGCTATCGACCGATCCTGGCGCCGGCGGTTCCGTACGGCGTCAGCACCCTCGCCGTGAACTGGGGTGGCACCGTCTCGCTCTCCGCGCCGACGCTGACGCGCGTCATCGTCGAGATCGTCGAGGCGCTGGCGCACCACGGCTTCCGCAACTTCGTCTTCGTGAACTATCAGGCGGATCCCGACCATCTGAAGGCGATGGCCGCCGCGCGACGCGCGCTCCGTCGGCGTCGCGGGCTGGGCCTGGCGTTCGCCGGGTTTGCCCCCGGAGTGAAGACGCCGAGCGCGATGCTGAACGACCGGGTGCTCGGGCTCATGCGCAGCCGGAGGCCCGAGCGCGAGTGGCACTCGGGCGAGCTGGAGACGTCGCTGATGCTGGCGCGGCAGCCGGGGCTCGTGCGCCGCGCGGTCGCCCGTCGCCTGCGCCCCGTGTGGGTGGACGTCCGCGAGGGCCTGCGCCGTGGCGCGCGACGCTTCGAGCAGCTCGATCGCGGACGCCGCGGCTACTTCGGCTCGCCGGCGGTCGCTCGCGCCGCGACGGGGAACAAGGTCATGGCGCTCCGCGGCCGGCTCATCGCGCACGAGGTCCTCGAGACGCTCAGCGCTGGGCGACCTCGCGGCCGATCAGGTCGATCGGCGCGTTGAAGATGTCCGCGCCCGACTGCCGCACCTCCTGCAGGAAGATGTTGACCAGCGCGTTTCGGTTCTGGTCGAAGCGGAATCGACCCGTCGGCCCGGTGTAATCGACCTTCCGTAGTGCCGCGAGGTACGCCGCCCGGTCCTCGACGTTGCCGCCGACGGACCTGGCAGCTTCGAGCGCGACGCGCCCCGCCGTGTAGCCGATGTAGGCCTCGATACCCGGTGCCTTGCCGGCGTGCTTCGTGAAGAGATCGACGAACTTCCGATTCTCGGGCGTGTCGAGGCCGAAGCAATACGGCCCGTAGCTCCGCAGCCCGAGCGCGGTCTTGCCGAGCGAGGGCAAGGGGCTGCCGTCGGCCACCGCCGTGTTGATCACGACGATCGGGATGCGTCCCTTGACGCCGTACTCTTCGAACGCCCTGATGACACGGACCGCGTCGCTGCCCCAGATGGCGGCGCCCACGACGGCATCGACGGAGCCAGGCTGGATCTGCGTGACGAAGGGCGCGGCGTCGGGAGCGCCGAGCGGTACCCAGATCTCCTGCACGGACTTGCCGCCGGCGGCCTTGAAGCCGTCGACGAAGGCCTTGGCCTCGGCGCGCCCCGCCACGTAGTCGAGCCCCACGACGGCGATGCGCTGATAGCCGAGCTTCTGGAAGACGTACACGCCCGATGGGTACTGAGCCTGCTCGCCCGACCACGAGGCGCGGAAGATGTTGGGTGCACCCAGCTCGCGCGTGAGCGACGGCGCGGTGGCGAACGTCAGCACCCACGGCACACCCTGGCCGACCATGTACTCGCGCGCGGCGAGCGCCACCGGGCTGCTGACCGGCCCGACGACGACCGCGACCTTGTCCTGCTCGACGAGCTTCCGGATCTTCGAGAGCCCGACGTCCGGCTTCCCCTCGTCGTCCTCGTAGACCAGCTCGATCTTCCGCCCGCCCACCTGACCGCCGGCCTCCTGCACCGCAACCTCGACGCCGGACTTGTTGAAGGCGCCGAGGGGTGCCAGCGGCCCGGTGAGCGACAGGAACACGCCGACCTTGATGGGCGCCCTGGGCTGAGCGGCACCATCGGCGCCGAGCCAGGCGAGGACGGCGAGAGCGAGGACGATCGGCACGACGCGCGGAGTTTTCATGGCGGCAAAGATACCTCATCCTCCTATCATCGAATCGCATGCGACAGGAGGGCCAAGCCATGCGACCGATCTCCCTCTCGTTCGGTGGTCTCCGCGTCGGCCTTCTCGTCTTCGTCGTGCTGCTCCTCCTCTACATGACGGCGACCGTCGTCCCCGCCGGCCACGTGGGCGTGCAGGATTTCTTTGGGAGCGTGTCGGATCGCATCCTGCCCGCGGGCATCAATGTCGTGGTCCCGGGGACGCGCGTCGTCAAGTTCAGTGTCCAGACGCGGGAGATCAAGGAGACCGCGGCCGTGCCCACATCCGAGGGGCTGATCGTGAACCTCGACGTCTCGCTGCTCTTCAAGCTGCGCCCGGAGGCGGCCGGCCGCATCTACAAGACGGTCGGCCGGCAGTTCGAGGCGGTCGTCATCGACCCGCAGCTGCGCTCGGCCATCCGCGACGTCACCGCCGAATACGAGGCGAAGTTCCTCTACTCCGCGTCGCGCGAGGTGGTGTCGCAGAATATGTTCAAGCACATGCAGGGCGCGCTCGCCCCTCGCGGCATCGAGGCTGAGCAGGTCTTACTGCGCAACGTCCAGCTGCCCCCGCTGCTGACGACGGCCATCCAGGAGAAGCTCCAGGCCGAGCAGCAGGCCCAGCGCATGCGCTTCGTGCTCGATCGCGAGCGGCAGGAAGCCGACCGCAAGCGTGTGGAGGCACAGGGCATCGCCGACTTCCAGTCGATCGTGGCCAAGGGCATCAGCGCCGAGCTGCTCAAGTGGAAGGCCATCGAGGTGGCGCACGAGCTGTCGAAAAGCCCAAACGCGAAGGTGATCGTGCTGGGCGACAAGAGCGGCCTGCCGATCATCTTGAGTGACAAATGACCCACGACTCGATCGATCTCGCGCAGCGGATCGAGCGGCTCGAGCGACAGAACCGACTGTTCAAGGGCGCCGCGATGGCGGTCGTCCTGGCGATCGTCGCCGTCGTCATCATGGGGCAGGCGGCACCCAGGACCACGACGGTCGAAGCTCAGAAGTTCGTCCTCAAGGACAAGAGTGGAAAGATCCGGGCGGTACTGGGCGAGGGCCCGGACAACGAGATCGGGCTGCTCGTCTACGATGGCAAGCAGCGGCCGCGCGCGATGATCGCGATGGACGACAACGATACGCCGATGGTCCGCCTGTCCGACGACGCGGGCAAGGAGCGGGTCGTCCTCGATTCCATCTCGGGCGTGCGCGTCGAAGGCAATGGGCCTCGCGTGGTGCTCGGCGTGCAGCATGGCACCGAGCCGGCGCTCCAGCTGATCGACAAGGACGGCTGGACCCGCGCCACGCTCACCCTGACGAGCACCAACACGGCCCCGATCTTGAAATTCCTCGACGCCCGCGGCGATGCGCGCATGTGGCTCGGTGCCATGAGCGACGGCAAGGCGCAGCTCTACATGATGTCGCGGCCGGAGCGCGCGGCCGGCGTGCGCCCGAGCTGGGCCGCGCTCGAGGTGGCTGCCGACGGCACGCTGGGCCTGCGCTTCAATCACGCCGGGGCGATGTGGCGCGCGCCCTAGATCCGGTGGCGCCCTAGGGGTTCAGCACCACCTTCACGCAGGCGTCTTCCTTCTTCAGGAACATGTCGTAGCCTTCCGGCGCGTCGTCGAGGGCCATGTGATGCGTGATGATGAAGCTCGGATCGATCTCGTTCTTCTGGATCCTCTCGAGCAGCGGGCGCATGTAGCGCTGGACGTGCGTCTGCCCGCTTCGCAGTGTGAGCGACCGGTTCATGAGTGAGCCGAAGGGAACCTTGTCGATGAAGCCGCCGTAGACCCCCGCCACCGACACCGTGCCGCCGTTGCGGCAGGCCATGATGGCCTGGCGCAGCGCGTGGGGCCGGTCCGTCTCGAGCATCGCGGCCTGCTTCACGCGATCGTAGGCGCCGACGAGACCCGGCGCGTGCGCTTCCATGCCCACGGCGTCGATGCAGGCATCCGGTCCGAGCCCGCCCGTCATCTCGTCGAGCGTCTCGTACACGTCCACCTCCTCGTAGTTGATGGTCTCGGCGCCGCTCCGTTTCTGCGCCATGCCAAGGCGCTCCGGGAAGCGGTCGATGCCGATCACGCGATCGGCTCCGAGCAGGAACGCGCTCTTGATGGCGAACTGACCGACCGGGCCGCATCCCCAGACCGCCACGGTGTCGCCCGGTTCGATGTCGCAGTTCTCGGCGGCCATGTACCCGGTCGGCAGGATGTCGCCGAGGAAGAGCACCTGATCGTCCGGGATCCCGGCGGGGATCTTGATGGGATTCACGTCCGCGAACGGCACGCGCACGTACTCGGCCTGGCCGCCGGGGTACCCACCCAGCATGTGCGAGTAGCCGTAGATGCCCGCCGGCGAGTGGCCCCACATCTTCTCGGCCATCCACGCGTTCGGGTTGGAATTCTCACACAGCGAGAAGAGCTGCTTTTTGCAGAAGAAGCAATTCCCGCAGGAGATCGGGAACGGGACGACGACGCGGTCGCCGACCCGGAGATCCTTCACCCCGCTCCCCACCTCGACCACTTCGCCCATGAACTCGTGCCCGAGGATGTCGCCTTTCTTCATCGTCGGGACGTAGCCGTTGTAGAGATGAAGATCGGAGCCGCAGATGGCCGCCGACGTGATCCGGACGATGGCGTCCCTCGGGTTGACGATGCTCGGGTCCGGGACCTCTTCCACGCGGATGTCGTGCGTGTCGAACCAGCAGTTGGCTTTCATCATGTCCCCTTTCTTTTCTTCTGCTCGCCGGCCTCTTCCGCTCGCTGCCCCGATTTCGCTAGCTGGCCGCGGCGAGGCGCCGGCTCCGGCGTGCCGAGGGCCCTGCGCTGGTGGCGATCTCGCCGGTTTCCATCACCTGCTTGAGGCGCCGCAGATCCTCCGCCACCTGCTGGTCGGGATCGGCGCCGAAGAGCTTGGCGACCAGCGAGCCGAGCAGGCCGCCCGGCGGCCGGTACAGCAGCTCGACCTTCACGACGGTGCCGCGGCCGCCCGGCGCGCGCTGAAACCGCACCGAGCCCGGCGTCTCCACGTCCGAGCCCTCGAGCGACCGCCACGCGATCAGCTCGTTCGGCTTGTCGTCCACGATCTCGGCGTCCCACTCGACCCGCTTTCCGGCCGGGCCTCTCGCCATCCAGTGCGATCGCTTGTCGCTCGTAACCTGCACGGACTCGAGGTGACGCATGAAGCGCGGAAGGTTCCGGAAGTCGCGCCAGAAGCGGTAGATCTCTTCGGGCGAGCGGTTGATGGTGATGCTCTTGGTGATGCGGATGGCGTCGTCCTCGGGCTCGCCCGGACGGCGGCTCAGTCGCCGGCTGGCAACCACGTCGAGCGCCGTGACCCCCGCGACCGCGGCCGTGGCCAGCGCCAGCCTGCCCCGTCTCGCCCGTGGCGACCTGAACGCCGCGCCGACGAGCGCCAGATCCATCACGTCGCCGACAACCCGCGCCCACAGCCAGCCGGCGGGCCGGCGCTGCGTCAGGATGCCGACGCCGCTCGCCATCTCGCGCAGGCCCACCGCCCGGAGCAGGATGCGGTGATCGCGGACCCCGATCATCCGCGCGATCCCACGTGGCGCCACGAGCTCTGCGACGCCGAGTCCGATGCTGAACCACCCGAGAGCACGCGCGAGGCCCTCGTCGCCCGGTCGGTCCGTCTCACGCATCTCCATGTTGCTGCCTCCTTCGGACCGCGATTGAAAAATTGCCCTTCGAAGTGGCTTGCGCTTGAAGCGAATACGCGCCCTGTCGCTGCAGGGCGCATACCAGTCAGGGCAGATACCAGTTGTCGCCAGGGTTAGGCTGAAGCCATGTTCGGGCGTGAGCCGAGGAGGGCCGCATGATCGTCGCGCTCCGCTTCCTTGCCCTGATGTTGACCTCGCTGGTTCTCGGGCTCGCCTTCTGCCACGTGCTCGAGATGCCGGGCAAGATGAAGCTCGGCGGGCACGAGTACATGATGGTCCAGCAGATTTACAAAACGTTCGGCCCGGCGGCGTCGGTCCTGGAGCCGGGAGCGATCGTCGTGAGCGCGGTGCTCGCGTTCCTCGTGCGGCGCCGCTGGCCGGCGTTCGCGCTGACGTTGGGCGCCGCGGTGGCGCTGGCCGCGGCGCTCGGCGTGTGGGGTGCGCTCGTCTACCCGGTGAATCAGCGCTGGGCGGAATTGCCGCCCGGGGCCCTGCCGCCGGACTGGCAGGTGTTACGCGCGCGCTGGGAATACGGCCACGTCGTCCACGCAGTGCTGCTGCTCCTCGGCTTCGCGGCGCTGGTGACGTCGGTGCTGGTCGACACGGTGCCGTGGCGGGCCACCGGCCGCAGCGTCAGGGACGACGGTGTGAGGCGCGTCGCGTAGGGAGGCTAGCGGCCCTTGATGAGGGCGACGACGGCGGCGAGGCCTGCCTCGACGAGGCCCGACGAATCCGACAGCTCGAAGCTGAACGGCTCGCGCTCGGTGTTTCGAAAGCTGCGCTCCACCGCCGTCCTGTCCTGAAGCAAGCGAACGGCGAGCGTCGGATCGACGGTCTGACGCTTTGCCGCCTCGCGCTTGAGATCCGCGACCACCGTCTCCACCTGCCTGGCGTCGAGCATGGACAGCGGCGCGCGGCAGTACGGACAGACGGCGTCGGTCTCGACGTTGACGGGAGCGCCGCAGCTCGAGCAGATGACGGTTCGGACGTTCTGCTTGAGCGTGGCGATCTCGGGCGCGCTCAACGGCCGGATGAAGTTCTTCTCGCGAAGGAACTCGAAGAACGTGATGAAGTGGCCGTGATCGCCCGGGCAGCCCCAGTAGGTGAAGCGGGTCGCCCGCTGCATGTCGTGCATGAGGACGAGGCGCTGCCGGCAGCGCGGGCAGGCCATCGTGGTGCCCAGCGGGTTGCGCTGGGTGGAGCGATTGTCGTTGATGACGACGAAGAGGTGGAGCACCCCGTCCGGCGTCAGCGCGAGGTCTTCGAGGCTGTCGAACCAGAACGCCGAGCACGGGTGGCAGATGTCCAGCTCGATCGACTTGCCGTACTTCGCGTCGAGCTTCTCCTGCGACATCTCCTGGCTGCAGCTCGGGCAGTTCATCGTGGAGGCGACGGACCCGCTTATCCGAGCGCCGACCCGCACTCGGGGCAGAACTTGCTCGGGCGCTCGATCCGCGCCTGGCACTTCGCACAGACGACCGTCTTCGTCGCGCCTGCGCTGCCCTGGGCAGAGCCCGCGGTGGCCTGAGCGGCCTGAGCCAGGGCCTGTCCCATCGCCTGGCCCATTGCGATGCCGGCTCCGATGCCTGCGCCGGCGCCAGCAGGTCCGTTGGCCGCGGCCGCGATCGGAATGGACTGCGCGACTTGATACTGCGTGTAGCGCGACAGGTCACCGACGATCCCCATCCCGATGCGCTCGTCGAGTCGCTTCTGCAGCTCGTCGGGCAGCGAGATGTTCTGGATCTGGAGGCCCTCCAGCGACAGCCCGAGCTCGGCGAAGGCCGGCCGGGCCTTGTGCGCCACCGCCGCTGCGAGCACGTCCTGACTGGCCGCCATGTCGAGGAACGGGACCTGACTCTGGCCAAAGTGGTCGGTCAGCGCAGAGACAACGGTGCTCCGCAGCTGGCCCTCGATGTCGGCGATGGTGTAGGCCTCGCGCGTCCCCGACACTTTGAGGAAGAAGGCCCGCGGGTCGGCGATCTTGTAGTTGTAGACGCCGTAGGCGCGCAGCCGCACCGCCCCGAACTCGCGGTCACGGATGGTGAGCGGGTTCGCGGTGCCCCACGTCTGATTGAGGCGCAGCCGCGGGGAGGTTCTGGGTGCGGATGGTGTGCTGGCCAGGGCCGAACAGGTCGGCGACGTGTCCCTTGTCGACGAAGAGCGCCATCTGCGTCTCGCGGACGATGAGCTGGCCGCCCTGCTGGATCTCGAAGTCCGCCGTCGGGAAGCGCCAGGCCAGCACGTCGTCACCGGCCTCGGTCCACTGGAGGATATCGATGAACTGCTTCTTCGCGAAATTCACCACACCCATTGTGCCCTCCGCGCAGTGATCTCGGCAGATCGGAGCAACCGGCATGCCAGAGCCCGCCAACAATCACGACGCAGACTTGCGCGTGGTGCGCCGCTCGGGAGTGCCGCGGACGGTAGGTCGCGTGCCGTCCAGGCTCGGCGCGCTACGGCTGAGCGAGGCGCGCCCGGCCCACGCGCACCTGGATGTCCTGGACGACGCCGTTCTCGAGGACGATCTCGATCTCGTGGCGCTCGACGTCCCAGTGGCTGACCGTCGCCAGCCAGCGCCACGCCCACTGCCGGTGCGGCACGTCGCGCCGCCCGCGGTAGATGAGCGTCTTCCGACCACGCGTGCCGAGGTCCTCGCGCTCCTCCACCTCGCGGCCGCAGACTCGTAAGACGTCTTCGTAGGTCGACTCCCCGGGCACGATGGCCACGAGGCGGTCGCGGGAGATCACGGTGCCGCTCTCGAGATCCTCCGCCGACGCGCTCCGGCGACCAACCTGCACGCGCCCGGCCAGTCGTCGCCACAAGCGCTCGGCGACGTTGCGCACGAGTACCCCGGCGACGTTGCCGAGGGCGAAGAAGAGGGCCGGGATGAGGATCGGTCCCCACGACTGCAGCCCGGAGAAGTAGCCGAACTCGACACGCAGGACCTGTGGCGCAAGACTCTGGGCCGGAGCCAGGAAGAGCGAGACGACGTCGGTGGTCTCGAGTGACGGGCTGCGCTCGCGGCGAGCCTCGGGCGGAAACATGGCGTCGATGGCCAGGCGATCGGCACGGGCGAAGTTGATCACGAGCCTCGCCGGGCTCTGCACCGGTACCACGTGGTCGCGCTGCCAGTAGTACATCGCGAACATCGCGGGCGAGTCGACGTCGTTCAGGCCCAGGGCGAGCAGGCTGCGCGTGCCCGATACCGTGCGTCCCAGCCACGTCGTGGGCTTCGGCTTGACGAGGCCCTTCGCGGTCAGCTGCACGCTCACGAGCCACGCCTGGTTCACGAGACGCGGGCTCCACGGGATACGGATGTACGTGGCGGCGGGGCTGAGCCCCAGCGGCCCGCCGGTGCGGACGACGGTGATGAACGGCGCCCCCGTCGCGATCGTCTCCGCCTCGGCCGTCTCGTAGTGGCGCTGCGCGCGGAGCGGCAGCCGCCCCTCGGCGATGACGGACATCTGCGCGGCGACGTCGGCCGGCAGGTCGATGCCCGTCTTCGCGGTCTCGGTGGCCACGACTTCCCCGGGCCAGAGCAGGTAGAGGTCCTGCTGGAGGTCGAGGGCGCTTCTAGCCGGCGGGATCGCGACGCTGAAGATCACCTCGACCGGCACGTCGGCGGCGTTCGACGCGACCTTGGCGACGACGAACAGCGGGGTCACGGCGAACTCTGGATGCGGTCGCGCCGAGAAGAAGACCTGCGCCTGCGCGCTGGCCGGCGCGAATACGGTGGCCAGGATGAGGATGAACGCGACGATTCGAAGGCGCACGGGCCACGACGCTACAGCCTCGGCTACCGACACGCAACGCGTTACGGCAGCAGGTCGGCGACGCGGATCTTCGCGCGCGGCGCGGCGAGCGGCGTGACGCTGGCGCCGCGCTTCAGCAGCTTCACGCTGCCGTACTTCCAGCCGTAGCGACGCGACGGCGTTTTCGACGGCTGGCGGTAGACTTCGAGGACTCCGTCGACGAGGTTCACGATCCAGTATTCGGCGACACCGGCCCGGGCGTACAGCCGAGCCTTGAAGGTGCGATCGCGGACAAGAGAGCTCTCGGCGACCTCGACGATGAGCAGTTGCTTCGAAGGGTGCTGGTCGATGTACTTGGAGTCCGGGCCACGGACAACGACGACGTCGGGTTCGGGCTCGGACGTAGCGTCGAGCGCGAAGGGCTTGTCTTCCCGTACGTAGAACCCCTGGCCGAACGCGCGCTCCAACACCTGGCGAACGCGACCGACAATGACCGCATGCCGACCGCCTTCCGGCTCTCGGACAATGAGAAGACCGTCGAGCAGCTCGATGGGCTCGTCTTCCTCGAGCACACCCTTCGCGACCATGGCGTCGTATCGGGCCCGCGTGATGCGCCAGAGCCAGTCCAATGGCGTTCCTGCCCGCCGCTCCGCGTACAGCCGTGCTTGAGACCTCACCGTCTCCCAGCGGATGGGGCGAACGGTACCGCGTTGAAACCGCCGGAAACGTCGCTCTACTTCAGCTGCAAGTCCGGCGGCGCCGCGGGGCATGCCGTCAGTGTGCGGACGACGCCGGCGAATGGTCAATGTCCACAGGATGATACACCGCGAGGATGGTAGGATCAGAGGGATGCCCGAGCATTTCATCCGCGACGAGGTGTTGAAGGATCTCGAGAGCGGGCGCTACACGCGGGTCGTGACGCGCTTTCCGCCCGAGCCCAACGGCTATCTCCACATCGGTCACGCCAAGGCGATCTGCCTCGACTTCGGCATGGCGCAGGAGTTCAACGGGCACTGCAACCTGCGCTTCGACGACACCAATCCGGCGAAGGAGAGCCAGGAGTACGTCGACGCGATCATGCGCGACATCCGCTGGCTCGGCTTCGACTGGGGCCGGCACCTCCATCACGCGAGCGACTACTTCGAGCAGCTTTACCAGTGGGCGGCGCAGCTCATCAAGGCAGGCAAGGCGTACGTGGACGAGCTGACGCACGAACAGATGCGGGAGGCTCGTGGAACGCTCACGGAGGCCGGCACTGAGAGCCCGTACCGCAATCGTCCCGTCGCCGAGAGCCTCGACCTCTTGGAGCGCATGCGTCGCGGCGAGTTCGAGGAAGGCAGCAAGACGCTGAGAGCGAAGATCGACATGGCGTCGGGCAACATCAACCTGCGCGATCCCGTCATGTACCGGATTCGCAAGGCCACCCACCAGCGCACCGGTGATGCGTGGTGCATCTACCCGCTGTACGACTGGGCCCACGGCCAGTCCGACTCGATCGAGGGCGTCACGCACTCGCTGTGCACCCTGGAGTACGAGGACCATCGTCCGCTCTACGACTGGTACATCCAGGCGCTCGGCATCTACGCCCCGCGCCAGATCGAGTTCGCGCGCCTGAACCTCTCGCACACCGTCATGAGCAAGCGGAAGCTGCTCACGCTNNNCACGCCCGAGTCCATCCGCGACTTCGCCGACCGCATCGGCATCGCGAAGGCCGACAACCTGGTGGACATGGCGCTGCTCGAGCACTGCGTGCGCGAGGACCTCAACAAGCGCGCACAGCGGCGCATGGCCGTGCTGCGGCCGCTGCGGCTGGTGATCGAGAACTACCCCGAAGGTCAGGTGGAGGAGCTGGAGGCCGTCAACAACCCCGAGGACCCGGCCGCCGGTGCCAGAAAGGTCCAGTTCGGCCGCATCCTTTATATAGAGCACGACGACTTCCGGGACCCCCCTCCCCCCAAGTACTTCCGCCTGTCCCCCGGGGCCCTGGTGCGTTTGCGCTATGCCTACATCGTCGAGTGCACCGGCGTCGAGCGCGACGCGGCCGGCAACGTGGTCGAGGTGCGCGTCAAGTACGACCCCGACTCGCGGGGCGGAGATTCGAAGGGCCGCAAGGTGAAGGGCACCATCCACTGGGTGTCCGCCCAGCACGCCGTCGACGCCGAGGTCCGTTTGTACGACACGCTGTTCACGGTGCCCAAGCCGGATGAGGCAGACGACTTCAAGACCGTGCTGAACCCAGGCTCGCTGGAGGTGATCCGCGGCGCGAAGGTGGAGCCCGCGCTTGGCTCGGCGCGCGCGGAGGATCGCTTCCAGTTCGAGCGCGTCGGCTATTTCGTCGCCGACTGGAAGGACCACGCGCCGGGGCGCCTCGTGTTCAACCGGACGGTGGGGCTCAGGGACACGTGGGCGAAGATCGAGCGAGCCACGCTTTGATTTAGACGGGGATCAACGTCTCACGGCCGGGAGGCGCGTTCTGATTCGTGCGATGTCCTGCCGTAAGAGTTCCGACATCGCCTCCCACTCGAACGGAACCTCTTGCGTACCGACCCAAGCCCACCGGCGGTCCAAGTATTCACGAAACAGTTCAGCCCGATCGAGCCTCTCACGAATGGTCTTTGCTGACTGGAGCGCCTCTCGCCGCGCGTCCGAATCGAATATCGGCGTATCGACAATAACAGCATCTATATACGTGAACAGACGGCACAGAACTTTTACGTGATAGAGGCCGACGCTGGTAACGCGAATGGCCTCAGGCATGGGCTGTCCAGCTTCGGGCAGTCGCCGTGTTCCAGCCTCGATCAGGCCCTTCCGGTAACCCCTTAAGAGAGCGTCGTCGATTTGTTCTGGGGTAAACCCCAACGCCTGCAGTCGCTCGTATATGCCTGACGTCTCGGCAAACCCCTCGCCTATAGCTACTGGCCCCGGTGAATTCACCAGCGACACCGCGATCGGTAGCAGAAAGTGTTCTTTAG
>MNEG01000075.1 GCA_001917585.1 Candidatus Rokubacteria bacterium 13_1_40CM_68_15
CCCGACCGCATCGACCACCTGCTCCAGGGGCTCGGCCTCACGAAGTCCGACCGCGACACCATCAACGACTCGCTGCAGGACTGGCGCGACGCGAACGACGACCACCGGCTGAACGGCGCCGAGAGCGACGACTACTATCTGAAGCTCCCCGTCCCCTACCGCGCTCACAATGCGAACCTCGAATCGGTGTCGGAACTGCTCCAGATCAAAGGCGTGACGCCCGAGATCTACTACGGCCGCGACGGAAAGCCGGGTCTGGTGGACCTGGTCACCGTCAAGACTCCGGGCCAGATCAACATGAACACCGCCCGCCCCGAGGTCCTTCGGGCCCAGGGCCTCTCGGACGCCGAGATCATCGACATCGTCCAGAGCCGACGCGACGGTCCCTTCATCCAAGTCCCCGGGCGTTTCGGTGGCCGGGGCCTCATGGTCAACACCCGTACCTTCCGAATTGAGGCAGAAGGACTAGTCGAGGGCCAGCCGCGTGCCCGTTTGACCGCGATCGTCCAGCGCAGGCAGGACATCGCCCGGCAACCGATGGCCATCCTCGAGTGGTCCGGGGTCCGCTGACCGAATTTCGCCGCCCAATATCTGGGCGACTTTCTGTAATCACTACAAGTGGTTGCCACGCGGGACGCGTTCAGCGTAATCTGAATTCGTGATGCTTGCTCGGGCTCACTTCGCTGTTCTTCCGCTCGGCGATCGTTTCGTCGCTGCTGCCGTGCAGCGGGGACGCGTCGAAGTCTTCGTCGTGAGCGGGGAGAATCCCGTCGAAGCGCTTCGCGCGGAGATCGGGCAGCGGCGCTTGCCCGTCCGCACGATCGCGCTCGCGTTGCCTCGCGCGTCGGTCACCGTGAAGCCGATCGAGCTGCCGGCCATGGGCGGCGAAGTGCGAGAGATGATCAGCTTCGAGCTCGAGCGGCACTTGCCGTTCCCGAGCGACGACGCCACGTTCGATTACCTCCTGCTTCCCGACGAGCGCAACGGCACGACACCGCCAGGCGGTCGTCAGGTCGTGATCGCTGCTGCCGACCGCCGTGTCGTGGACGGCGCGCTTCGCATCGCCGAGGAAGTGAAGCTTCGCCCCGTGTCGTTGACCGTCGCCTCCCACAACCTCCCCGCGCTGATCGTGCGTCGTCCCCACCAGGAGAAGGTCGTGTGGATCCATCGCGCGGGCGACACGAGCGATCTGCTCTTTCTCGTCGGCGGAACCATCGCGCTGAGCCGCAATGTCGCCAGCGCCGAGGCGGCAACGGTGGTTGCCGAGATTCAGCGCAGCTTCACGCTGGTCCGCTGGCGTGGGTGTGACAGCGTCTGGGTGTCGGGCGATAGTCAGCCCGAGGTCACGGCGGCGCTCACTGAGCGCGGCATGACGGTCACCGAGCCCCCGTACACGCCTCGCGCTCGCGCGATGCTGGAGACCGTGACCGATTCGCCGCGGGGCGTGCTCGAGCTGGCGGTGGCCGTGGCCGCTGGTCGGCTCCGCCCTCTCGAGCTGCTGCCCGTTGCCTTACGCCCTCGACAGATCACCCGCGGGCAGCTCGTGACGGCCGGTTTCGCCGCAGCGACCATCCTGCTGGCGCTGGGCGCCCTGCTGGCGCCCGGATGGCGAGAGACCCGGCGACTGGCCGACCTCAATGCGCGGATCGGGCGGCTCGACCCCGAGGTCCGGGCGACCGAGCGCGTGCTCCAGGATCTCGAGCGGAACCGCCGGTTGCTCGCCACGATCCAGTCGCTGGAGACGAACAGCGTCCGACCGCTGCCCCTGCTCCGGGAGTTGACGGAACTCCTGCCGAACGACGCGTGGCTCACGCTGCTCTCTGCCGACACGAAGGGCGTGGAGCTCACCGGCCAGGCCTCGGCCGCCGCCGCGCTCATCCCGCTCCTCGAAAACTCGCCGCGCCTCGAGCGCGTGGAGTTCTCGTCGCCGGTCACCCGAGGACGGGACAAGGAGCAATTCCGGATCCGCGCGTCGTGGGAAGGTTCGCCCGGCGCGGTCGCCGCAGCGGTGAGCGCCCCCGTCACGCCGTCCCCGATTCCAGCCGGCGTTCAGCCCCGACGTCCGCCGTCGGCGCCACCCGCCGCGAGCCCGACGCGATGATCGGCAACCTGTCGCGCCGCGAACGGATGCTGATCGGTGCCGCCGGCGGTGTCGCCGTCATCGTGCTGGCATGGGTCGTCGTCGTTCAACCGATCCGCGATGGCAATCGCACCGCCGGAGAGCTGGTTCCGGTGCGCGAGCAGGTGCTCACGCGCCGCCAGGATCTCGTCGGACGCAAGGCGGCGATCGCTGCCGAGCTGGAGGCGACGAACCAGCGACTGGAGAGCCTGAGCGAGCGCTTCCTGCCCGCCGGTACGCCGGCCGTGGCGGCGTCGGAGCTTCAGAAGCTGCTGAAGGGGATGGCGGCGCAGGCGTCGACCGACGTGCGCAGTGAGCGCATCCTGCCTCCGGTCGAGCGTGGGGAGCTGCTCGAGATCCCCATCGAGATCGCGGTGTCCGGCGAGATCCGTCAGCTCGTCGATCTGCTCGCGCTGATCGATCGCGCGCCCAAGCTCCTCGCCGTCCAGGATCTCAAAGTACGCGTGGTCAACATCACGCAGCCCAAGGAGCTGCTGGCCACGCTGACGCTCTCCGGCTTCATCCTCCCAGGAAAGCTTCGCACCTGATGTCCAAGCGCCTGCTCACGCTCAACGCTCTGCTCGTCGGCATCTCCGTCGGCCTGATCGCCTACATCGGCTGGCAGTTCGCGACGCCGAAGACCGACGCGCCCACGCGACGGGCGGCCAGCGCGCCGGCCACCTCGGCGGCCGCCAGCCCCGCCGGTCCCGACGGATCAGGCGGAGCCTACGGCGCCATTGCCAGCCGAAATCTCTTCAGCCCCGATCGCACGGAAGCTCCGCTCGCGGGCAGCGCTGCGACCGCGTTGGCGGCCCTCCCGAAGCCGAGCCTCCACGGCGTCATCCTGAGGGATGGGGCGCCGATGGCGTACCTCGAAGACCCCCTGACCAAGCGCGTCGCCGGTTACCGGGTTGGTGATGCCGTCGCCGGTGGAACGTTGCAGTCGATCAGCGAGGACCGGGTGATTCTCGTTCGTCCCGAGGGCCAGGTGGATGTACGACTCCACGATCCGAGTCGTCCACGTCCCGCGGCGCCGCCCGCGTCGGGTCAGGCCGAAGCCACTCCGGGAGCGCCGCGGCCGCCATTTCCCATTCCGCAGCAGCCGGTGCCGCAACCATTTCCCGGCGCAGCGTCACCCCCTGGTTTCCAGCCGCAGCCGCCGGTGACGAGTACGCAACCGGATCAACAGGGACAGCAGCCGGGTCGCCGGCCGCTCCCCCCCAACCTTCTCCGTCGTGTACCACCTGGGATGCCCGATGCCCCCACTCGCTGAGCGTCGTTTCGGCTGTCGCACTGTCGCGCTCGTCGCGCTGACCTCGTTCGTCACCGCCTGCGCGGCACCCGCGACGCGACCGGCTCCGCCGGCCGCGCGCGCGCCTCTGCCACCCGCCGCGCCGGCGCCGGCAGCACCGCCGCCTCCGCCCGCTCCGACGCCGTCGGTCGGCCCGCGCGAGGTCCAGGTGCCGCCCGCCCCGCGCGTGGAGACGCCGCCCCCGACGATGCCGCCTCAGCCGCCGACGGCCCCGCCGGTGCCGCCGGCTCAGCGCGGCCGCTTCGTCGTCCTCAACTTCGACAATGCGGACATCGAGACCGTCGTGCACGCGGCCAGCGAGATCGTCGGGTTCAACTACGTGCTGGCCCCCGACGTGCGCGGAAAGGTGACGGTCCAGACCTCGGGCCGCATTCCGCAAGAGGACGTCTTCGGAGTGCTGCTGGCCATCCTCGAAGTCCACGGGTTCACCGCGGTGAAGAGCGGGAACCTGTACAAGATCGTCCGCATCGAGGGCGCGCGCGAGCGCGCGGTGCCGACCATCGTCGGCCTCGAGCCCGACCCCAATCGCACGGCGGACGAGATCATCACGCAGATCGTGCCCGTGCGCTTCTCGTCCGTCGCCGACCTGGCCACGTTGCTGCGCCCGCTCGTCTCACAGCGCGGGAATCTCGTCGCCCACCGCGAGACGAACGTGCTGATGGTGACGGATTCCGCCAACAACGTGCGGCGATTGCTGGACATCATCCGCATGGTCGACGTGGAGATCGCGCTCGACGAGCTGCAGATCATCCAGATTCGCTACGCCGACGCCGCCGACCTCGCGAATATCCTCAACCAGCTCTTCGCCAGCGGCCGCCTGCGCCGCGCGGCCGCCGCCGGCGTGCCCGGCGCTCCGGTCACGCCGCCCCCGGCGCCGACACCGACCGCCCCGGGAGCTCCGGCGGCCGTCCGTCCGCCGGAAGCCGGGGCGACTGGAGCTGAGCGCGCGCCGCTGATCGTCGCCGAGCGGCGCTCGAACTCGCTGATCGTCCACGCCCGCAAGCACGAGCTCGAGACCGTGCGGCGCCTGATCTCGCAGCTCGACGTCAACATCTACGGCGGCCGACGCGTCTTCATCTACTACGCGGAAGCCGGCAAGGCGAAGGACCTGGCGGCGACCCTCAACGCGATCTACGGCGCGCGCGAGACGGTTCCGACGACGTCGGGCGGCGCACCGTCACAGCCGACGACAGGGCGGCCGGCGCCGCCGCCGCCCTCGCCGCCGACGACGGCACCCGGGCCGGGGGTGAGCGGGTCGGCCACCGGAATCGGTGAGCTCGGTGTGCTCGAAGGCCAGATCCGGTTCATCGCCGACGAGCCGACGAACTCCGTCATCGTCACGACGTTCCCGCGGAACTGGCCGGAGATCGAGGCGACGATCAAGCAGCTGGACCGTCAGCCGCGCCAGGTCCTGGTCGAAGTGCTGGTAGCGGAGATCACGCTCACCGACGACCTGCGGCTCGGTGTCGATTGGGCCGTCAAGTCGGGCAAATTCAACTTTGCGTCCCAGAGCATCTCGACGGCGTCGCCGTCGATCATCAGCCCCATCTCCCGGAACCTGCCCATCGCCGATGGGTCGGCGCTGACGTTGCCCGGCTCAGGACTGACCGCGTTCGCGTTTGCGACCGACAGGTTCATGCTCCTGCTCAACTCGCTGGCTTCTCTCGACCTCGTGAACGTGCTGTCCAACCCGCACGTGCTGACATCCGAGAACAAGAAGGCCATCATCAACGTGTCGGACTCCATCCCGATCGTGACCAGCCAGCAGGTACCCATCGGCGGGACCACGCAGGCCACGGCGGGCACGACGACGACGCAGGCCATCGTCGGCACGCAGTCGGTCGAATACCGCGACGCCGGCGTGATCCTCACCGTGACGCCGCGCATCGGCGAGCACGGCACGGTCGGCCTGGACGTCAAGCAGGAGGTCAACGACGTCGGGGCTCCCGAGGCGCCGACCGGCTCGCGGCGGATCATCAAGCGCGAGGCGGAGACGTCGGTGGTGCTGATGAACAATCAGACGCTGGTGCTGGGCGGCCTCATCCGTGATCGCGTCGAGACGCAGGACCGCGGCGTTCCCTTCCTCAAGGACATCCCGATCCTCGGCTACCTCTTCGGCGCCAAGGTCCGCACGGTCACGAAGACCGAGCTGCTGCTCCTGATCACACCGCGCGTCATCGGCACCGCGCTCGACGCCTCCCGCATCACCGACGAGATCCGCCGCTCGACGCCGGAGCTCGAAGACACGTTCCGGCGCTCGCCCCGTTTGCCGTCCACGCGGCCACCCTCGTCGGGCATGCCGCCGACGATTCCCCAGCCAACGCCCGGGTCGTCCGAGCCTCGCCCGAACTAAGCGCCGGTAAAACGCGGCGCGCGCTTCTCGAAGAACGCCGCGAGGCCTTCCTGGTGGTCGTCACTGGTGATGGCGATGGCCTGCGCGCCGGCTTCCGCGTCGAGGGCGCTCGCGAGGTCCGAGGTCGCGGCGCGGTTCACCATCTGCTTGGCCAGCCGGAGCGCCAGCGGTGGCCCGGCGGCGATGCGCTCGGCGATACGTCGGGTCTCGGTGGAAAGATCGGCGGCCTTCACCACGCGGTTGACGAGGCCGATGCGTTGCGCCTCGGCTGCCTCCACGATGTCGGCGGTGAAGATCAGCTCCTTGGCCCGGGCCAGGCCGACGACCCGCGACAGCAGCCAGGTGCCGCCGCCGTCGGGCACCAGGCCGATCTTGCCGAAGACCTCGCCGAAGCGGGCGCGATCGGCGGCGACGATCAGGTCGCAGCAGAGCGCGAGATTGCAGCCAGCCCCGACAGCGAAGCCGTCCACCTGGGCGATGGTCGGACGCGGGAAATCGACGAGGCGCAGGACCATGCGGTTGAGCGACTCCACCCGCTGACGTCCCTCGGCAGCGGTGTGGCGTTTCGTGCGCATCGTCTTCACGTCGCCGCCCGCGCAGAAATGGCCGCCGGCCCCGGTCAGGACCACCACGCGCGCCTGGGGATCCGCTTCCACCTCGTCGAGCGCGGTCAGCAGCTCGCCCCGCATCACGAGGTCGAGCGCATTGCGGGCCTCGGGACGGTTGAGGGTGATGGTTGCGATCGCACCTGCGCGCTCCACCAGCAGCGTCGTGTAGCCCATGACTTGCCTCCTACCGAAGGGGGCTACGCCCCCCTCGGAACTCCCCCGGCTTCCGAACGCGACGATCAGCCAACCAGCGACACGCGAGCGAGGCGTGAGTTCAGCTGACTATAGCGAACGACACCGCGTGTTACACTTTCGCTGCCCGCATGCGTCTGGCTCGCACGCTGATCGGCATGGTCCACCTGCCGCCGTTGCCCGGTAGCCCACGCTGGGACGGCTCGATGGAGCGCGCGATCGCGGCCGCCGTGACCGACGCCACCGTCCTCATCGAGGGCGGCATGGACGCGCTCCTCGTCGAGAACTATGGGGACGTCCCGTTCACGCCCGGCCGCGTCGAGCCCAGCACCGTCGCCGCCATGGCCATCATCGTGGCCGCCATCCGTCGCGCCGTCCCGCGCGTCGCCGTCGGCGTGAACGTGCTGAAGAACGACGCGCGGGCCGCGCTGGCCGTCGCCTGCGCCGCCGGCGCGCAGTTCATCCGTGTCAACGTCCACGCCGGCGCCGTCGTGGCCGACCAGGGCATCGTGCAGTCCGAGGCCTATCAGACCCTGCGCGACCGGCGCCTGCTCGGCGCCGACGTCAAAATCTTCGCCGACGTCCAGGGCAAGCATGCGGCGCCGGTGGCGCCCGTCGACCTCGAGCAGGAGGCGCGCGACCTCGTCCATCGCGGCCTGGCCGACGCCCTCGTCGTCTCCGGCAAGGCCACCGGGGACGCCACGGCCATCGGTGACGTCAAGCGCGTGCGGAGCGCGGTGCCGACGGTGCCCGTCCTCGTGGGCAGCGGTGTCACCGCCGACAGCGTGGCCGAGCTCCTGTCCGTGGCGGAGGGCGTGATCGTCGGCACGTTCGTCAAGCGCGACGGCAGCGTCCGGCAGCCGGTGGATTCCGAGCGCGTGCGGAGGCTGGTCGCGGCCGCTCGTGGGTAGCCGACGCGCGCTCGGCGCGTTCCTCGCGCTCGGTCTCGTCGCCGGCCTCGGTGCGTGCCGGACCCTGGCCCCACCGGATCCAGCCCGCATCGCGCCGCTGGCCGCTGACGCCGGCGAGCTCCTGCTCGTCGGATTCCGCGGCACCGAGCCCGCCGGCAACGACGATCTCGACCATCTACTCTGCGAAGCGAAGGTGGGCGGGATCATTCTCTTCGCCCACAACGTCGTCGATCACGATCAGATCGCCCGCCTCATCAAGGCCGCGGACGAGCGCGCCCTCGCCTGCACCGGACGTCGGCTCCTCGTCGCCATCGACGCGGAGGGGGGCTCGGTGATGCGGCTCGGCCCCAAGGTGGGGTACACGCCGACGCTCTCCGCCGAGGAGCTCGGTCAGCGGAACGATCTCGTGCTGACCGAGCTGGAGGCCCGGCGCATCGGAACCATGCTGCGCGAGGCCGGGATCCGGTGGAACCTGGCGCCGGTGGTCGACGTGGGATTCAACCCGGCCAATCCGGTCATCGTCGGCCGCAACCGGAGCTATGGCGACAACGCAGCGATGGTCATCGACCACGCCCGCGCCTTCATCCGCGGCATGCACGAGGTCGGCGTGCTCACGACGCTCAAGCACTTCCCCGGGCACGGGTCGTCCTACACCGATTCGCACAAGGGGTTCGTGGACGTCACCGACACGGC
>MNEG01000130.1:0-43847 GCA_001917585.1 Candidatus Rokubacteria bacterium 13_1_40CM_68_15
CCGAGGGTGGAGGAATCAGGGCTCGGACTCATCACCGGCTTTCCATTCTCCGGCCCGTACGAGGACGTGAAGCTCAGGGGAAAGTGAACCTGTACGTCGGTCGGCGCGCGCTCCCTACCCTCGCTGGAACCCCGCCACCGATTCCCGTGTTGACGTACCATAGGCAGGACCAGTCCGCCCTATGAGCGTGAACGACGCTTCGCCGGACCTCACCGACCTCCACCTGTTGGTCGTGGACGATCACGACGACACCCTCGAAGTGTTCGGCGCCGCGCTGGAGTTGCACGGGGCCCACGTCCTGACGGCGAGGAGCGCGCGAGACGCGCTGACGCTGCTCAAGACGGTGCGGCTCGACGCGATCATCTCCGACTTGGCGATGCCTGGCGAGCGCGGCTTCTGGCTTGTCGAGCAGCTCCGCGGACTGGAGAGTGAGAAGGGCGGCAGTATTCCGGCGCTGGCAGTCACCGCACACTGGGACCGCTACAGCGCCGAACAGGTGACCGCTGCCGGCTTCGAGGCGTTCCTGGCGAAGCCAGTCGATCCGCTCAATCTTTCGCGAACCGTCGCGTCACTCGTCGGGCGCTGAGCGACGTGGGACGTAGCCGTAGCCGCCGCAACGCCGGCGCGTCGGACTCAGGCTCGCCGCATAGCGGCAGCGGTGGCCCCGCGTCTGTCATCCTCATCGTGGACGACCACGCCGACACGCGCGAGATGTACTCCATGTACCTCGCCTCGCAGGGTATGCGCATCGTTGTAGCCGGCGACGGCGTCACGGCGATCCGTATGGCGGTTGCCGATCGACCAGACGTGATCGTCATGGACTTGTCTTTACCGGTGATCGACGGATTAGAGACGATACGGCGATTGAAGCGGGACGGCAGTACGGCGCACATCCCTATTGTGGCCTGCACTGGGCGCGTCGACGGCGGCAGCGGAGAGTCGGCCATCGAAGCTGGATGTGACGCCTACGTCCTGAAGCCGTGCTTACCCGAGCACCTCTTGAAGGAGATCCGCACGCTGCTCGCTCGGGCCAATCGTCAGCACGGCGCATAGCCCGCGGCGGCGACGGGATCCTACCGGTCGGCGTGTGGCCTCCGGCGCGACGGTGGAGCGGTTGGGTCGTCGATCCATGTCGCTGACACCGCGGTAACGGTCCACCTTCCGCCAGTGTGGTGCAGGCTCATTCGAGACGGTTTACCATGATGAACGACGAGCCACTCCCGACGCCAGTATGGCTGGTGGGTCGTCCTGGAAATCCGTCTGGCGAGAATCGGCTTCACGCTGTCTGTGCGGCCGAAGCCACGACGTCGACGCAGCCGCCTCACGACCTCGTCCCATGACTCCCGCTTTCCGGAGATCGGCAACCCACCGCGGCGTTCAACCATGAGGAGCGGAGACCTCGAGCGCATGGCTCTCGATCGTGACGTAGCGGTCGTAACGCACACTCATAGAACGGATATCGACGGCTCCAGGTCGGAATCGGAGAGGCGTAGCGATGGATCGAGAAGGTGGCGAGGTAACTTCCAGCCCGGGGCTGGGTCAGCGACCGACGAGGGACGCGACCGTTCTGGAGAGGTCGAACGGATCGACCGGCTTCGTCAGGAACGCCTCGAAGCCAAGCTCCTTCAGCCGGGTGGCAGCGTAGCGCTCCCGATGCGCGGTGACCGCAATCGCGGGGATGCAGCCGCCCTTCTCGTGCTCGAGTTGGCGGACCTGCTGAAGCAACCAGAGGCCATCCTCGCCCGGCATCGCCAGATCCGAGATCATCGCGTTCACTCGTACCGTCTGAAAAATGGTCAGCGCGTCTCGGGCCGTCCTCGCCGTCAGGACGTTCGCCCCGAAGAGTCCCAGAGCGGCACTGAAGAGCTCGAGCGTATCGACGTGATCATCCACGACCAAGACGTGGATGTCGGCCAGATCTATCGGACGAACCTCGGATGTCGTGCGGGCCACGCCGGGCGCATGCGCAATATCGGGACCAACTCAGTGACGGACGTGATTTTCGACACTTGACGATCGGCGTGAACGAGGCGCTGTTCGATTCGGAGTCAAGCGGTCACGGCTTGGCACGCGGGCTGACACACGCGGCCGAACAACGCCCGCAGTAAGCGCACTTCTTGTCCTCGGCATCTTCAGCGTCGCCTGGCCATGCGTCTACGCCGGGCGCTGCGGCCGGGCCTTGCGCGCCAGCAGGATGCGGATCTGCTCGAAGAGCTGTTCGGGCAAGCACGGCTTCATGAGGTAGGCATCGCAGCCAGCCACGATGGCGCGCTCCGCGCTGCCGCCACCGATGTTCCCGGTACAAGCCACGATCGGGATGTGAGCCGTGCGGCGGTTCCCCTTCAGCCGCCGGATCGCCTCCCACCCGTCGAGTAGGGGCAACGAGAGATCCATGACGATCACGTCGGGCTGCCGGCCTTCAGCAAGGCGAACGGCCGTCAGGCCATCACCGGCTACCACGACGCGCATCCCCTTCGAGACGAGATACGTGAAGTACATCGCCCGGGTGGCCGCGTGGTCGTCCACGATGAGGGCGAGCGGACCACGGTGCGAGACCGATGAGGTCGTCGGGTATTTCTTCGTCCTCACTGCGCCAGCTTACGACGTGGCGGTTGGTCGAGAAATCGCCCAGACGTACTAGGAAAACATTTCCTTTGCTGAGCCAGGAAGGGTCTCCGTCCGGAAGGGTCTCCGTTCCTCTGGGAAAATATTTTCCCGTATTGACTGAGGGCGGGCAGCGAGCAAATAGTCGATCAGATAGTTCGAATCACGGGGCGGTGGTTGAGGAGCGCACATGACGCACCCGGACGCCGCCCGCCCATATCCGCATCCCCCACAGACCATCGATCGCGCCGATCTGGCCGTGTTCGACGCTGGAGAGTTGCTCCACCAGAACTACGTCGTGCAGGGTGGTGAAGGGTGTGACGTAGTCCGTGACTTCCTCCGTCGACATTATCCGTCAGCCTTCTGCGCCCGCTGTCTCGCCAGGACGCTTCGTATCGTGCCTGAGCAGGCGCGGAAGCTGATCGCCGCGCTACGAATCGATGGCGAGACGATCGTCCTGCTCGGCGCCCACTGCGCGCGCTGTCATCGGCCGCGAATGACCGTACAGGCCGTCGGGTACGAAGACGCCCAGCAGAAGTCCGAGCAGGCCGCGAGCACCTTCTTATGAATCCCGCACCGGCGGATGCCGTACAGCGCTGTGGTCGCGTGCTCGTCGTCGAGGACGAGCCCGATGTCGCCGAGCTGATTCGTCACCATCTCGGTAAGGAAGGCTGGGACGTGCTCACCGCGAGTTCGGGGCCCGAGGCGCTCCGGCGGGCGCACGATGTCCGTCCCGACCTGGTGGTGCTCGATCTCATGCTGCCCGAGCTCAATGGCTGGGGAGGTCTGCCGCCGGCTCAGGCAAGATCCGGAGGCCCGGACGATCCCGATCATCATGGTCACCGGGCGGGTCGAGGAAGGCGATGTGATCCTCGGCTTCGAGCTGGGCGCCGACGACTACGTCACCAAGCCGTTCTCGCCGCGCGAACTGATCGCCCGTATCCACGCCGTCGTCCGCCGCACGGGTGTCGAAGAGAGCCGGAGGCAGGTGTTCGTCAAGGCCGGCGACCTCGAGATCGATCGTGACCGCTTCGAGGTGAGGGTGAAGGGGCGTCCCGTCGAGCTGCTTGCGGTGCTGGCCAGCAGTCCCGGCCGTGTGTTCGGCCGCGACGAGCTGCTCGATGTGGTGTGGGGCCAGAACGGCTTCGTCCAGCCTCACACCGTCGATGTCCACCTCGCTCGGTTGCGCGGGAAATTCGTGGCGACCAAGCTACCGATGCCGGCCATCGAGACGGCCCGGGGCGTCGGCTATCGGTTCCGTGAGCAGAACGGGAACGGCTGAAGGCTGAAGGGATCGGAGCCGTGCCCGCTCACTGAGGTGGCGGCCCCGCCCTCCCTTTTCAACAATCCTTCGAACAACAGCAACAGCGGTGCCATTGAGACGCTGGAGCGACTGCCGGGCGCGCCCGTCGTACGGACGTAACCCGTGACAATCCGCCAATCGGCACGGACGGGAGGGGGTACGGATCCGTCTCCCGACTGCCGATGACCTTCGCGGGGAGCCCACAATGCTGGAGTCGCACGCCGCCGTCGGCAGAACCCGGATGACCTTGCTCGCCTCGGCCGTCGAGGAGCGATCCGGGATCCTCAAAATGACTCACCATCTCGCCTTCCCCGGCGTCCGTGACTTCAGTGACCGTGAGCTGCGCGCGATGGCCGACCCGATGGGGCTCTACCAGGCCGCGGCGGGTGCCGTCATCTTCGAGGAGGGCAGCCGCGAGGCCTGGATGGGGATCGTCGCGGGCGGACACGTCGATATCCGCAAGGCCGACCGAAGCGGCAGCGATTGCTTGCTGGCCACGTTAGGCGTCGGCAAGGTGATGGGCGAGATGGCCCTGGTGGATACCGTGGCCCGTTCCGCTCGTGCCGTTGCGTTGACGGATGTCCGGATCCTCGTGCTCACGAAGCGGGAATTCGAACGCCTCCTCGTGACGAGCCCGAGCCTCGGCGTGAAGCTTCTTCTCGCGCTGGCGCGATTGATGAGCAGTCGGCTCCGCCTCACGAGCGGAAGGCTGGTCGATAGCCTGAGCTCCTAGCCGTTCCAAAGGTCGATCAACACTGAAGGAGCCATTGATGCAGCGAATCTACAGCGCGTCCACCGCCCTTCTTGCCTTTGTCGCTTTCGTCGTCGCCACGCCGTCCGCCGCGTTCGCTCAGCCGACCAAGGCTGGGGTCGTCACGACGCTGCACGGAACAGCGACCGTGGCCCGCGTATCGCTGTCGCAGCCGGTGCCACTGAAGTTCAAGGACGACGTCTTCGTGCAGGACCGCCTCAACACCGGCGACGATTCCGTGGCCCGCATCCTGCTTGGCGGCAAAGCGATCGTCACCGTCCGCGAGCGCTCGTCACTCACGATCACCGAGGTGCCCGGTGTCTCGACCGTCAACATCGGCGTGGGCCGGGCCGCGATCGCCGTGGCCAAGGAGCGCATGAAGCCCGGCGAGACGATCGAGATCCGCACTCCGAACGCGGTGGCCAGCATCCGAGGCACCATCGTGATCGTCGAGGTCGACCAGACGACGGCGCAGGCGGGGCCTGGCCCCGCGGCATTCACGACACGGTTCACCGTCATCACCGGCGAGGTGCTGGTGCGCCACCTCCAGGGCGGCCAGCCGTCCGGCGCCGGCGTCACCCTCAGCGCCAACGAGCAGGCACGGTTCACGGGACTCACACCTCCCGTCAGCCGCCGGCTCACGCCGTCGGAGGCTGGCGAGCTCTCGAACAGCTTCAAGGCGACCAAGACCGATCCCCCGGCGGCGGCGATCGCGCCCCTCATCACGCACGCCCAGGCCCTGGCCACGGATCTGGTGAACAGCGCCATCGCGAACGCGGTTCCGAGCGCGACTCAAACGCCGCAGGACAACGGCAGTCCCGACAAGCGAGAGGACCTTGCCGTACAGCAAGCGACCTCGACGACGATCGCCCGCGAGACGTTTGCCGCCACGGCGGCCACCGCCAGGGTCTGGAACAGTCTTTCCCCGATCGAGCGGCAGGAGCTCAGTCAGGTGATCCAGCAGCTCAAGACCAGTGGCTCACCGACCAGCGGACTGGGCAGCGTGACGCTGACCACGGGGACCAAAGTGATCCTGCAGAACCTCACGCCGACGATCACCAACAGCATCCTCGGAGGGCACTAATGCAGGTGTGAAAACACCGCGCGGTCCGGTGTGTTTGCTGCGGCGGCCAGACTCCAGAGGCAGCGGCGACGTGAACCGCAACCAGGGGTCCACGGAATTCGACTACGCCCTGCACTCTGCGGCGTGCGTTCCACATTCTGCCCGCCCCCTATCGCTTCGACCTCCGCCACCGCGTCCCGCTGGTGGACGAGGCGACGGACGACCGCTGAGACGATCGCGGCCGCTGGGCTGGACGCCGCTATGGTTGATCGAAGGGACAACCCCTAGTAAGGCAAGGGCGCACGGGGGGACGCCGGTCGCCGAGAGCTCGCACAGCAACACCACGTGATTCGCTTGACGCCCCCCCGCGTGACGACATAACGTGCTTACATGCTTGGCCGCCGATCGTTCCTGGCCGGTATCGCCTGTCTCCTTGCCGCGCCGCGCGCCGCTGAGGCAGAGGAGGTGGGGAAGGCTCCCGCGGTTGGTATCTTGTGCCCGCGCCGTTCTTTTGATTCACGCGGGATGCCCCGAGACTCGTTCGAGGACGCTCTCCGCGAGCTGGGCTGGAGCCCTGGGTCAGATGTGATTCTCGACTACCGGGAGACGGAGAAGGAAGGCGCTGCGCTGACAGAGACGGCGGCAGTGCTGGTCCGTCGCAGGGTCGACGTCATCGTCACGTGCGGCGGCCGGGCCACTCGCGCCGCTCAGCAGGCCACCAGCGCAATCCCAATCGTCATTGCTGCCACCACGGACCCGAATCGTTCGGACTTCTTCTTCGACATGCTCGTCCACGGTCGCCGCAAGAACGTCACCGGGGTGGTCCTGTTGAAGACGGATGCTGCCCCGACAGCCCTCGAGCTGCTCAGCCAGGCTGGCCCGGGGTTCGACCGTATCGCGGTTCTCTGGGACAGCCGGAGCGCCTTCCATCCGTCACGACTCAACGCCGTGGAGAATGCGGCACGGAGCCTGGGTGTGCAGGTTCGGCCTGTGAGTGCCGGAAGCCTGAGCGACCTGATGCCCGCCTTCGCGGCGATGCAACACGACGCCGCAAAAGCCATTCTGATTCTCGGGAGCCCATATTTCTTCGCCGAGAGGCGCCGGCTCGTCGAGCTGGCCGCAAAGTTTCGGCTCCCGACGATGTTCGATTCGAGGGACGCGTTGGAAGCGGGCGGCCTGATGAGCTATTCACCGAATCACGCCGTCTTGTTTGGGCGGACAGCCGCGTATGTCGACAAGATTCTGCGGGGCGCGACGCCTGCGAACCTGCCCCTCGAGCAGTTCTCGAAGTTCGAGTTCGTCATCAACCTCAACACCGCGAAGACGCTGGGCCTCACGATCCCGCCGTCGCTGCTGCGCCGGGCAGACCAGATCATTCAGTAGATCGTTTCACTGGCCGCTGAAGAGCTCCACGGCTCCTCCTGCGGCGTCAGGATCATCGATTCGACCCCTGATTGCTCGATCCGGGAAAACTCTCCGCCTCCGTAGGACGAACGACTACATGCCACCCCGTCGAATTCCTACTCGGGCATAGGGTGCCGCGCCTATAGCCGACGGTAACCTGCGGCGTTAACTTCCGGTCGTCGGACTCGCAGGGAGGACCCACGTCCGCTGGATTTTCAACGGCAGCGGACTCGCAGCTCCTGGAGAGCGCATTCACAGGGGGGGGCGATGACGACAACGACGATTGGAACGTCATCGAACGCTACGCTGCGGACCAATGGCTCGGCGGTGCCGCCGGGGCCAGCGTCGAAATCCTCGATGCGCAAGAAGCGGATTACCGGCCGCGACGATCTGAGCGACGCCGAATGGGCGCTGGTCGCGCCGCTGCTGCCGCCCGAGCGCGGTCGAGAAGGCCGCCCGGCGCGTGACAATCGGCTCGTGGTCAACGGCATCGTGTGGCACCTCCGCAATCGCGCGCCGTGGCGTGAGATGCCTGGCCGCTGCGGGAAGTGGAACAGCGTGTATCGCCGCTACAGCCGGTGGAAGCAGGCCGGCATCTGGGAGCCGGTGGCCCGGCTGCTGACGCAAATGCTGGGGCGCGGCGGCGAGTGCGATTGCGGATGCTCGGAACGAGGGCGTGCCGGAAGCGGAGCCGAAGCCGTACGTTGAGAAACTTTCCGCACGCCATCGTGGTTCATTCGTCATCAACAGATCGGCAAGAAACTGAGTCCCCCGCCGGGTAGTGGTTCATCGCATTGACCTACTAGCCGGTGACGATCGACTCGCCGATGTTGACTTGCGCGCTACGCGTGGCTTGAAAGCGACCGGGGCTATCTGGTTCCTGCCCCCAGGCGAGCATCGAGGCGGGGCGGCCTCTAGGCGGAGCCGAGAAGGGAGGATGATCGAACTCCGTCATCGTGGCTTGTTCCCGACTCACCTTCCCTCGTGACATTTCGCGGAGACACTCGACGAGAAGGTACGGCCGCCCTTCGTTAGCGGCGTTCGGGGACGCAAACACCGTGGGACGCATCAGCGCTGCCCCCGCGAATTCCTGGCCCTACAACGTTTCTGCCATAAAGGAGAGGCGCTTGATGATGCTCAGAATTATGCTCGTGGTCTCCTTGGCGATTTTGGCTGTGATCCCGGCCGTTCCTGCGTTTGCCGATCGCGACGACGACGATAAGCTTCGAGCTGAGCCGTTCGTGTTTGTGGGGCAACCCGGCGACTGTGGTCCGCTACCGGGCAGCAATATCGTCATGTCGGCTTGGCTCCCTGGTATGGGACTACCGGACAACGGTGGCCCGAATACCGCCACTAATGCCGCAGATCGGCGCTTCGGCCTTCTTCTGTCGAAGAACGGCCTTACGAGCGACTGCTCAGCTTCAGGCGCCGAGATCAAGGGCTTCGAGAGGCTGCGTCAGGGAACCACACCCTCGACGGCCATCGTGCTTGGGTTCGATTACCGCAACGGCGGGCACTGCGGTGCCGGCGCTCCGCGCTTCAATGTCGTCGCGCGACCTGCGACTGGTCCCGACACGTTCCACTTTGTTGGAGGTTGCTCCAACGATACACCCATCCCCGCACAGCAGGACCCGGCCGAATGGACGCGGGTACGGTTTAACACTGCCAATCCCGCACAATCCTTCCCGGTTATTCCGCCGGGCAGCAGGATCAGAAGCATTGATCTAATCTTTGACGAGGGCACGGATAACCCAGTACCTCCCTTCGATGCGGGAGGCGTAGGCCTGGCCGTCGTTGACAACATCAACATCAATGGCAGCTTTATCCGTAGCGGTCGCGGCATCGCGCCAAGCCCCGACGACGGCGAGGACCGTCGCGACGGCGGCGACGACTAGATCGACACCAGCGCTGTCCTGAGACCTGAAGGATGGGAGGCGGGGCGTACAGCCTCGCCTCCACTTTCTTTCCTCCGCGTTCTGCCAACGAGCATCGCCTGGCCACAAAGGTGGTCGAGACGCGATCCCAGGAACGCGAGGAGCCCGTTTTCACGCGCGTGGCCCGAAGACGAATATGCCCCAGGCGGCGCCGGCGGCGACCAGGCCCGACAAGATGGCCAGGGCGAGGATGCGACGAGCCGGATGACGTCGCGGCGGGTACTTTCTCCGCTGGCAGCGCTCGCAAAGGAGATAGCCGTGCATCAGCCGCCACTCGGTGGCCCCCGGGCAGCGCCGACACGCCTCGAACTTGTGAATGATCACCATGGCGTTGTGCCTCTCAACCGGCTTCAGGGTTACCCGAGACGTTGTCCAGGCCCGGTTTCTCGCGAATCGTGTGGCTTCTTCCAACGGCACTCGCACTTGCGCTCGGAGCGGGGGAGCTTGTAGTAGGTCCACTGACCGTTCGGACGTGGGTAACGGATGTAGGACGCCTCCATGCGCGTTCCATCCACTGCTGAGAAATGGCGCACGACCCGCTCGGGATATTTCACGTCGTCCATTCGTCACTCCGTCGCCCCGATGAAGACTCGTTTTCGATCGGACTCTCGACGCCGCGCCCCCGAGATCGCGCCGCGTCCCCGAGATCAGCCGTGGCCCGGGCTACTTCGCGATGAGCGGGGCGGCCGGCGAGGGCGTCGCGCACGATGCACGAGCTCACACCACGGGCGATTGGTCTCCGCCTCGGCCTCGCCCACCGTGCTCAGAAGGCTCGTACCGAAGATCGCCCGGTCGTCGTCGTGACCGTCGAACTCGGGCCGATGCTCGTCGCACCAATGCACACTCAGGATTTCCTGCAGGGGGTCACGCGTCGGCTCGCAGCCGGGGCAGTACGACGCCGCCAGGTTGGGAGTGTCGTTCATGTCGCTCACGAGATCGACTCCTCGGCGAGGTCCATTACCGTGCGTGGCCGGGAGCAACTGCCATGCCGGAGCGAAAGGCGCGGGAACGCTCGCGGACGTTCAGATCAACCGTGCGAAGGCGACAACCCCACCGACATGACACGGCGATCTAATATCGCCGCGATCGATGGCTCGTCAGCCGCGCGGAAGTATCGGTGACCGCTCGCCGTTCGCGCGTAACGGGCGGCGCGTCCTCGACGTGGAAGCTCACGGAGAGCGCGATCACGCCCGCCACCGCGTAAGCGGTGCCGACATCATGCCGACGATGTATGTGTGGAAATTCGAGTAAACCCGAACGCCCGAGACGACGTCGTGATCAATATGAAGGTAGAACGCCACGTGATCGAGGCGCGCCTGATCGAGCCGATGGCCGCTGCTCAGATCGCGGCGCTGGTCGCGGCGTTGGCTCGCGCGGAGTTCCGGCGTCTGAACATCCGCCTGATCCTCGACCACCAGGATAGCCTCGTCGGCATCGTGATTCCGCGTCGGATCCTCGCCGACGTCGGGCTTCGTACCGCCGGCAACGCCGACCGCGCATGAGCGACAGGCGCCGCGCCGTAACCCCAACGATCGAGTCGCCCGAATTGTCGCCTTCGCCGCCGAGTGACACCTCCATCAGGTCCAACGTCATTCATCGTCCGCCTTTGCGCGCGCCGGTCGAGTTCTTGCACCTGAGCCCGGGCAAGGACGCGCGGTCGATGTGGGTACCGATGCGGGATTGACAGGGATGCCGACGCGATCGCGGGCCGACGGCGAATCGACGCACATGCTCTTCGCGATGCAACTCCGCATCGGCGATCGCTTCACGGATCTCGACGGCGCCTGGGAGATTGTCGGAGATCCGTTGACCCTTCACGGCGGCAAGACGGTCGAGGCGCGAGTGGCACGCCCCAACGACCCGCGCCGCGTGAAGCACATGACCTGGGCCGCCCACGAGAGGATTCCCGTGCGGCGGTCGGCAGGTCGAGGTTCCCGGTAATGGCCAGATTACGGAAGTGCCCGAAGTGCGGAGTGGCGATGCGCCGGACGGGCTTCGACGTCAAAGATCACGGAGAAACGGTGTTCCACTACAAGTGCGCGACATGCGGGCATATGCATCGAAGGACGTTCAAGCCCGGCTCGCCGAGGGACCATGAACCTCGCCGCTGACCTGGACCACTTCGGCGCGGTCCACCGGGCGCATGGCCCCTTCGTCGCCCGGGTGGGCGACGTCACGCCGAATGGCTATCGCCTCAAGGTCTCCTGTGAGTGCGGCGTGACGTTGGAGCGCTGGGTCACGCAGGAGGATGAGGTGGACGACGTCTTGAGGGAGAGGCTACGCGTGCAGCGCACCTGACCCTCCGGCCACCGTGGTATCATCCGTGAACTCGCGAGTCGTTCATGAAAATCTGTTTCTTCCACCTCATGCCGTACCGGTTCCTGCCCGACGACTTCGAAGCGCGCTACCGCTCGGTATGGGTGGACGTCCCGCATAGCCTCTACGATCCCGAGAAGACCAGTCAGCTCTACCACGAGTTCCTCGACGAGCTGGAGTTCGCCGAGCAGGCCGGCTTCGACGGCCTCTGCGTCAACGAGCACCACAACAACGCCTACGGCCTCATGCCGTCGCCCAACCTCATGGCCGCGACGCTGACACGCCGGACGTCGCGCGCTGCCATCATCGTGCTCGGCAACAGCCTGGCCGCTTACAACCCCCCGCTGCGCGTGGCCGAAGAGTTCGCCATGCTCGACGTGCTCAGCGCCGGCCGCCTGGTCGCCGGGTTTCCCGTGGGCACGTCGATGGACATGAACTTCGCCTATGGGATCAATCCGGCCACGCTGCGCGAGCGTTACTACGAGGCCCACGACCTCGTCATGCAGGCCTGGACGCGGCCCGAGGTCTTCCCGTTCAACGGCAAGTACACGCAGCTCCGCTACGTGAACATCTGGCCCCAGCCGTTGCAGAAGCCGCATCCACCCGTGTGGATCCCGGGCGGGGGCAGCGTCGAGACGTGGGAGTGGACGGCGAAGCTCGATTACGTCTACTGCAATCTCTCGTACTACGGCTACAAGCGCGGCAAGGCGACGATGGACGGCTTCTGGAACGCGATCGGCGCGCTGGGCGCCGACGACAATCCCTATCGCGCGGGATTCCTCCAGCTCGTGTGCGTCGCTGACAGCGACGCCGAGGCGGAGCGCCTGTACTTCCCGCACGTGCACTACTTCTATCAGAAGTGCCTGAATGTCTGGGAAGGCTTCGCCGAGGCCCCCGGCTATCGCACGGTCAAGACGTTGCAGCTTGGCATCCAGCGCCAGGTAGGCGCGCAGGCCAAGCAGATCCGCCAGTCGTTGAACTGGGCGAAGTATTTGGACTCCGGCTACGTGATTGCTGGTGGCCCGGCGACCGTGCGACAGCAGCTCCTGGAGTGCATCAAGAGCCTGCGCGTCGGCCACCTCATGGTGCTGCTCCAGATCGGCAGCATGCCGAAGGACCTCACCCTGCACAACACGACGCTCTTCACGCGCGAGGTCATGCCGCACCTGCGTGACGTGTGGCCCGGCTACAAGGATCGGTGGTGGCCAGCGCAGTGCGAGCGGTGAAATGATCGAAGATACCCTCGTGGCCATTCGCGCGGGCGCCATCACGTTCCGCGTGCTGGGCGCCGGCCGGGGCGCGCCGCTCGTGTACTTCCACTCGATCCACGAGCGCGGGGGCTGGTCGCCCTTCCTCGAGCGCCTGGCCCGGCGCTACACCGTGTACGCGCCGCTGCATCCGGGCGTCGGTGGCTCCACCGGCGTCGAGACGCTGGACGACGTGCTCGACCTCACGCTGGCCTACGACGAGCTGCTGACCGCGCTCGGGGTCGCGCGCGCTCATCTGTGCGGCCACTTCTTCGGCGGTATGGTGGCCGCCGAGCTGGCCGCCCTGTTCCCGGAGCGTGCCGCGCGTCTCGCGCTCGTATCGCCGCTGGGACTCTGGCGAGACGACGCGCCGTCGCAGGACATCCTGATCCTGCCTCCCGACGAGCTCGGTCCCGTTCTCTTCATGGACATGGCATCGGACGCGGCGCGCGCCTGGTCGGCGTTGCCCGACGACGACGATGCGAACGTGGCGGCGCAGGTGGAGTCGATCGCGCGCCGGGCGGCGATCGCGAAGTTCGTCTGGCCCATTCCCGACAAGGGCCTGCGCAAGCGCCTGCACCGGATCACGGCGCCCACGCTGATCCTGTGGGGCGAGAACGACCGCGCCAATCCCGTGGTCTACGCCGAGGAATGGCAGCGGCGCATCAAGGGCGCGGCGGTCAAGCTCGTGCCTAGCGGTCACATGCTGATTCACGAGACGCCCGACGCGGCGGCGCGGGCGGTGGAGGGGTTCCTGGGATGAACGGAATGCTGAGCGGCACGGCGGTTGTCACGGGCGCCGGCTCCGGCATCGGCCGCGCGACGGCCGTCATGCTGGGCGCGCGGGGGGCGGCGGTGGCGGCGGTGGACCTCGACGAAGCGGCCGCGCGACAGACGGCCGAGCTCGTCGCGAAGAATGGCGCCCGGTCGGTGGCGTTCCGGGCCGATGTGTCGCGGGCGGCCGAGCTCGACCGCGCGGTGGACGCCGCCGTGGCGGCCCTCGGCCCCCTCGAGATGATGGTGAACAACGCGGGCATCCTCGACGGCTATTTCAACGTGGACGAGACCGACGAGGCCGTGTGGCGGCGGGTCATCGACATCGATCTCACCGGCGTCTTCCTGGGCTGCAAGCGGGCGCTCCGCGAGATGCTGCCCCGCGGGCGTGGCCGGATCGTCAACATGGCCTCGGTGGCGGGACTCAACGGGACGGGCGGCGGCGCCGCGTACGTGGCCGCCAAGCACGGCGTGGTCGGCCTCACGCGGCAGATGGCGGTGGTGTACTCGGCGCGTGGGATCACCATCAACGCGGTGTGCCCCGGTCCGATCCTGACCGGTCTCCGGCAGCACTCCCAGACGATTCTCGGCGCCGGCGTCCCCGACATGACCGGTCGCGGGATCGCCGTGAACGACGAGCAGGTCCGCGCCGTCGTCCCGGCGGGACGCCGCGGCACGGTGGAGGACATCGCCTCCGCGGTGTGCTTCCTCGTCTCGGACGACGCCGCCTACATGAGTGGCCACACCCTCGTGGTCGATGGAGGCTGGCGAGCCAAGTGATCACCAAGTTCTCGGTCCTCTACGTCGGTCAGATCGATCTCGACAACATCGGCCGCGACGGCACCCCGGCGAACGAGCGGCGCTACACCAACGAGCGCTTCGCCGGGGCGTTCTTCACCGCGCGGGACGTGGCGCAGACGATGGACGAGCTCGGGTATCACTGCCTCTGGATGGCCGAGCATCACTTCCAGCACGAGGGCTACGAGGTGATCCCGAACTTGCTCCTGCTGTCGACGTGGCTGGCCACCCAGACTCGGCGGGTCAAGTTCGGATGCGCGTTCAACATCCTGCCCATGTGGCATCCGATCCGGCTCGCCGAGGACTACGCGATGGCCGACATCCTCAGCGGCGGCCGCGTCATCATGGGCGTCGGCCGCGGCTATCACACACGTGAGGTCGAGACCTTTGGCGCGCCCATGCTCGACAACGCCGCCAACAAGGAGCTCTTCGAAGAGCAGATGGAGGTGCTCCTCAAGTGCTTCAACGAGGAGTCGTGGAGCCACCACGGCAAGCACTACGATCTGCCGCCGGCCGTGCCCTACCGCGGCTACGAGATGCGCGAGATCACCTGCGTGCCGCGTCCAATCCACCGGCCGGTGGAGATCTGGCAACCGATCGCCAGCGGCAAGACCCTCGACTACATCGCGGCCCGCGGGATCAAGGGCATGATCACGCTCAACGGCGAGCGCATCGTCGATCAGATCTTCCACGCCTACCGTGACGCCGCCGCCCGGGCCGGCCGGACGCTGCAGCTCGGTGAGGATCTCTGCTGGGGCGTGGGCATCTATCTCGCCGACTCCGAAGCGGAGGCGATCCGGCAGGTCGAGCCAGCGCACGACGAGCGTTACAAGTGGTTCGCGCCCTTCGGCTTCGTCCGTTATGCGGACGAGCACGGCCGCCCATGGGGCACGCCGGGCGCGCCCGCCCGGGTTCCCACGCTGCGAGAGGGCATCGAGCAGAAGGCGTGGCTGTGCGGGCCGCCGCGCCGGATCATCGAGGTCATCCGTGAGTTCGAGGCCCGCTATCCCGGACTCGACGAGCTCATGCTCCACTGGCCGGAAGGCGTTCCCGCGCGGGAGTACCAGGACCAGCTTCGTCGCTTCGCCCGCGAGGTCATGCCGGCGCTCCGGCGCTGAGCGCCCTATACCCCTCACCGGTATTTTTTAGACGGGCGAGACACCCCCACCGGCGGGATTTTTTCTTTGCCTCCCCTCGTACGCATGGTAGTAATACCCCCAGGCTAGGACTCGGGCGCTCCACCCACACACGAGGAGGAGGGAGCAGATGGCGACGAAGAAGAAGGCGTTCGGCGGCTACTCGATCAGCTTCAAGGGATGCGAGGACTCCCTCGAGTCCCTCTTCGGTAGTAATCCGATCGGGCCCTCGGACATGACGAAGAAGCTCTGGGCGTACGTGAAGCGGAAGAAGCTCGGCAAGCGGCGGTAAGCGCCCGGCGCAGGCAGGAGAGACCCAGCGGCCCACTTCGGTGGGCCGCTTTTTCGTCGGGCGAGGTCGGGACTACGCTGGCAGCTGGTCGAGCCGACTGACGACGAGGTCCGCACGCAGGCCCAGCTCTTCCTCGGGCGCGCCCGCACGGTTGCACCACGCGACCTGATAGCCGAACGCCTTCGCGCCGGCCACGTCCCAGGCGTTGGACGAGACGAACAGCAGCACACCGGCGGGAATGCCGAGGGCGCGGGGACCGAGCGCGTAGACGTCGGGCGACGGCTTGTAGGTTTTCACGGCGTCCACCGACAGCACGTGACCCAGATGACGCCCTTGGTCGGGGCGCCAGCCGTTCCAGAGCCGCCGGTACCTCGGGAAAGCAGGCGAGGCTCAGGTACGCGTCCATGAGCCGGCGGACCTGCGCCTCGCTGGCCGACAGGGCGAGCCGGTGAATGGAGTGACGCAACGCCGCCTCGGTCACCAGCCAGAAATCTTCGTAGCGCTGCATGAGGGCGCGCAGCCACGTGTATTCGAGCTGCTTCTGACGCCACACGGCCGACAGCGTGGCAGGGTCGCTGGTGATCTCGCGTCCAGCTTCGATGACCGAGTGAACATCGAAGAGCGTGCCGTACGCGTCGAAGACGAACCCGCGGATGCGGGCAGTCAGGGCGTGGCCTGAGCGGCCCGCCGGACACGAATCGACTTCTTCGGCCGGGAGCGCTCGGGCTCGGGCGGGTCGAGGCCGGTTTCCACGAAGCCGAAGCGCAGGACACGCTTGGCGTCGAGGAACGACTGCGCCCGACTGCGCGAGCCGAGCACGATCATCACGAACTCCTGGCCGCCCCGCCACGCGGCCACGGCGAGATTGTAGCCGGCTTCGTGGGTGAAGCCGGTCTTGAGCGCCTGCACGCCGAGCGGATCGTCGAAGAGCGGAATGTGCCGCGCGTAGACGCGGCCGCGGTAGATGAAGGTCTGCCCGCCCAGGAGGGTCCGAGCGGCCGGATAGTCGTGGAGCAGCCGGCCGATCAGCAGGGCCATGTCCTTCGCGTTCGTCCGCTGCAGCACGTCGGGCAGGCCATGGGCGTTCGCGAAGCGCGTGGCAGCCATCCCGAACTCGCGCCCCTTGGCGTTCATGCGCTCCACGAAGCTCGGCTCGTCACCCGCCAGGTGGTCAGCGACGGCGGCGGCCGCGTCGTTGGCGGAGGCAATGGCGACGCCCTCGAGCAGGACGCGAAGTGGGACGTGCTCGCCGGTGCGAAGGCCCATGCGGTAGCGGCCGACCCTCGAGGCGTGAGCGCTCACGGTGACGACGTCTTCGACGTCGGCTCGACCGTGCTCGATGGCCTCGAAGGCGAGATAGAGCGTCATGAGCTTCACCAGGCTGGCCGGGGCCCGCTCCAGGTCGGCGTTCTTTTCGAAGATGGTTCGCCCGTCGGCGTCGAGCAGGAGGACTGCCTCGGCATTGAGCCTCGGCGAGCGGAGGGTCTGAGCGCTGGCGGAGGCGGCGAACAGCAAAGGCAGCACCACCAGAGCGATGGACGCGACGCGAAGCACCAAAAGCTATTCTAACCGAAGAGCCCTCAGCGAACGGCCTGCTTCAACTCCTTGGACGGCTTGAAACGCGGTATCCGCCCGGCCACCGTGACCGTTTGCCCAGTTTTTGGGTTTCGCAAGGTGCGGGGGCGGCGGCGAGCGACCGAAAAAGTCCCGAAACCGACCAGCGTGACGGGATCACCGCGCTTGAGGGACGCGCGGATCGCGATCAACATCGCCCGGAGCGCGCGCTCGGTGCCGGCCTTGGGCCAGCCGGCGGCTTTCGCCATGTTCACGATGAGGTCCGCCCGGGTCATCTACATGCCGAAGGCGCCGCGAGCCTCGTCCATGACGCCTTCCGTGATGGTGAGCACGCCCTTGGCTTCCGCGTACCGCTCGATCGCGCGGCGGGCCATGGGCCGGATGAACTCGGGGATGCGGGCGACGCGGGCCTCCGCTTCCGGGCTCCATGTGACGCCGGCCGGCGCCGCCGTCGCGCTGTCGCTCAACATCGCGGCGAACGGGCAACCGCCCTCGGCCGTCTGGGCCACCGGCTCTTCCGCGAACGCATCCGGCCGCGCCCCCGCCATCGAAGCGCGGAGGTGCTCGAAGGGCGTGGCCGGCGTCGTTCGTCCACCGATCTTCACGCCGAGGCTCTTCACCATCTGCGTCTCGAAGGCATTGGTCAGCATCGCCACGCGGAAGCCACACTCGGGACAGCGAAAGGTCACGGTGAGCGAACCCTCGTCGGGTCCGGCGGTCCCGTGGAGCTTCATCGGTTCGTCGCAGTCGAGGCAGAGGAACTTCATGGCCGCGTCATTCTAGCAGGCAGCGGAAGCCGCGGCCACGCGCGAAGCGCCGCCGGTGTCTGCAGCAGCAGAATCGCGGCGGCGGCGCCACCCGCGAGCATCCACCAGCCGGTGAGAACACCTCTCAGCACGACGACGGAGAAGAAGACGTACGCCGAGAAGCGCGCACGACGATGCCGCGCGAGCAACAGCGCCGCCACCACGGGCGCGGCGACGCCCGAGATCCACCAGTGGCCGATACCGAGTGCGAACGTCGCGTAGCCGGCGAGTCCCAGCGCGAGCAGCGACGCGAGCGCACGCTCCCCGCAACGCGAAGACGACACTGCCTGCGACACGGGGCGCAGCGTAGGCGACACGCCTCAGAGTGTCAAACGTGAGGTGATACGCTGACGCGACCTTGCCCACCCGAGCGAATGATGCGAGGCTTGCTGTCCAGCCGATGAGGTTCGTGAAGCACGTCGTCGCGTGTCTCCTGCTCGCCCTGGTCGCCTCGGTCGCGCACGGCGCCGACCCGGTCTGGGAAGCCTTGCAGTCACGCGGCAGCGTCGTGGTGCTGCGCCACAGCTTCGCGCCCGGCGGATTCGATCCGCCAGACGCCAGGCTCGACGACTGCTCCACGCAACGCAATCTGGACGAAAGCGGTCGCCAGCAGGCCAGGCAGATCGGTGAGGCGTTTCAGCAGAACGGAATCGCGGTCGGGACGGTCCTCTCGAGTCCTCGCTGCCGGTGCCTCGATACGGCCCGCCTCGCCTTCGGACGGGTCCAGTCCTGGGACCCGCTACAAGGTGCGCTCAATGACACGGAACTTCGGCGACGGCACGTCGACGAGATCAAGAAGGCGATCGCCGAGCATCGCGACGGACCACCACTGGTACTGGTCACTCACGGCAGCGTCGTGGCCGATTTGACCGGTGTCAATGTTCGGATGGGTGAGTTCGTGGTGCTCCGGCGTGCGGCTGACGGCACGCACTCCGTCGCGGGTCGGCTCTACGTGGATTGAGAGCCCGTCACCATGCTGCCGGGCGCCGGGCGATCATCGGCTCACAGGCGGACGACGAACGACTCCAGCGACGCCCCGTCGAACTTCTCGTCGGGGGAATGACAGACGTGACACGCCCGAACCCCGATGTCTGAGACCAGCGTGTAGCCGGTGGTCCCGTGACGCCAGATGATCACGTCGTAGCCCCGACGCTGGACGAGCTTGAACCTCGGGTTCTCACCCAGCTCCAGCTCGTTGTAGCCCGCCTCCTCGATGATGAAGAGCGAGACCCGGTGGTCATCGAGCTGGTAGTCGATCGCCGCGGTTTCGGCACCGGCCAGGCGAGACAGACGAGCGCCCATCAACGTGATCTTGGGATTCTTGAGATCGGGAAGCACGACCTTGAACTCGACGCGCTGCCGAAACCAGTCCTCCACCGCGGCAGGTGACACCCCGGCGATCGCCGGTCGCATCAGCCCGCGAACCAGCTTCTGATGCTGATCGACCGACGCGTCGGCGACTCCGTTCAGCCTGGTGCCACGCTGCATCGATGCGATCGAGCCCGCGCCGAGCGTGATACCGGTGGCGAGCACGACGGCTGCCGCGAGCGCGTAGAGCCACGGCTTGTAGCGCGGACGCCGGAGCCTGGTGCTGGGTACGGCGAGGTCAACGAGCACGTCGGCAGCCCGCGCAGGCCTCGAGATCAGGATCTCTCGACGGAGATTCCCGCCGGACACGTCGCCGGCAGGGGATGGCACCGGCAGAGCGCCGCCGGCGGCTTCTCCGGTGTGCTGCCGGATCGCGGCCACCAGGGTATCGGGCGAGCACGGCCTGGCCAGGAAGCCGTCGGCACCGGCATGCCTAACGGTCTCCCGCACCCCCGGCAACGTATTCCCTGTGATGATGATGACCGGGATGGCGGCAGTGCGATCATTCGCCTTGAGGCGCCGACACACCTGCAGGCCGTCCAGGACCGGCATCGCCAGATCGAGGACGATCACGTCGGGCCGGTGGTCCGTCACGACGTCGATCACTTGACCGCCGTCGGCAGCCTCGTCGACGACGAAGCCGGCCAGTGCCAGCGACGTGACATACAGCTCGCGCTGGTCTCCGAGGTCGTCAGCGATCAGGATACGCTTCATATATCTAACGAAGATATGAGTGCTGCCATCACAGCAAAATTCAGTCCCGGCCCGACTGCCTTCAAGGCCGCAGAATCGTGTAAGTTTACGCCCGAGAACGATGGTCAAATGCCCCTCGGCGGGCAAATGCCCATCGTTTGGACCCTTCGGGCAGTGCGTCCCGCCACAAGCTCAGCACGGGATGATAAACTTCACGACGTTCCGGCCGCAGGCCGCCGAGACGCCGGGGTAGCTCAGAGGCAGAGCAACTGATTCGTAATCAGTAGGTCGCGGGTTCAACTCCCGCCCCCGGCTCCAGGTCTCCCGCCCAATCAAGTCAACGAGTTCTGCATCGCAGCGCGTAGCCGGCTCGGTGTGGGTTCCAAGAACTGGTTTCATGCTGCGCTCGCGACTCTCCCGTCCGGTTGAGTCGAGGATCCGACAGCGCTTCGTGCGCGGGGATAACATCCGGCGCGAAGCGATCTCATCGGGGCTCCGCGTGCCCAACCGTGCAGCGCACCGATCCAAGCGCCCGCCGGGGCGGTCCAGGACGAGTTCGCTCGCGATCTTGCCCGAGCATGCAGACGGTCTCGACGAGGGCCGAATTCAACCAATGGCGAGGTCGGCGCTGTTTACAGCGGGGTTCGATCGTCGGATATGCCGTGTACTCGAGCCGGGCAAAAATCACGGTGATCACGCGGTGGTTGGATCCTTGCACCGGACGCGGTCACGAGGTGATCCCATGCGACGATGGATCGTCGTGCTGACCCTCACGTTCGCGCCTGTTTCCTTCGTCCACGCCGCTCCCGGTGACCCCCGTCTCGTGCAAGGCATTCTGGAGTGGCCGGCCAAGCTGACCGTCGAGCCCTTCGTCGTGCTCCGCTCGGAAGACGGGCGGTGGTATTACGCCGAGGTCAAGGGCGCGAAGCGCCTGGAGTCAGTGCCGATGACCGCCGGCGCGCGAGTCACCATCCTCGGCACCGAGGCGGCGCGACCTCACGAGATCACGGCGCTCGCGGTCAGCTCGGGAGATGCCGCCGCTCTGGCGCTCGCGCTCATGTCTCACGCGACGCCGACACCGCCGGCATCGGCCGCCTCGCCGCCGCCGACCGCTGAGTCGGCGCCGCCATCCAAGCCCGTGGCCGCAGAACCTGCGCCGAAGACCATTGCCAAGGCGGAACCGGCTCGCCCTCAGCCCGCGGCATCCAACCCGGCACCGCCGGCGAGGCTGCCGGTCACCGAGCCGCAAAAGGAGAAGGTGAAGCCGTCTGCCAGCGTGTCGGCGACGCCTCCGGGCACATCGCGATGGTCAGAAGTTCGCGGCACGGTGCACTCGCTCGGCGGCCAGGAGGTCGTGGTGCGGGCCGAGGACGGCCAGCTCGTGCCCGTCGATCTCTCTGGCCTTCGTGGCGCGGCGGTATCGCTCACGCCCGGATCGCCGATCGTCGTGTACGGCATGCGTAGCGACGAGAAGTTTCAGGCGATCGGGCTGATCCAGCAGGAAACGCGACCACAGGCAAAGCCCGTGGCCGCGCCACCGCGCCGCTGACGTCGCGCCCGTGCGGCATGCCGTTTCGCCGGCATGAAATGGCGAATCCGCCGTACTTCAGTCACCGGTCGCTCCATCCGGCCCCCGCGGGTCCACGGTATTGGGCAGGCACACGTGGTCGAACACCAGCGGTCTCCCGCTCTTGATCCTCATTTCGAAATATCCGTCACGGACCGTGATGAGTGAGTCAGTGTCGCGTCGCGCTTCGGCACGTGCCTGTTCAGGGGTCAATGAGGGGCGTTTCGGGTCCCACGGAGTCCCGCCTTTGACGACGTTGAACGCCGCATCGCCCCGTATGCCGAGGTAGGCTTCACGCTTGCCCTGAGCATTGGCCGCGGCGGCATTCCGGCAATCTGCAAGGTGGTCGTATTCTTCCACGACGCGCCACTCACCGGTCGAAAAGGCGCGACTGTCCGTGATGTACACCCACAACACCCACGCGCGATCGGCGGCTGCGGCCGTGGTGAGCCCGGTCAGGACGAGGACGGAGAGGACGATATTTCGAAGCGCGTTCGCACGGCAATTACGGGCGACGCCGACGCGTGAACACTGCGTCAGCCGTTGGTGAGTCGATCGGTCAATCGCGGTCCGAATCATGGCCGCAATCTCCCTGAGAGGTGGTCGGACGCGTTGCTGCAATTCACCGGGTCAGCGCCGTATTTCACTTTATCCTAGACGGCCCGTTGCCCGAAAATTCGCGAACATCAGGAAACGGCTCCAGGTACCGCAAGGGCTTCCGCGAGACGGCTATCCCACAACTTCGCGCACTTGCGAGAGGGGTAAGCAGCGACCTCCGCGAAAGTTGCTTTCGGCGGCGCCGGCGCGGGATCATCCAGGAAGACGAAAACATCTCTTACGGGGAGGCGGTCATGGCGAAAGAACTCAAGTGCTCCGACGTAGGGATGAAGTCCTGCAACTTCGTGGCGCAGGGCAGGGACGAGAAAGAGGTCATGACGAAGGCTGCCGAGCACGCCAGGAACGCCCACGGCATGACAACCATCCCGCCAGACGTCGAGAAGAAAGCGCGGGCTGCGATCCGCGAGGCTCAGCTCAAACCCTTCACCGCAGGACAGAAAGTCTAGTCACTCAGGCGTTGGCGCCGGCGCGCTCCTAATCGTCGGGAGCGCGCCGGCCTCTCATCGACCCTGTCAAGTTCACCCTTCGGGCCCGAGCCATCGTTCGCGTGTCGGAGAAGTTGACGTCTTCGCCATACGGCGATTCTCGGCCGGCCGCGTAACCCTCGCTGTATCGATACTTTCGCCTTTCGGCGCGGCGCTTGCACCACGGCTGCGTGCTCGGAGCCATAATTCTTCTCATATAGAGGAGGATCTAGAAGCGGCGCGCCGTTGGCCGGCACCCTCCCGTACGGCGAACGGCGCGCGTTTCTATCCCCTCTCCGAACTCTTCCACTGGTCGGTGACATCGTCCGCGCGATAGAGTCCTACGACTTTCCACTTCACACGCGGGCGCTCTGAGGTTAGGTACGCTTTACTCTGTTTTGTAGGGAATCCGAAGCATGGCGCAAAAACTGCAACCGTCGCAGATCGGCTCTTACACCTGCGCGCCGCCCACTGACACCGGGCCGTTGGCGTATCCACCGGCACCCGTGCCCGTCGGCGGGTTCACTGACGCCGTGGTCGGCGGGCGGCGCGCTTCTCTCTCCGGCGACCAGTTCACGAACGCGTTCGCCCCGTATCGATGACCGCTGTTCTGCCTTTGAGGAAATCTTTTCCAGCCGCGGTGCGGCCCCGCCAAGGAAATCAGCGAATTGAATTGGTGGCACTCACATTGCTGCGTTTTGCCGCGTATGGTCGACAAGCGTCGCGGCCGTGACAGCTTCGAAGAGTCGTTGGAACGGACACTCGACAAGGGGGTCTGGCTTCCAGCCGCGGATCGGCTCGCGGCGATGACGACACGAAACGGCGAGGATCGGCTCGACATCGTCGTCCGCGCGTCCCATCAACCATCCGAGTCCGCGCGCTGAGCGCCGAGCAGGACCACAAGCTCTCGATCGACTCGTAACTCCGTCACACCCCCGCTGCACAGATCCTGTGCAGCCTGCACAGTTTCAGTCGAGCGGCACCGCTCTCATCTCCGGGCAAGCCCTTGATAACGCGTCGGTGCGCTGATGGTACCGGCGTTGCCTTACAGGTGTTGCGTGACGGAAATCGACCAGTTCCGAAACGCCTTGGCCTGGGCGCTCGCGACCGGTCAGTACGTCGAGCGCCGCAAGGGCGGGCCGGCCAGTCGTCGATACGAGTGCCGGGTCGCGGGCTGCCGCGCTCGCGGCTCGTCCCCGAGCTCCCTCCAGCACTCGCCGAAGTGTGAATACGGGCGCAGCCTGCTGCTGCTGCGCGGGGACCTCTCCGGGGTGAGCGAGCAGTCTCAGGCTGCTCGCTGGGCCGATGACGCCCGAGGACGAGAGAGCCGTGCCCTCGCCCACGCGGTCAGCCCGAACCAGACACCGTAGAACATCACCAGCGCGACGAGCGCCGCCGCCACGCCGAGCCGCAGGTCGCCGGTGACCTTGCGCACCACCACCACCAGCTCGACGGCGAGCCCAAGAGCGAGTGTGGCCATCGCGCTCAAGACGAGCACGCTGGCGATGCGGTGGAAGCGTTCGGTGTCCTCACCGTCCTCGACCATGCGGTGCCACGCGGCCGGCGTCATCAACATCATCATGGCCAGGGCAATGAAGCCGAGCGATCCCAGGTGCAGCAGCCGCGATGACGCGGGAAGACGTTCGAAGGTCTCGCCGAGGATGCCAGCGAACTGGAATCCGAGCAGCGCCTGAGCGCCGGGCAGCACGACGCGGGCCTCCGTCAGCACGTGCTCGATTCGATCCGTGAGCGTGGTGCGCGCAACCTCCGTGCTGCGCAGGCTCGTCGCAATTCCTCCGCGGCGGCGCCAGCGGCGGCGCGCCCACAGTCCCACGCCGTACCACGCGCCCAGCGCCAGCCCGAGCGCGCCGAGGGCGAGGCCGATGGCGCCGGCCGGCCCGAGCACGAGCTCGCCGGCGAAGAAGAAGTCGATCGCGAGTGTCATCGCGAAGGGCAACAGGGCCAGTGCACAGGCGAGTGTCGTCACGCCGTGGAGCCGCCGCGTGTCCGCGCCGCCCTCCACGATCTGGTGCACCGCGGGCGGCGTCAAGAGCAGCATCGTGGTGACGAGAAGCAGGCCGAGGGCGCCAAGCTTCATGAGCTGCAGAATGGTCGGCAGGCGATCGAACCCGGCCTCCAGGGGCGCCCGGTAGTGGAAGCCCAGGAGCACCGAGGTCCCCACCACGAGAATGCGCGCTTCGTCGAGCGCGTGCTTGACTTGAATCTTGAGGTCCGCCACGTCGACACACCGCCGGAGCAACGCGCGTGCCGCTGGCACGAGTCGGGACGCGGCCCTCCGGGAGTGGGTGGCACTGTCGTTGCTCCCGCCGGCGGGTGGAGGAATGGCTGATGGAAGTGGTAGCGGTCGCCGAGCGTGAACACCGCTGGCGATGGGAAATCCGACACGCGGGCAAGATGGTCAAAGAATCGGACACGCTGTTCTCGACGGTGAGTGAGGCTCTCGAGGATGGTAGGCGCAACCTGCTCGGGTTGTGGACTGGAGAGGATCGGCCCCCGATCACCCGACGCTCGCAGCGGCGCGCAGGCTGAGTCGAGACGCCCAGCGAGACGTTTCTCTTCCGACGTTCCGCAGAGGAAGGATGTGGAAGCGGCTCGGCCCGGCCGCCAACGAGCGGCCGGGCCGAACGCGCGCGCGTGATTACTGGGAGTCGTCGAGAGAGATGCCGACGACTCGGTACTGGCCGTTCTCTTCTTTCACGGTGACGGTAGCCGTGCCTCGCGTTTCCTTGTCGCCCACGCGCAGCCCGAGCTCCTGCACGGTCACGCTCTTGACTTCGTCTCCGGCGCGGACGGTCGACAGGCCGCGGAACGGGAACACGATCATGACGTCCGACTTTCGCGAGGCCGGTGCGACGGCGAAGACCTTGTCACCCAGGCTCACCGACACGGAGTCCGCGCCGACGGCCTGCATCTGGTCCCAGCTCTCATGCCCCCAACCCACCAGGAACGCGCGCACCGCCTCGATGTACGGCGGAGCCGTCGTTTCCTGCTCGGCACGGGCGGCCACGGGCGCCAGGAGAACGAGGACAAAAGCCAGAACTGGTCCCCAGCGGAAATTCATGGCAGCACCTCCTGACGTCGCGTGACGCAAGCTGAGTACCAAACCACGTACGCCGCGAAATGGCGGACTTCCCGACGCTGGCGGCCGCGGACGTGCGGCCAAGTTGACAGGACGCGGTGACAGCAGCGCCATCTCGACACCCCCTGCGTTAGAATTCTGCGACGAGCCGTGACGCTGCCGTGCCCGCGGAGCCGATGATCCCTTTGAGCCTGGCCGGCGTTTCGAGACGTGACGCCCGGCCGACCACCGTGCTGCGGCTCATCGCCGCCTTCAAGATCGTGAAGGGCCTCGTGCTGTTGGCTGCGGGCTCCGGCACCCTCCGACTGCTCCGCCGAGACGGCGCCGCCGACCTGTCGGCGTGGGCGGATCTGCTTCACATCGATCCCGACGATCGTCACCTCGGTCGCTTGCTGGAGAAGGTCAGCGCGCTCGACGAGCGAACCCTGACGCGGATCAGTGTCGGGATGCTCGTGTACGCCATCGTGCTCTTGATCGAGGGCACCGGACTCATGCTCGAGAAGCGGTGGGCCGAATACGTCGCGGTGATCGTCACCGCGTCGTTCATCCCGCTGGAGATCTACGAGATCGTCCGGCACGTCACGGTCACGCGTATGCTCGTCCTCGTAATCAACGTGGCCATCGTGGTGTACCTGGCGCGCCGACTGACGCAGGGCGACGAGCGTCCGGGCACCAAAAGGTAGCGAGCGCGGAATTATCCTGGCAGACTCTGGCGTGGGAGGCTACCGGAATGCCCAGGATCATCTCGCTGCTCGCCACGCTCGCGATCATGGCCAGTTGCGCCACCACGGCCCCACCGCGCTACGCGAAGCCGAACGCCTCGCTCGATGACGTCCGACGAGATATGGTCGACTGCGCCAAAACCGCGCTCGGGCGAGAGGACGATCCCCTCATCATCAGCGCGTATCCGCGGGTGGATCGGGATGCCGTGGATCAGTGCATGCGCGCCAAGGGCTACGCGATGCGAGACGTACAGGGCAACTGAGGCGCCCACCTCGACCGGCCGATGATCCTCCCGATCGCGCTGCCCTTCCTGGTACTGCTGTTCCTGGTCCTGCTCGCGGTGCTGATCGTGATGGTCGAGCTGCGTATTCTCGCCTACGCCTATCGGAAGATCGGCGTGCGTCCCCGGTACGTGTTCGCCGTCCTGGTCCTGTCGCTCGTCGGTAGTTACGTCAACATCCCGCTGTACTCGGTTCGGGTGCCGCGGCTGGTGGCCCCCGAAGCGGTGACGATCTACGGCCGCACGTACGTCGTTCCGCCCGCGATCGAAGCCGGCGCCACCGTCGTCGCGATCAACGTCGGCGGGGCGCTGCTGCCCATCCTGCTCTCCCTCTACCTGTTCTTTCGGCTCCGGATGTACGTCAGGATGCTGGTGGGGGTGGCGGTGGTGGCGCTGATCGTGCACAAGCTCGCCTATATCGTTCCCGGCGTCGGCATCGCGGTACCGATGCTCATTCCGCCGCTGGCGGCGGTCGCCGTGGGTCTGCTACTCGCCTTTCGGAGAGCTCCTCCTGTCGCCTACGTCGCGGGCTCGATGGGAACGCTGATCGGAGCCGACGTGATGAATCTCGGGCGCATCGCGGAGCTCGGCGCTCCGATGGTCTCGATCGGCGGTGCAGGGACCTTCGACGGCGTCTTCCTGACGGGAATCATCGCCGGCCTTCTCGCCTGACCGTGTCGCCGGCGGCGGCGTCGGCGCTCAGCGTTTTCGGCGGCGGGCTCCGCTCATCGACGCACACCGTATGCAACGAAGAGCCAGGCGCGCTTCAGTCGCTGAAGGACCCGGCCGAAGAGACCATCCTGGACGTAATACGTCAGCATCAATGTATTGCGTTCGCCGTCGGCGTCCGACGTGCGGGCCACGCTGTGCCAGCTCTCGTGATACACGACCGGGAACGCGTAGCCGGTGGCCGGTCGGAACATCAGCGTCTTGGTCCGCAGGGCGGCGTCTCCGTTCCGTCCCTCGTGGAGGACCGTCCCGAGGTGCGACTGCGAATCGTCGCGCGGGAGATAGAACTGCACGGTGATCGCCTTGCTGAGCGAGTCGCCGTGGATGCCGATCCGGTAGCCACCCAGGTCGCGGAGCAGCATGGGGACGGGATAGAACGTGAGCCGGTCGACGCTGCGCCCGAACCGTCGCTCGAGTGCGCCGCGGAATTTCCGCTTGAAGGCGTCCTGCAGCTCGCGCGAGCGCAGGGCGCGCGAGAGCGGCAGCCAGAACGCGCGCTGGTCGGCCGGGAGCACCATGATGTGCTCCGGGTACAGATAGAATTTACGCCGCGCACTGTGGCCGTCCGCCTGCATCGCCTGGCCATGACGGAACTCGCGATAACGACGCGTCGCCGGTAGTCGATCGAGGAGCTGGCGGTACACCGGCGCCGGGAAGACGCGCTCCATGTACAGATGGTCGAAGGGCGCGGTCGCGAGCGGCGTCGCTTCGATCGCGGCGACGAGATCGTCGGGGACGGGCGGCCGCGAGAGGGCCGGGGCGTCGGTCGCCTGCGGCCCCACGTGTGCGTTCACCATCGCGAAATCAGAGCGGCTCTGCGGGCGCTCACGGTCCCGAAAAGCTAGCATGGCGAGCCGGCTTTCTCCAGGACGAAATACACCGCCTGCGGCCCGAATTTCTGGATCAGGCGGGTCCGGTGATACCGATCGTTCCAGCTGAAGGCGACGCTCACGATCGAATCCAGCGCGGTGAGAACCCGGTGGTTGAACGGAGCGATGCCGACCGCGTTGGCCAGCTTGGTCACCACCGGGAAGACGCAAAATCCGCGGCGCCGTACCCGGAATCCCGTCTTGGCGATGATCTCGTGAAAGATCTTCAGCGGAATGCCCCGCTCGCGTTTGGTCAGCCCGGCGCGGGGGCGACGCCAGTCGCCCATCGAGGTGATCGGCTCCCGCACCATGAAAATGCCGCCCGTACGCAGGCACCGGTGACACTCGGCCATCACGTGGGAAATGTTGGCAATGTGATGGAGCACGCCGAAACAGGTGATCAGATCGAAGCTCCCGCTGTCGAACGGCATGTCACCGTTGGTCCGCGGCTTCACGTAGCGGCACGGGACGCCGGCCACGTGGTCGGTCGAGAAAGAATCCGATGGATCGAGGATCGTGATCCTCCGCAGCCGGTGCACGATGGGAAGGAACTCATCGCCGTACGCGCTGCCCAGGCCCAGCGCGTGCTCGATGGGCCCGGGGGGAAGGAACCGGTAGCCGTGGTGCTCGTTCAGTGCAGTGTAGGCGTAGCGGTATGTCGATCGGTCCTTGGCCCCGAGATCGGCATAGGCGTCCGCTTCATCTTTGAACCAGGCCTCGATCTCCTGCATCGAAAAATCGTCGCCGTACAATTTTGTTCCCGCAAAATAGTCCGCGAAATCGCTGCTCATCGCTCGTCTCCCAAAATTCGCGCTTCGCGACGCTGAATTCGATGGTACGGCCAAATCGGAATCAGGCAGAAGAGGTTTCGTGATTAGGTATACTCCCGCATCGGATGAGTGACTTCGCCGCCTGGTACGCTCGGGCACGCGCGGCGTTGCGAGGGGGCCGTTTCGCCGACGCGGAAGCCGCGTTGCGGGAGGCGGTCAACCTCCACCCCGACGACGTGAGGGCGCGCCTCGACCTGTCGCTGACGCTGCGGCGACTGCGCCGGGCCGACGACGCCGAAGCGATCGTGCGCGATGCGCTGGTCCGCCATCCCGAGCTCGCCTCGCTGCAGTTCGAGCTCGGCGTCGTGCTCTTCGAGCAGGGACGCTATGCCGATGCGGCGTCGGCCTTCCGCGAAACCGTCCGCCTTCGTGCCGATTTCGCCCGGGCCCATGTGAATCTCGGTCTCGCCCTCGAGCGCCAGGGCGACTGGGTGGCCGCCGAGTCCGCCCTGCGTGAGGCATTACGGCTTCGACCCGACGACGCGACGGCTCGCGCGAATCTCACCACCGTGCTGCAGCGGCAGCGTCGCAGCACAGCCGTGGAGGCGATCCATCGCGAGGCGCTCAGCCGAGTGCCGGACTCCGCTCACACGCACGCCGATCTGGCCGCGTCACTCTTCGAGCAGGGCCGTTGCGCGGAGGCGGTGGCGGCGTGGCGTGAGGCCGTGCAGCGAGAGCCCGACTTCGCGCGCGCCCACGTCGGCCTTGGCGTCGCGCTCGAGCGTCTCGGCCGTTTGCGGGAGGCCGTGGCCGCGTACCGCGACGCGCTCCGGCTCCGTCCCGCCGACGCGGCGCTCCATCGCAAGCTCGGCCTCGCGCTGAAGCGTCGCCACCGCCACGGCGAGGCCGAGGCCGCGCTGCGCGAGGCGGTGCGGCTGAACCCCGCAGATGCCGAGGCGCACTACCATCTCGGCACCGTGCTCGATCGCCGTGGCCACCACGGCGCCGCCGTCGCCGCCTTGCGTGAGGCGCTGCATCTGAGTCCGCACACCAGCGCGCCCTATCGCGCCCTCGCCGCCACCTATCGTCGTCAGGGCCGCTTCTCGGATGAGGCGGCGACGTATGCCGAGGCGTTGCGCCTCCACCCGACGGATGCGGACTTTCACGCCGCCTACGGCCACGCGCTGGGAACGCTCGGTGATTACGCTGGCGCGACCGCGGCGTTGCGGCAGGCGATCGCACTGCGGGCCGGTGACGGCGAGCTTCGTTACGAGCTCGGGGTCGCGCTCGGCCGCCAGGGGCGCCACGCCGAGGCGGAAGCGGCCCTGCGTGAGGCCATTGCGCGGCAGCCCGATGACATCCGCATGCGTGCGAATCTCGCCTTGAGCCTCGGCCGCCAGGGTCGCCATGCCGAGGCGGAAGCGGCCTACCGGCTCGCGCTGGCGCGCCGTCCCGATCATGCGTCGCTCCATCGCGGCCTCGGCGTTGCCCTGTACTGGCAGCGCCGGCACGACGAGGCGGAGGCCGCGTTCACGGAGGCGATCCGGCTGAAGCCGACCTACGTCCGCGCCCGTTGCGACCTGGGCGAGCTCCTGGCCGAGCAGGGTCGTCACGTCGAGGCCGAGCAGGCGTATCGCGCTGCGCTCGCGCTGAAGCCGGTCTCCGCCCGTGCCCACGCGGCCCTCGGCGCCGTGCTCCTCGCCCAGGACCGCCCCGCCGAAGCCGAAGAGATGCTGCAGCACGCCGTCCGCCTGGACCCCGAGCTCGCGCGCGCGCACTTCGATCTCTGGACGGCGCTGGAGGCGCTGGGACGCTGGCCGGAGCTGGAGCGTGCCGCGCGCACCGTGATCCAGCTCAAGGGCGATCACGCGGCCGCGCATGCCCGGCTCGCGCGCGCGTTGACGGCTCAGGGGCGTCATGCCGACGCCGAGGTCGCGCTAGAGCGGTCGAGGGTGCTTAGCGGACGTTGAGCAGGCGCCCGAACTCTTCCAGCTCGCGCTGGGGAACGTCGGGCCGCTGCCGAAGCTGCTCGTAGACTCCGGCAGGATTCTCGTCGATGGCCTGGCTAGCGCGCGCAAAGGTCCGCATGAGGCGGCGCGCCTCGAGATCGGCTTTGCGCTGGGCGGCGCCGCTGGCCAGTTTCATAAAGTTCGCCAGGAAGCGGCTGTCGAGCTTGACGTAGCCGCTGACCGTGCTGCGGATGAGACTCTTGCCCTCGGGGGCCGGCGTCGCTTCGTACTCGATCATCGTGACGGCGTCACCCTGGATCGTCGGCATGAACGTCTGCTTGAACTCGCCGCGGGCTCGCATGAGCCGTGTGCCGTTCCCGGCGTACACGACCCAGAAGTACCCCGTCCCTCCCCACCCGTCGTCGAGATAGAGTCCCCGGGGCGTCTGCCAGACGCGATAGCGCGCGAGGCGTAGCGTACGGGTGACGTGGGTGGCGAACTCCGGATGATCGAGCAGGTATTCGAAGACGTGGAGACTCGCCACGAAGGGCGTGGCGTCGACGCGCGTGGCGACGTCGGCGCTCTGTGCCATCTGAGTCACCCGCGCGCGTTCGGCGCCGGGAACGCCGTCGGGAAGCTGCGGCACGAGCGAGCTCGCCGCCGCCGACGCGAGCCACGACGCGCTCGCCCCGAATGCCGCAAAGACGACGACACGACGCGTAAACGATCTCCGCGTCAGCACGACCCCGCCATTATAGCCGCTTGACCTCCGGCCCGGGCGCCTGTACCGTCGACCACACCCGCGCGGTCCACGCCGACTCCCGCCTGGTAGGAGGCAGAGATGCCCGAGGCGTTGTCCCGACGTCCTTCTGCACAGTACTACGTGTACGCTCTCGTGGACCGTGTGCCCCGGCGGTGGCGCCCTCCGGCGACCGGTGTGGGAGGCGGACCCGTCGAGGCTCAGCGCATCCACGACCTCTTCCTGGTCGTCAGTCGGGTCGTGAACCCGTTTGTTCGCACGCTTCGCACCCAGGCTGCGCACGACGACGTTCTGGCCTCGTTGATGGACGCCGACGCGGTGGCGCCCTTGCCCTTCGGCACTGCGGTCATGGATCTCGAGGGCTGGGTGGAAGCGCGGGTGCCGGACTTGCGTGCGGCGCTCAACGCCGTTCGGGGCTCCGTCGAAATGACCGTCCGGCTCCTCCGTCTCGACGCGGGCGTCGACGGTCCACACCTGAGAAGCCTTGCCGAGAGGCTCATCGAGCGCGCGGCGCTGCCGCACTGGCGGTACCGCCCCGCCGCGAATCCGACGAATGTCGCAGCGTCGTTGTCGTTCCTGGTGCCGCGCGACGAAGTGGCGGCGTTCCTCGCCCGTATCGCCCCGGTCGCCTCGCGGGCGGCGGGACTGGCCGTCGTGCCGACCGGGCCAGCGCCGGCCTACTCCTTCGTCTCGAGCGCGGACACCAGTCGCGCTGCCGCGCTGGCTCCGGCCGGCTGACCGCTCGTCGGTCAGCGACACCCGGACACCAGGACGTGGCGTTCGCTGACGACGGCGCAGTCGAGGTGACCAAGTCCGCTCGCCTCGAGTTGGCCACGCACTTCCTGCGGTGTGAACGCCGCCAGGAGTGAGTTGAAGAAGTCGTCCTTCAGGATCGAATCCTCGTCGCCGGCTGCTGCCTCCACGATCGCGCGCGCCTCGTCGACGGATCCCGGACGGAACAGATCCATCACGTGCACGGCGCCGCCCGGGCGTACGAGCCGTGCAACGTCGTGCCACAGCACGGCCGGGTCGGGAAGGTGGTGGAGCAGACTGTTCGCGATCGCGGCGTCGAAGCCGCGGTCGGCGAATGGCAGGTGCGGCAGCCGAGCGCAGATCAGGCTGACACGAGGCCGGCGGCGCCTCATTGCCTCGCGCCCCCAGCGCGAGCATCGCCACCGAGGCGTCGACGGCCACGATCCGGGCCTTCGGCAACGCTGCCGCGAGCCGAGCCGGGATGTCGGCGGGCCCACAGGCGAGGTCGACGACGCGAGCGTGGTCCAGGGTGGGGTGTCGGGACACCAGTTCGTCGACGAAGCGCCGATTCACCTCGGCGAAGTCAGCTCGAGCGTAGGCGAGGGCCTGCCGGGGATCAGCCATCACCTCGGGTTCCAGGATCCGATCCATGCAATCTCTGGCTAGGTTGGGTGCCTTGCTGAGCCGTGTGCGTTCGGGGTACTCTTCCGGCCCCAACGCTGATGCCTCGAATTCCACGTCACGAGGTCGAGCGGCTGATGGCGGAGCGTCCTGACGCGACGCTCGAAGCCGCGCTGGGGGTCTTCGAGGTCTTTGCGAGTGGCTCGCTCATCGACGAGGTCTATGTGCTGGACGACGTCAGCGGCAAGCGTATCGCGATCGCTCCTACGGCGCTCAAGGACAAGTACCGGCGGGGGTGAACCATGGCCATCATTACGATTTCCCACGAGATGGGAGCAGGCGGGCCCGAGATCGGCATGAGCCTGGCGAAGCGCCTCGGCTACCGTTACGTGGATCAGGAGTTGATCCAGGACGCGGTCCGACGCTACGGCCTGGCCGAGGAGAAGCTGTCGCACCTCGACGAATCGAAGCCGACGCTGTTCGAGCGCTTCGACGCCGAGACGCGGCACTACATCACCATCTTGCAGACGACGCTGCTCGAATTCGCCGAGGCCGATAACGTCATCCTCATCGGCCGCGGTGGCCAGTGGCTGCTGCGCGGCATCCCCCATGTGCTGCGCGTGCGCGTGATCGCGCCATTCGAGCAGCGCGTGCGGCAGTGGATGAAGCGCACGGCCGAGGTGACGGGGGAGATGCCGACCCAGCGGGCGGCCGCCGACTTCGTCCGGCGTGACGACAGCGAGAAGTCAGGCCGCATGCGCTATCTCTACGAGGTGAACCTCGCCGATCCGTCACTCTACGAAATCGTCGTCAACACCGAGAAGCTCTCCTACGACGCGGCCGTCGAGATGATCGAACGGGTGAGCCGTCATCCGAACCTGGCCACCACGGACGCCGGCCGCCAGGTGGTGGCGTCGCGCGCACTCGCCTCGCGCGTGCAGGTGGGGCTCGCCATGCATTCGGAGACGCGCCGCTACCGCTTCACGGTGGAGGCGCAGGGAGGCGTCGTCACGCTGGAGGGGACGACGGCGCTGGAGCGCGCGGTCGACGTGGCCCGCGATGTGCCGGGCGTCAAGCAGGTCCGGACCCGACAGCTCGAGATCCCGCCCATCCCGCCGTTCGTCGCCTGAGCTCAACGACCGGCGGTCGGCGTGTCGGGCGCCTCGGTCACCTTGAGCTCGACCGCCCGCGGTTGCTTGTCGCGGACGATGCCGAGCTTGACCGTCCGCCCGACCTCCGCCTCGGCGGCCAGCCGGTGCAGGTGGTTGTAGTCCTCGACGGTCACGCCGTCGAACGTGACGATCACGTCGTTCTGTCGAAGCTCGGCGGCCGCCGCCGGACTCGACGGATACACGCGGGAGACGACGGCGCCCTTGGCCTGCTTCATCCCGAGAGCCTGGGCGAGCTCCGGCGTCAACGGCTGCACGGCCACACCAAGCCATCCCCGCGTGACCTTGCCGCGGTCGATGAGCTGATTGACGATACGCTTCGCCATGTTGGCGGGGATCGCAAAGCCGATGCCCTGGCCGGTGGCCACGATGGCCGTGTTGATCCCGATGACCTCGCCTCGAAGGTTCACGAGCGGCCCACCTGAGTTTCCCGGATTGATCGACGCGTCGGTCTGAATGAAGTTCTCGTAACTCGCGATGCCGACGTCGGCGCGGCCGGTCGCGCTGACGACTCCCACGGTCACGGTCTGATCGAGGCCGAAGGGATTGCCGATCGCGACCGCCCACTCGCCGACACGAAGCGCGTCGGAGTTGCCGAGGGTGGCCACCGTGACCTCGGCCTCCGGCTCGAAGCGCACGACCGCAAGGTCCGTCTTGGCGTCGGTGCCGACGATGCGCCCACGGTACTCCCGCTTCGAGCTGAGCCGGACGATGACGCCGTCGGCGCCCTTGATGACGTGGAAGTTGGTCAGGACGTAACCCCGGCCGTCGACGATGACCCCTGAGCCGAGCCCGGGCTGGTGGAACTCTCCGCGGTTGCCCGGGGCTCGGGGCCCGAAGAACTGATCGAAGAATTCCTTGAGGAGGGGGTCGTCGGCGAAGGGCCCGGGTGATGCTGGCGGACGCCGCGTCCGGGCAACCTGGACGGTTCCGATGTGCACAACGGCCGGGCGGACCCGCTCGGCGACAGTCACGAACGCGGCCTGGAGGACGTCCGCGGTACTGAGGGGAGGAGGAACCGACGCTTCGGGGCCTCGTCTGCTCGTCCAGAACGCATGGAGCCAGAACCCGGCGCCGATACTCGCGAAAACAATCGCGAGGGCGACGAGGCCACGCGCTGATCTGGGCGTCATACCGGTATCGGGTCCCGAGCGTCCTAGTGCGGCCGGATCATAGGCTCCGCGAGGCCCAAGTGTCAAGGAAAGTATTGCAAAAATGTGCATTTTTCTTGACGGTCTCTCGACGAAAAAGCGAAAATGACATATTGTTCGACGTAGCCTGCCGTCATAAAAGGCACAGTTCTTTCCGGGACACGCTTTGCGTCGTCCTCATCATCTGCCTCGTCACTCCGTCGTTGGCCGCTGCTCAGCCCGGGACCGCCCAGGAGCCCCGGGCCCCCGCGATCCCATCCAGTCAGCCGTCGCCGGCTCTCGCGACCCCCTCGGATAGCCCCGTCAGGACGCCCGGTGGGCCGACCGTCCGCCCCGACCCCTGCTTTCAGGGGGGGTCTGGCACGGGCATCGGCCGCATCGTCTCTGGTCCAGACTATCGAGTTGGTCCGGGTGACGTGGTGGAAGTGCAATTCGTCGGGCGCCTCGACGTCACCCGGCAGCAGCTCGTGGTCGACCCCGAGGGCATGATCAGCATCCCGCCGATCGGGACCGTGAAGGTCGGCGGTCTCACCCTTCGCGAAGCGAACCGACGCGTCGCGGATCAGGCGCGCCAGCTCTTCCGCTTCGGTGAGATCACGCTGACGGTCGCGACGGCTCGCTGCTTCGAGATCGTTCTGTCCGGCGAGATCGAGCGGCCCGGCGCCATCCAGGCCTCGGCCGTTCGCCGGGTCCACGAGGTCATCCTCGCCGTCGGCGGCATCACGCCGCGCGGCAGCCTGCGTCGCGTCGAGGTCACGCGCGGCCGGTCGACGGTCGAGATCGATCTCCTCCGCTTCGAGATGCGCGGCGACCTCTCTCAGAATCCGTTCGTCGAGGAGGGCATGGCGATCCACGTGCCGCCGCGCGGCCCGTTCGTCACGCTGGCCGGCGCCGTGCGTCGGCCGGGTGACTACGAGATCGGCCCACGGTCGTCACTCCGGGACCTCCTCGACGTGACCGGAGGCCTCGCCCAGAACTCGGCGCCGACCGAGGCGCGGCTGACGCGGCTTCTCCCCGACGGCCGCAAGGAAACGATCACGGTGGACCTGACCCGGGCGCTCGCGCGTCCGGCCGACGTACCGCTGGCCACGGGTGACCAGCTATTCGTGCCGTCGCTGACGCTGCTGCAGGACGTGGTCGAGGTGCGCGGCGCCTTCAACGGGACGGCCGAGAGCAGTCGAACGATGACGGCCGGCAAGCCGACGATCGTCCAGCGCTTCGAGCTGGCGCACGGTGATCGTGTGAAGGACCTGGTGGCTCGCGCCGGTGGTGTCGCCGCCTTTGCCGACCTCCGTCTCGCTGCCATCGACCGCGCGGGCGACGGCGGACCGCGCCAGCGGATCCCGGTCGATCTGCATCGCCTGCTCGTCGAAAAGGACGAGACCCAGAACATCATGCTCGAGAACGGCGACGTGTTCACGGTGCCGGTGGCCGAGGACAAGGTGTACGTCCTCGGTGAAGTGCGGACGCCGGGCGCGGTCGATTTCCGTCCCGACCTGACGGCCCGCGAGTACGTGGCGATCGCCGGCGGGCCGACCGTGCGGGCACGGTTCCAGAACGCGACCGTCACGCTCCCCAATGGCCGCTCCTATCTCATGGCCGAGGCGCCGCCGCTCGAGGCCGGCGCGGTGGTGACCGTGCCGGAAGTGGCCGTACGCTGGTACCAGGACTACCTCACGATTGCCTCGGCTCTCGCGGGCCTCGTCACCGCCTACACGGGGCTCTACTTCATCTTCAACACGAATCGTCGCTGACGCCATGTACGAAACGTACTGGGGCCTCAAGGAGCAACCGTTCGACAACTCGCCGAACCCGAAGTTCTTCTATCTGTCGCCCGAGCACGAGGAGGCCCTCGTCCGTCTCATGTACGCCGTTCGCCAGCGCAAGGGCTGCGCGCTGCTGACCGGCGAGTACGGATGCGGCAAGACGACGCTCTCGCGCGCGCTCATCCAGCGGGTGGAAGCCGAGCGATACGAGATCGCGCTGCTGACCAATCCGAGCTGGACGGCGGCGAGCGACTTTCTGCGGGAGGTGCTCTATCAGCTCGGCATCGAGTCGCAGGGCACGACGAAGACCGACCTCCTGCATCAGCTCAACGACGTTTTCTATCGCAACTTCCAGGCCGGGCGCGACACCGTCATCATCGTGGACGAAGCACAGCTCATCGACGACGACGCCATCTTCGAGGACCTGCGTCTGCTCCTGAACTTCCAGACCGACGACCGGTTCCTCGTGACGCTGTTGCTGATCGGCTCGCCCGAGCTGGCCGCGAAGGTCCGGCGGCTCAAGCACCTCGACCAGCGGATCGCCATCCGCTATCACCTCAACACGCTCGACGACGCCCACACCTCCGCCTACATCGCCCACCGCCTGCAGATGGCCGGTCAGTCGAAGCGAATCTTCACCGAGGCCGCGGTGAAGCTCACCTTCGACTTCACGCGGGGCACGCCGCGCGAGATCAACAACATCTGCGACATCTCCCTGCTCGTCGGCTACGCCAAGAAGGCCCAGGCCATCGACGAACGGATTATCGCCGAGGTGATCAAGGACAAGGTGGGCACGGGGTGATGGTGCGCATGAGCGACCTGGTCCGCGGCGCCAAGCCACCGGCGCCGGCACCGGCACCGGCCGCGGCGGCGCCCGCACCTTCGCCCGCCCCCCGCGCGCCGTCGACGCCGGCCGCCGAAGAGACTGCGCCGCCGGAGTCGCCCGCGCCCGTCCGTCTGGCACCGCGGGCCATCGTTCGTCCAGTGGCGGCGCACGTGGAAGCGCCGGCGACCTCGGCCGAGACGCCGACCGACGCGATCGCCCTCTTCGACGAGTTGCAGAGCGTGCTGGAGGCGGTGCGCGACCGCACGCGCGCGTCCCAGCCCCCGTCGTGGGAGGCGCTGACTCACCTCGTCGGTCGCGTGGTGGATTCGCTGGCCGCCTCCGGGGAGCTCTTCTGGGCGGCCAACGCGCCGACCGTGCCGGCCGGCCACGACTATCTCGCGTTTCACCAGGCGTGCGTCGCCGTCCTGGCTGTCCGCCTCGGCGCCAACATCGGATATGACCGGCCGCATCTCGTCGAGCTGGGCCTCGCCGGTTGCCTGATCGACGTGGGACTGTGGCAGGTCCCCGCGGAAAGGTTGCGCCGGCTCGACACGTTGAGTGGCGACGAGCTGGCTCAATATCGCGCGCATCCCCGGCTCGGCGCGGAGATCGTCCGCGGCTCGGCGCCGCCCTTCGAGGGGCTGGTGGACGCGGTGCTGCAACACCACGAGCGCGAGCAGGGACAGGGCTTCCCCCAGGGACTGCCGGGAGCGAGCGTGCATCCGCACGCGAAGATCCTGGGCCTCGTCGACACCTACACGGGGCTGACGGCGCCGCCCTCGTTGCGCCCAGGACTGCGGCCGCACGAGGCCCTGCGCGAGATCGTGCGCTCGAAGAACGAATCGTTTCCGACGGCGCTCATCAAGGCGCTGCTCAGCGAGATCTCGGTCTTCCCGCCCGGCACGGTCGTGCGGCTGAACACCGGCGAAGTCGGACGGGTGATCGCGGTGAACCGAAATCATCCTCTGCGTCCGCGGGTCGAGGTGTACGATGCCAAAGGGCAGCGCCTGGCGACACCCAAGATGATCGATCTCTCGGAGGCGCCGTTCCTGTACATCACCGGTCCCGTCTCGGAGGTGCGATGAGGCTGGGGGCGGCCCGGTAATGGCGCAGTACGAGATGAACCTGCGGGACTACTGGCTGATCATCCGCCGCCGCCGGTTCATCATCCTCACCTCCACCATTCTCGTCGCGCTCTTTAGCTTCTGGATCGCCCGTCAGAAAGTTCCGCTGTACGAGGCGACGGCCGCGGTCAAGTTCGAGCAGTCGACGGCGCTGTCCGGTCTGCTCGTCGAGGTGCTCTCCTACAACAGCGCCGATTCCATCGAGACGCAGGCGACCCTTCTCAAGAGCTACCCCATCCTCGAAGAGGTCGCCCGGCGCCTCGGCCGGCTGCCCGAGACGGCGCGCGGCGAGGCCGTGCAGGAGTCCAAGTCGTACATGGCCGCCCTCGACTCGATCGGCGGCAAGATCCGCACGAGCCGCGTGCCCAGTACCAGCATCCTCGAGGTGATTGCGACGTCTACCAATTCCCGCGAGGCGCGGGACCTCGCCAACACGGTGGCGGAGGCCTACCGCGACTACAACCGCTCCGTGCGCAACGGGCGCATCACCGAGGCACGCAAGTTCATCGAGGCCCAGCTGAAGGAAGTCGAAGGCCGGGTGCGGCGTGCCGAGGAAGAGGTATGGGCCTTCCGCGAGGCCAACCGCATCATCTCCCCGGGCGCCGAGTCATCGGTCCTCCTGTCGCTCTTCACGCAGCTGCGCAGCGACATCGAGAAGACCCGCCAGCAGCGCACCGAGCTCGAGATGACCCAGGGCCGCCTCGCGCGCAACGACGGCGCCAGCGTCGCCGAGCGCGTCTTCGTGGACAGCGCCAACCCGGCGCTGCAGCGGTTGCAGGCGACGCAGGTCGAGCTGCTGCTCGAGCGCAACAATCTCGCGCTGGAAGTCACCGATCGCCACCCCCGCCTGCAGGCGCTCGACGACCGGCTGCGCGAGGTGCGCAGCGAGATGCGGCGCGAGGTCAACGCCCAGGTCAACCTGCTGCGCAGCCGCGAGGAGATCCTCAACCGCCAGATGGGCGAGCTCCTCCAGAAGAATCGCGAGGTGCCGTCCATCGAGCTGGGGTTGCAGCGGCTGCAGCGCGACGCCAAGGTCAACGACGACCTCCTCACGCTGCTCAAGACGAAGCACCAGGAAGCCCTGATCAAGGAGTCGGAGGGCATCGAGGAGGTCAGCATCGTCCGGCCGGCTACCGAGCCGGGCGCGCCCGTCGGCGGCGAGACGTTCAACACCGTGGTGGTCGGGGGGCTGGTCGGTCTGATGCTCGGTCTCGTGCTGGCCTTCGTGCAGGAGACGCTCGACACCTCCATCGGGACCATCGAGGACGTCGAGACGTATCTGCAGGTGCCGGTGCTCGGCATCGTCCCCCACATCGACGCCCGCGAGACGGTGCAGCGCCTGATCGAGCGGCGACCGGCGCTGGCCGACATGGAGCCCGAAGCGCTCCAGAGCCACGCGCTGCTCATCACGCACTTCGATCCCAAGTCTCCGGTGGCCGAGGCGTATCGCACGCTGCGCACGAACATCCAGTTCATGCGCATAGAGCGCCAGGGCAAGGTGCTCGTCGTGACGAGCCCCACGCTGCAGGAAGGCAAGACGACGACCATCGTGAACCTCGCGCTCACGATGGCGCAGAACGGTCAGCGCACGCTGCTCATCGGCGCCAACCTCCGGCGTCCGAGCATCCACCGGTTCTTCGGGATCGAGCGCGAGCCCGGGCTGGCCGACGTTCTCGTCAGTAACGCGCGCTGGCGTGACTGCATCCGCACCGTCGCCGACATCCTGATGGGCCGGTTCGAGATGGAAGACATCATGGCGTCGCCGGGCCTCGACAACCTGCACATCCTCGAGTCCGGTCCCATCCCGGCCAACCCGTCGGAGCTGCTGTCGACGCCCGCCATGGCCCAGTTCCTCAGTGAGGTGCGCGAGGAGTACGACGTCGTCCTCATCGACACGCCGCCCGTGCTGCCCGTCACCGACTCCGCGATCGTCGCCGCCCAGGTCGACGGCGTGATCCTCGTCTACCAGGCGGGCAAGGTCGGCCGCCTCGTGCTCAAGCGGGCCAAGGCGCACCTGGAATCGGCCCGCGCGAAGGTGTGGGGCGTCGTCCTCAACGACGTGCAGACCGAGATCGCCGGCTACGCCTACACGCACTACTACACCCACTATTACGGCGAGGAGACGCCGGGCGACACGACGCCCAGCCGCCTCGAGCGTGTCTGGAATACCGTGCGGAGCCGCTTCCGCGGTGACAATCGCTCGTCCACCGGGCCCACCGTGCCGATGGATCAGGTCGTCGACACCATCGACGCGCCGGTGGCGACCGAGCCGAGAAGCCGCCGCAAGTACCGCAACGTCATCGGCGGCGTCATTCTGCTGATTGCCCTCGCCGCCTTGATGTCGGTGCTGGCGTGGAAGGCCGGATGGTTCGGTGCGAGCCTGCAGCCGCGGGAGATTCTCCGCAAGAAGCTCGACGCGCCGGCGGAGGTGGCGCCCGTCCGCGAGGCGACGGCCGCTCCGGCGGCGCCGACAGAACCGTCGCCCCCGCCCGTTCTCCCGGTCCCCGAGACATCGACGTCCCCGGCCTCGGCGCTCCCCGTGATGAGCGCGCCGGCACCCGCGATGTCCGCCCCGACGGTGACCACGCCGCCGAGCGCGGTCAAGTCGCTCAAGTCCAGCGCTACGGTGCCCACGCCAGCCGCGCCGCGTGCGGTGACGGCGACGCCGCCCGGCGAACGCTTCGCCGTCGAGTTCGGGCCGTTCCCCACGGCGGGCGAAGCCGAGAGCGTCGAGCGTCAGCTCATCCAGGCCGGTCATCAGACCGTCCGCTTCCGCCAGCAGACGGGCGGCGCGCTGTACGGGGTGCTGATCGAGCGCGTGCCCACGGCCCGCGACGCGCAGCAGATCGTCACCGCGCTGCGGGAGCAGGGTCTTCCCGAAGGCATGATCCTCGGTGGCGGCGAGCCGCTGACGGTGCGGATCGGTGATCCGCTGCCGTTGCACGGCGCCGTCCAGCTCGCCGAGCGTGTGCGCGGGCGGGGACATCAGGTCCGCGTCGCCGTGCAGGCCGGCGAGGCTGTCACGTTCGTCATCCGCCATGGCAACTTCGCCGCGCGGTCCGAGGCGGAGGAGAAGGCGGAGGAGTTGAGCCGACTGGGCCTACCGAACCGCGTCGTGCGGGTACGGTAGGGGCGCTTCACCACTTTCGACAATGGCCAATCCGCTCCTGCGCGTCATCGTCTTGGGCGTGCTCCTGGTGGTGGCCACGTTCCTGGTCTCACAGGGGATCACGGTCACCCGTTTCGAGTACGCCATCGGCGCGGCCTGCGTGCTGGCCGTGTTCATGTTCGTCTTCATCAAGACCGAGGCTGGGCTCTATCTGGTGCTCTTCTCGATGCTGCTGTCTCCCGAGTTTGCGCTGGGCGGCGGCGGGCTGGCCGAGCGGCGCACCGTCGTCGTGCGCCTCGAAGACCTCCTGCTCATCGCGATCGGGTTGAGCTGGTTCGCGAAGACCGCCGTGAACAAGGAGATCGGCCTCGTCGTCAAGACCCCGCTCAATCTGTGGATCCTCTTCTATGTCCTCAGCGCGTTCCTGTCGACCGCCCTCGGCTACCTTCAGAACACGGTCAAGAGCGCCATCGGCTTCATGTACGTGCTCAAGTACGTCGAATACTTCGTCGTCTACTACATGACCGTCAACCACGTCCGCGACCGCGCGCAGGCCCGGCGCCTGATCATGGCGGCGTTCGTGACCGCGGCGATCGTGAGCGTCATCGGCGCCGCCCAGATCCCGAGCGGCCAGCGGGTGTCGGCGCCCTTCGAGGGTGAGGCGGGCGAGCCGAACACGTTCGGCGGCTATCTGTTGCTGATGATGGCCATCGCCGCCGGCATCGGTCTGGAGACGAACCGTCTGAAGCTTCGCGCGTGGGCGGCTGCTCTGGTCGGGCTCATGGCGGTTCCCTTCGTTTTCACGCTCTCGCGGGCGTCGTATCTGGCGCTGTTGCCGGCGATCGGCACCCTGGCCCTGCTGTCGAGCCGTCGGAAGCTGATGGTCGGTGCCCTGGCCCTGCTGGTGCTCGTGTCGCCGGTCGTCATCACGACGGCCGTGCCGGAGCCCGTCAAGAAGCGCATCCTTTATACATTCCAGCCCGAGCGTGGCCAGGCCACGGTGCGGTTCGGCCAGATCGCGTTCGACCCGTCCACGTCCGAGCGCCTGCTCTCGATGCAGGAGGCGTTCGCGGCGTGGACCAGGCGTCCGCTGTTCGGTTACGGTGTCACCGGCTTTCGGTTCATCGACGCGCAATACTCACGCACGCTCGTCGAGACCGGCGTGGTCGGGTTGGCGGTGTTCCTCGCGCTGCTGTGGGCGGTGTTCCGGGTCGGGGTCGCCTCAGCGCGGCGCCTCGATGACCCGGAAGACCGGGGCGTGGCGTTCGGTTTCGTGGCCGCCACGGTCGGGCTTCTCGTGCATTCGATCGGGTCCAACTCGTTCATCATCATCCGCATCATGGAACCGTTCTGGTTCTTCGCCGGGATCGTCGCCATTCTTCCCACGCTGCCGAAGGAGGCGGAGGCTCCGGCGCCGCGTCCGGTCCGCGCGTTC
>MNEG01000130.1:44028-51006 GCA_001917585.1 Candidatus Rokubacteria bacterium 13_1_40CM_68_15
CCCGCCGCAAAGGTGAGGCGCTGGAGGCGCTGTGCGCGCAGTTCGACCTGCCGTGCGCCGCCGCCGCCTACGTCGGAGACGACCTCCTCGACATTCCCGCCCTGCAGCGCGCGGGGCTGGCGGTCGCCGTCGCCGACGCCGCCGAAGAGGTCAGGGCCGTCGCCCAGCTCGTGACGCGCGCTGCCGGCGGCCACGGCGCCTTCCGCGAGGTCATCGAGCGCATCCTCCGGGCCCAGCGCCGCTGGAACGACGTGGTGAAAACGTACGTGCGCGACCACGGCGGGACGCCATGAGGCCGGGGCGATCGGCGCCGACGATGGAGCGCCGTGCGGATTAACTTCCTGGTGCCCGGGCTCGCCATCAGCGGCGGGAACCGCATCATCTTCGAGTACGCCAACCGCCTCGGCGCTCGCGGCCACGCCGTCACGATCGTGTCTCCGACCGAGTGGCCAGGCCCGGCCCCGCGTCGGTCGCCTCGCCAGCGGTTGGCCGCGCTCGGGCGCTACGTGCTGGCCAATCGCCGTGTGACGTGGTTCGACCTCAGGGTGGCCCTCAAGATCGTTCCCAGCCTCGCCGAGCGGCATGTTCCCGACGCCGACGTCACGATCGCGACGTACTGGCGTACGGCCGAGGCGCAGGCGCACTACGGTCGGCGGAAGGGCGTTCCGGTCTACTTCATCCAGGGCTACGAGATCTGGGGTGGCCCGCGTGAGGAGGTCGAGGCCACGTATCGCGGGCCGGCAGTCAAGTTCGCCGTCTCTTCCTGGCTGAAGCGCCTGCTGCGCGACCGTTTCGGTCAGGACCCCGTCGGCCCGATGGTGCAGGGGGTCAACTTCGAGCAGTTCCACCACGCCGCCCGGCCGATCAACGATCCGCCGCGCATCGGGATGCTCTACCGCGACACGACGTGGCGCGGAACGACGGAGGGGCTTCACGCCGTCGAGCTCGTCAGGAAGAAATATCCGCGCGCGCGGCTGGTGATGTTCGGCCAGGGCTGGCCATGGATCGAAGCTCCGCCCGACGTCGAGTACCACCACGACCCGCCGCAAGACGAGCTGCGCAAGATCTACGGTGGCTGCGACATCTGGATCAATCCGAGCTGGCACGAAGGGCTCCCGCTGCCACCGATGGAAGCCATGGCGTGCCGGTGCGCGGTGGTGACGACGAACGTGGGCACCGAGGACTACCTCGTCGCGGGCGAGACCGCCCTCGTCGTCCCGCCCCGAGATTCCGAAGCCATCGCCGACGCGATCCTGACGCTGCTCGACGACCGCCGACGCTTGCAGGCCGTGGCCGATGCCGGTCACCGGCACATCCGCACCTTCACGTGGGAACGGGCCGTGCTCGGGTTCGAGCGCGCCCTGGAGGACGTGGTCCGGGTCCGGTGATGACGCACTCCGGCGCGCCGAGCACGCTGGCCGTCGTCGTCGTGAGCTATCGGTCCCGTCAGCTGCTCGGCGAGTGCCTCGACTCGCTGATCGCGCATCCGCCGGCGATGCCGTGGGAAGCGGTCGTCGTGGACAACGCCTCCGACGACGGGAGCGCCGACCTGGTACGCCAGCGCTATCCGGCCGTGCGACTGCTCGCCAACGGGACCAACGTCGGTTTCGCTCGGGCCGCCAACCAGGGCGCGGCGGCGGCCCGGGGTGATCTCGTCTGCTTCCTGAACAGCGACGCCCGCGTGACGCCGGGTACGCTCGATGGCCTCGCCGCCATGCTTCGTCTCCACCCGGACGTGGGCGCCGTGGGGCCTCGAACGACCGCCAGCGACGGCCGCGTGATTCGCTCCTGCTTCAGGTTCCCCACCCTCGCACGCCCGCTGCTCAACGTCCGGCCACTGCGCGACGTGCTCCCGAAGTCGACGCTCGGGCTCGCCTACGAACCGTGGGATGCGGCGGCGACGCGAGCGGTGGACTGGGTCAGCGGCGCGTGTCTGATGGTGCGCCGCGACGTCCTCGAGCGTCTGGGCGCGTTCGATCAGGGGTTTTTCATGTACTTCGAGGACGTCGATCTCTGCCGGCGGCTGTGGGCGGCCGGAAGCGGCGTCTGGTACGTCGGCGATGCCGTCGTCGTCCACCACACCCGAGGCTCGACGCTCGGTGTGCACACTCCGGCGCTCTTTCTGATGGAGCAGCGGAGTCGGCTGCGCTATTTCCGCAAGCACTACGGTGTTCCCGGGATGGTGTTCATTCGCGGCGCGATGGGAGTCGCCGCGCTGTGGCACCTCGCCGCGTTGCCGTTCCACCGGGGTACGGCACGCGCCTCCCAGGGCGTGCGCGTGAACCTGGAGCTGTTGCGCGAAGCGCTGGCCCCGGCGCGAGGTCCACGATCGTGAGCGCGCTCGCGATGCGGGCGCGGCGGGCCGTGCGCGAAGTCTGCGCGCTGGCGCCGACGCTCGGCCTTCTGCCCCCGCCGTCGCGTCCGGCCGGGATCGCCGCGATCATCCGCGTGCGCGACGAGGACGAGTGGCTGGAGCCGGCCGTGCGCTCCATCATCGGCTTCGTCGACCACGTCGTCATCGGCGACAACGGGTCGACCGACCGGACGCCGGCCATCATGCAGGCCCTCGCCCGTGAGTTCCCCGAGGTCGTCGAGACCCTGACGCTGCCCGACGTCGACATCTGCCGCCTGACCAACGCGCTCATCGAGCGGACGCGCCACCGCTTCATCGTGCGCTGGGACGCCGACTTCGTCGCCCAGACGAGCGGTCCGGCCCGGATCGCGCGCCTTCGCGACTGGCTGCTGGCGCTGGATGAGCGTCGCTATTACATCGTCTACCCGCGCATGGTCGAGGTGACCGGCGACCTCTGGCACCAGGACCCGACGCATCCCACGCGCGGTGACGCCCACTGCTGGACGGCCTCCGATGACGTGCGCTACGTGTACGACCCCGAGGGCTACGAAGCGCCGAAGGTCCCCAAGTGGTACGCGATGCGAGGGTGGGACGAGCCCTGCTTCTACCACGTCAACGTGAAGTCGGATCGTCGCATGTTCCTGAGCCACCTGTGGAAGCGATATCTGCTCGATCGTACGCGCCCGGCAGATCTCCAGAGCTACGTCGACCGCGTGCTGAAGACGGAGTTCGACGGCCAGGATTTCGGGGCGGCTGCCCACGCCTGGACGCAGGGCTGGGTCCGCCGGCTGGTACCGTTCGACGCGACCCGCTACCCGGCCCATCCCGAGCTGCTACGGCCCGTCCTCGGCCGTCCCCGGTATCGCCTTCGCGTGGAAGGCGGCCGCGTCGTGGGCCGCGAGACGCTGGAGGGCGCGCGCTGACCACCCTGCTGCGTCGTCTCTACGGACGCGTGCAACGGCACGTGGTGGAGTGCTGGACGGGCGGACTGCACGCCGGCACGGTCGTGAAAGGCCTGTATCTGAAGTGGACGCTCGGTCCGATGTTCCTCTCCGCGTCCGGACGCGCCCTCGACGCCGGATGTGGTGAGGGCGCGAACTTCGCACGTCTGCTCGCGCGGCGGCTGCCCGGCTGGCGCTTCGTGGCGATCGATCTCGCGCACGGGGGCGCGCCACCCTCGGAGCCAAACGTCTCCCGCTGCGTGGGCGACCTTCGCGCCCTCCCGGTCGTCGGTCCGTTCGACGTCGTCTACAACATCGACGTGCTCGAGCACGTCGACGATCCACCCCGGCTGCTCGCCGCCTTCGCGGCCTGCCTGCGCCCGCACGGGATCCTCTATCTGCACGTTCCCGCGTCCGAGCAGCGTCACTTCCTTCCCGGCGTGGACCGCGAATACTCGTGGCTCGGGCCGCCGTCACTCGGCGACGTGCATCTGTTCGAAGGCTTCGATCCTGTCCAGCTCGCATCATGGCTGCAGGAGGCCGGCTTCGCGGTGGTGAGCACGCGCCGGACGTTCGGGACGGCGGTGTCGGTGCTGAAGGAGCTGTTCATGCTCGCCGAGGCGCGACGCGTGCCGGGCGTGGGCCTCGCGCTCCTGCCGTTTCTCGCGCTGGCCGCGCGCCTGGAGTGGTGGTGGGGCGGACGTCGTGGCAACGGCGTCTGCATCGTCGCACGCCGGATGGCCTCCGCGGGTCGGCCGCGGTCACGCCAGGTGAGCACCGTCGGAGCCCGCGGCTGATGCACTGGTCGTTCCTCAGCTACGCCTACGAACGTGGACTGCGACCCGACAGCGGAGGCTTCCGAAAGGTGTGGGAGGTGGCGTGGGCGCTGCAGACGCTGGGCCACACCACCCGCGTGTTCTATCCCGGGCTTCCGGCCTTCGCGCCGCTGCGCGACGTGCCGTCGACGGCCTACCCGGTCGTGGACCGCTCCCTCGTGAGACCGATCACGGCCCAGGTGTCGATGGCGCTGGCGACCCTTGGAGCAGCGCGCCAGACGCGCCCGGACGTCGTCTACCTGCGGACGCACATCAACCTCCTGCCGCGGCCCATCGCGCGAACCGTGAGGGCGCGGCTGGTCGTCGAGGTCAACGCCGACAGCCTCCAGTTCCTCGAGCAGGAGCGGGCGCCGCGATGGAAGCGACACCTCTTCGAGCGGGTCGAGCGAATCAACCTCCGCGGGGCGGATCTCGTCGTCGCCATCACGCCCGGTCTCAGGCAGATGGTCGTCGAGCGTTACGGTGTGCCGGCCGACCGCGTGTGTGTGATCCCGAGCGGCACGGATCCCGACCACTTCGCTCCCGACGCCGCCGCCCGCTGTCGCCGTGAGCTCGGCCTCGATCCTGCGCGCCCGACGGTCGGCTTCGTGGGGCTCTTCTACCGTCACCAGGGAGTGGACACCCTCCTCGAGGCGTTGGCGCGGCTTCGCGAACGGAGGCCGGACGTCGCCGGTCTCATCGTGGGCGACGGCATCATGCGGCGGACCTGGGAAGCTCACGCCGAGCGCCTGGGGCTCGGCGGCGCCATCCGGTTCACCGGACAGGTGCCTTACGCCCGCGTGCCGGTCTACCTCAATGCCATGGACGTCCTGGCCGCACCGTTCACCGGTGATCGCGGAGAGACCTCGCCGTTCAAGGTGCTCGACGTCATGGCGTGCGCACGCCCGGTCGTTGCCTCGGAACTGACCTCCGTGAGGACTCTGGCGGAAGACAGTGATGCCCTGACGCTCGTGCCGCCAGGCGACGCCAGCGCGCTCGCTCGCGTCCTCGGTGACTTGCTCGAACGGCCCGAGCGACGGGCCGAGCTGGGGCGGCGCGGGCGGGAGTACGTCTGCCGACACCACAGCTGGCGTCGACTCGCCCGCGACCTCGAAACCTCCGTGCGATCGGGCTCGGAAGTGAGCGCGCGGTGACGGTGAGCGCGTGAATCGCATTCGTGTCGTGCACGTCGCCGGGTCCGCCGACGTCGGCGGAGGCGAGCGCTACCTCGAGCTGCTGGCGCGTCATCTCGACCGCGACCGCTTCGACCTCGCGGTGATCGTTCCTGAGCCGGGGCCGCTGCCCGCGCTCCTGGCCGGTCTCGGAATACCCGTCAGCACGGTCGATCTCCGCCGTCTGGTGAGCCTCACCGCCGTCGCGCGTCTGGCCGCGCAGATCCGCGCGTTCGCGCCGCACGTGCTGCAGTCACACGGCGCGCGCTCGAACTTCTACACGCGACTGGCCGGCGCGATGGCGGGCGTGAGGATCCGCCTGTCCACCGTACACAACGCGCTCCGCGATTATCCCGTGTCGGCGTCGCGCCGTGCCGTCTATCGGGCGGCCGACCGTCTCACCTTGCCGTTGACGTCGGCGGTGCTCTGCGTGGCCGAGGCGCTCGGGCGCGATTACCCCCACCGTGCCCTCGTCATTCACAATGGCATCGAGCTCGACCACTTCGATCCCGGCGCCGTGTCTGCGGCCGGGGTGCGTCAGCGATGGGGGCTCGGCTCTGGGCCAGTGATCGGCTTCGTCGGTCGGCTCACTCCGCAGAAGGATCCCTTCACCTTCCTGCACGCGGTTGCCGAGCTGCGGCGACACATGCCGGATCTCCAGGCGCTCGTCGTCGGAGACGGCCCTCTGCGAGGAGCGGTGGAAGCCGAGATCGCCCGCGTGGAGCTGCGGTCGTCGTGCCGGCTCACGGGCATGCAGGCCGAGGTGGCGCCCTTGCTCGGCGCGATGGACGTCTTCGTGCTCTCGTCGGTTTCCGAAGGGTTTCCGTTCGTCGTGCTCGAGGCGATGGCGATGGAGCGTCCGGTCGTCGCCACCGACGTGAACGGCGTGGCGGAGATCATCGAGCGGGGCGCCAGCGGCGTGCTCGTCGCCCCGCGCGCGGCCGACGCGATCGCCCGGGCAGCGCTCGTCCTGCTGCGCGCTCCCGCCGACGCGCGCCGCATGGGCCGGGCGGCGCGCGCCCGGGTCGCCGAGCGCTTCACGGTCGCCGGGATGGTCGACCGTCTCCAGACCGTGTACGCCACGCTCGTGTCGGCCGACAGCAGGCGCGTGGCCGAGGTGTCTGCCTGATGTGCGGCATCGCCGGCTACGTCGGGCGCGTTGCTCCGAGCACGCTCTCGGCCATGATGCGGACGCTGAAGCATCGGGGCCCGGACGACGACGGAGCCTGGGTCGAGGACGATGGCGCGACGCGCGTCGGGCTCGGGATGACCCGCCTGGCCATCATCGATCTCGTCACCGGTCGGCAGCCGATGGCCAGCCCGGACGGCCAGCTGCACGTCGTCTTCAACGGCGAGATCTACAACTTCCGCGAGCTTCGCACCCGGCTGGACGCGGCCGGCCGGTCGTTCGCCACGACCAGCGACACCGAGGTGATCCTCGCCGCCTACGAGCGTCACGGTGACGCCTGCGTCGAGCACCTGCGGGGCATGTTCGCATTCGCCCTCTGGGACGGCCGGCGGCGCCGGCTGCTGATCGCCCGTGACCGTCTCGGCAAGAAACCCCTCTACTACTGGCGCGACGACGGCGTCGTGCTCTTCGCCTCGGAGATCAAGGCGCTGCTCTGCCATCCGCAGATTTCCCGGACGGTGGACTGGGAGGCGCTGCATCACTACCTGGCGTTCGGATACACACCGGC
>MNEG01000032.1 GCA_001917585.1 Candidatus Rokubacteria bacterium 13_1_40CM_68_15
GAGCGGGCTCCGTCCCATCGTCGAGATCCAGATCTTCGACTTCGTCGCGATGACGATGGATCAGATCGTGAACCAGGCGGCGAAGTTCCGTTACATGCTCGGCGGCACACCGACCGTGCCGCTCGTGATCCGTGGCCCGCAGGGCGGCGGCATCCGCCTGGCCGCCCAGCACTCGCAGAGCCTGGAGGCGTGGTTCATTCACGTGCCCGGGCTCGTGGTCGTCGCGCCGTCGACACCCTATGACGCCAAGGGCCTGCTGGCATCGGCCATCCGCGACGACAACCCGGTCATCTTCCTCGAGCACAAGGTGCTCTACGCCCAGAAGGGCCCGGTGCCCGAGCCGGCGTACGCGATTCCGCTCGGCAAGGCGGACGTCAAGCGTGCCGGCACCGACGTCACGGTCATCGTCACGCAGGTGATGGTCCAGCGCGCGCTGGCCGCCGCAGACGAGCTGGCCAGGGACGGCATCAGCGTCGAGGTCATCGACCCGCGGACCCTGGCGCCCCTCGACGAGGCGACGATCCTGTCGTCGGTGGAGAAGACGGGGCGGCTCGTGATCGCCCACGAGGCGGTCAAGCGCGGGGGCTTTGGCGCCGAGGTGGCGGCGCTCGTCAGCGAGAAGGCCCTCGACTGGCTCGACGCGCCCATCATCCGCGTCGCCGCCCGTCACGTGCCCATGCCGTACAACGACGCGCTGGAGCGGGCGACGATTCCGACCCAGCAGGACATCGAGACGGCCGTGCGCTCCCTCGTCTGAAGCGGTCTCCCGCCCCTGGCGGCCGCCCCTCTCCTTCCGAGGGTGTCGGAAAATATTAGGTTGACGAGAGGCCTAGGATTAGGTAACCCTAATTAATTCCAGGGACCAGAACGTGGGCGCCACCTTCGTCATCACCGCGCGCGAGGGTTTCGAAGCAGCGCTGCTGCTCGGACTCGTGTACGCCTCCCTCAATCGCATCGGACGACGTGATCAGTTCCGCAGTGTGACGACGGGCGCCTGGCTCGGCCTCGTGGCGAGTGTTCTCATGGGCATCGCGGTCACCGTGCTGTCCGGGCCCCTGCTGGATCTCGGCCCCGATCTGATCGCGGCCGCCGTCATCTTCGCCGCGGTCGGGCTCTTGACGTGGCACGGCTGGTGGATGCGCCAGCACGCGCGCGCCCTGCGCGGTGAGGTGGACCGTCGCGTCGAGGACGCCGAAGCGAGCCACTGCCTCTGGGCGGTCGGCATGATCGCCTTCGCCGGCATCTTCCGGGAGGGTGCCGAGACCGTCCTCTTCCTGTGGGGTTTGATGACCCAGGTCGGATCGACCCATGGCTGGGATAGCGCCATCGGCGCGGTGCTCGGCCTCGGTGTGGCCGCCGTTCTGGGCTGGGCCGTGTATCACGGCGGCGCCCGGCTGAGCCTGCCGCGCTTCTTCGCGGTGACGTCGATCCTGATCCTGTTCCTCGCGGCCGGGTTGTTCAGCACGGGGCTGGGCCGCCTGCAGGCACTCGGCGTTCTGCCGCCGGCCGATGTGTTGTGGGATACCTCGGCGGTGCTGAGCAACGAGAACGTTCTCAGCTCCTTCCTCAACGGCCTCGTCGGATATCGCGCGCGGCCGTCGACGATCGAAGCCGTCGGCTACGTGGCCTACCTGGTGATCGGTGCTGCGCTCTTCTTCGGCTCCAGCGCCCTCACGCCGTGGCGGCGCATCCCGGTGGCAGCACGCGACTGATGAGCGAGGAGACGAACCGGGAACGCCCCGTCGCAGCGCCGCGGCCGCCGGCGGCGGCCGTCCGGAGCGAGGATCTCTTCGGCGGCACCCGTGAGCTGATCATCCGTCATGGCCGCGAGGAGTACCGGCTCCGTATCACGCGAGCCAACAAGCTGATCCTGACCAAGTAACCGCCAGCCAGCGGCGCTGGGCGCGCCGCACGCCAGCCATGCATCGCAACCGCTGCCGTCATGGAGGCTGGCATGTCTCGACTCATCGTCGTGCTCGTTCTGGTGTTCGTCTCCGCACCGATCGCCTCGGCCCAGGACGTCGAGGATCCCAACGTCGCGTTCTTCTATCCGCTCCTGACCCGGCGTCCCGTCATCGAGCGCGAGCTCGAGTTCCGCGTGAATCACGAAAAGGGCGCGGCGGGTCGGCTGACCGAGCTGCGCAGCGCGGTCGAGTTCCCGGTGCTGCCGCGCTGGCAGATCGAGCTCGAGATCCCGCTGGTGTTCCGTAGCCCGCGCGACGCCCGCTCTCTGGGCGGCGTGGGCGACCTCACGGTCGAGAACAAGTTTCTCGTCTACCGGTCGCTCGACTATCCCGCCCAGGTCGCGGCCGGCTTCGAGGCGCGTCTCCCCAGCGGCTCGGAGCGCCGAGGGCTCGGCGGTGAGGCGGCCCTCGAGCCATTTCTGACCGGCGGAATCGCCATCGGCGACATCGACGTCCTCGCCGAAGTCGCCTACGAGCTCAACATCAACGCCCATGTGCCGGGGCCGGAGGAGCAGCAGCTCACGGCCGGCACGGCCGTGGGCTATCGCGTGAGCCGCTGCTACACGCCACTGCTGGAGCTCACCACGCGCACGGTGACCCGAGGCGAGGAGACCTCAGCGCTGCTCCATCGCATGCAGGTGTCATTGACGCCGGGGCTCAACCTCCGGCTGTGGCCGGCCACGACCTTCGCGCTGGGCATCGAGCTGCCGGTCACCCATGCCCGCGCGTTCGACTATGCGCTCCGCGCTCGCTTCATCCGTGAATTCTAGCGGACGGTGCGGAGGGTCGACGCTCGCTAGCGCGCGGCCCGCAGTGCGGCCTTCAGCACCTTCCCCGTCGGCGCCTTGGGCAACGTGTCGAGGATCGTGATGCGGCGGGGACACTTGAAGGCGGCCAGGCGCTCGCGGCACCACGTGATCAACGCGTCGGGCGCCACGTCGACTCCACGCCGCAGCGCCACGAAGGCCGTCACTTCCTCGCCGAGGTCGGGATGGCTCACCCCGATGACGGCCGCCTCGATCACTGAGGGATGCGCCATCAGCACCGTCTCGATCTCGAGGGGAAAGATGGAGTCGCCGCCCCGGAGGATGCGCTCGCGCTTGCGGCCGTCGATCCTCACGAAGCCCCCCGGCGTCACCGTGGCGAGATCGCCGGTGCGGAACCAGCCGTCGTTGATCACCGCACGGGTCTCCTCGGGAGCGCCGAGGTATTCGTCCATCGCGGCGGGGGATCGGATGAACATCTCGCCACACTCGCCGGCGGGCAGCGGCGTGCCGTCGTCGGCCACGATCTTCACGTCGACGCCAGGAACCGGACGCCCGATCGCGTCGGGCCGGTCCTCGGGATCGCCGGCCACGTACGAGAGGGGGCGGAACAGCTCGGTCATTCCGTAGCCGCGCAGGACTCGCACGCCGGTGGCGGCGCGCCAGTCGCGCGCCAGCTCCCACGGACACGGCGCCGCGCCCGACAGCGCGATGCGGAGCCGGCGCAGCCCGTCGAGCGGCACGTCACCATCGAGCAGGCGCCTGAACATCGTCGCCACGCCGGGGAAGACGCTGACACCGAGATCGCCAACAGATGCGACGACCGTCTCCGGCGAGAAGCGCTCCACGAGCGCCACGGTGGCGCCCACGACGAGCGGCGCCAGCAGCCCGCCGTTCAGGCCGTAGGAATGCGCGAGCGGGAGCACTCCCAGGACGACGTCCTCGGGGGTCAGCGCCATCACGGGATCGATCCAGGATTGGACGCCGACGCTGACGGCGCGCTGGGACAGGACGGCGCCCTTGGGGGCGCCCGTGGAACCCGACGTGTAGAGGATCAACGGCGGCGCGGCCCCGTGCACCGATGGCCAGTCGCATTCGTCATCGGGGACGTCGCGAGCGACGACAATGGGCGCCAGGTCGTCGACGATGCTTTTCCGCTCGTCGTCGGTGAGCCGAGGGTCGAGCGGCGCGACGGTGGCGCCGAGCTTGAGCGCGCCCAGCAGCGCGACGACGAAGGGCCAGCGATTGCCGATGACCAGCGCGACGCGATCGGCCGCGCGCACGCCGCGATGATGGAGGGCGCGCGCGAATCCCCCGGCCCGCTGGTCGAGCTCGCGATAGGTCAGGACGCCGCCGTCCCAGTGGAGCGCGACCTCGTCGGGCCGGCGGCGCGCAGTCGCCTCGAAGAGCGCGACGACGGTGGGCGGCACGTCGCTAGGGGAGATAGTCCTTGAGGCTCAGCCGCTCGAAGACGGCGGGTGGCACACGGTGACGCGGCGTGTAGGCCGCGAGCGACGGCTTGGCCGTCGCGTCGATGCCCCACTTGGCCGTGTACCCGTCCTCCTTGGTGGAGGGATCGAGGTCGGAGCCGCGAGCATGCGTGATCACCGTGATGTCACGATCGGGCTGGCAGCGCGTGGCGATCGCCCAGTTGACCTGACGATCGTCGAACACGTCCACGTCGTGATCGACGACGACGACGCGCTTCATGTAGAGGTCGGCCCCCAGCACGGAGAGGATCGCGTTCTTGGCCTGGCCGGCAATGCGCTGCTCGAGCGAGACGAAGCACGTGAAGGGTGCCGGGACGCGGACGGCCTTGACGGACGGCACCATCGCCCGCACCGCGCGGTAGAGATTCGCCTCGATGGGAATCGTCGAGAGCAGCATGTGATCGAGGTGCGCCACCGAGATGTCCTGGAAGATGGCATCCCGGCGATGGGTAATCGCCTTGACCTTCACCACCTCGCGCTGGCGCTCGCCGAGGCTGTAGCCGGTGAACTCGCCGAAGGGCCCCTCGGGCACCCGCTCGTGGGGCAGGATCTCGGCCTCGATGACGAGCTCGGCGTGGGCCGGCACCAGCACATCGTTCGTCTCGCACTTGATCAGCTCGAGCGGCTCGCCGAAGAGCCCGCCCATGATGGCGCGCTCGTCCTCGTCGACGGAGCCGATGGCGAGCGCGCCCAGCGCGATGACGGGGTGGGCGCCGATGACGAACGCCACCGGCAACGGGACGTTGCGCTTCTCGGCCAGGCGGTGGAACTCCCACAGATGCTTGCCGAGCGTGAGGTGGATGGACGTCGTGTCGCGGCCCTTCAGCATCAGGCGGTTGTAGGCGCAGTTCCAGATGTCCGCCGACGGGTCCCTGGCGAACGAGATCGCCGAGGTCAGGAACACCCCCCCGTCGCCCTCGTGATGGATGATCTGCGGCAGCTCGAGGAGGTTCACGTCCTTGCCGATCCTCACCACGTCCTTCACCGCACCCGTCTTCACCACGCGGGGCGGGATCGGCGTGTCCATCGCCCGGAGGTACGTGGTCAAGAGGGCGTCGGGCGCCGCGTTCAGCGCGAGCGCGAGCCGCGCGCGGCTCGCATGGAGGTTGGTGAGCACGGGGAACGACGTGCCGCGGACCTTCTCGAAGAGCAGGACGGGGCGCTTGCGCGCCTCCTTCTCGAGCTTCACCACCAGCGCGGTGATCTCGTAGGCGGGATCCACGTCGCGGGAGATGATGACGAACTCTTCGGGACGCTCGCGCTTGACCAGATCGAGATAGCTGCGCAGGTCCTGGGCCATGGCGAGTCCCGATGGTACACGGGAGGGCCGGTCTCGACAAACCTCGAGGTGTGGCGTTCAGTCGAACTGCGGGCTGGCCGACGGCACCGTCCGGAGCCTCTGCTCCACCTGGCTGATGATCTCGCCGGCCGTCGCCCGGTCCTTGCCGATCCCATGCTGCCGGACGCTGAGCTTCAACCGGGTGAGGACGGGCGTGATGGGATCGAGCTTGATGGTGAACTTGCGGTCGATCGCCACGCCGTGGATCGTCACCTCGCCGCCGTCGAACGACTCGTGGGTCGGAGTGATTTCCAGCTTTTGAAACGTTTCGTGCACGGCTTCGTACACATCCTTCACAGGGCTGCTGAAGGTCCGGTAGGCGGATCCGGCCAGGGTGTACTCCGTCCCGGCCTTGAAGAGGCCCCCGGCTCCTCCGCTGACGGCGGCCGCACCCACGGCGGCGGGCGGGATCGCGATCGCCGCGCAGCCGGACACCGAGAGGGCGGTGACGAGCACGAGGCAGGCCAGCGCGGATCGGACCATCCCGTCAGGAGACCAGCAACGACGATGCCAAGCGTGAAGTAAGCTATGGCCCCATGACGCCGCCACTCGAGGGCATGGTCCCGTGGCCCGCCGACATCGCCCAGCGGTATCGTGCTCGTGGCTACTGGACCGGCGAGACCATTGGCTCGGCGTTCGACCGCTCCGCCGCTGCCTACGCCGAGCGCGTCGCCGTCGTCGACGGCGATCGCCGGCTGACCTACGGGCACCTCGCCGGCCTCGTCGACCGCCTCGCTCATCATCTGGCGCAGCGCGAGATCGTGCGGGGCGCGCGCGTCGTCTTCCAGCTGCCGAACGTCCTCGAGTTCGTCGTCGCGTACTTCGCGTGTCTGAAGGTCGGCGCCATCCCCCTCGCGTGCCTGCCCGCCCATCGCCACGCCGAGATCGGGTATCTGGCCAAGTTCACCGAGGCCAGCGCGTGGTTCATCCCGTCCACGTTCCGCGGGTTCGACTACGTGGCGATGACCGAGGAGCTGCGTGCCGGGTTGCCGTCGCTCCGTGAAATCTGGGTGGTCGGCGATCGTGTCGGCCCCGGGATGACACGCTTTGCCGAACTACTCGCCGAGCCCGTCGAGACAGGAGCGGTGACCATGGCGATGGCGCAACTGGAGCCGCAGCCGAGCGACGTCGCCGTCTTTCAGCTATCGGGTGGGACGACGGGACTTCCGAAGGTGATCCCGCGCACTCACGACGACTACCTCTACAACTCGCGTGCCTTCGCCGCGATCACCGGCGTCGACGCTCAGACGGTTCTCCTCGTGACCGTTCCGATCTCGCACAACTTTCCGCTCGCCTGTCCCGGCATCCAGGGAACGCTGCTCGCCGGCGGCCGCGTCGTGCTGGCCACCTCGCCCGACGCCGAGACGGTCTTCAGCCTGGTGGAGCGCGAGCGAGTGACCTGGATCCCTGCCGTGCCGGCGAGCGTCATCGGCTGGCTGAACGATCCTCGCATCAAGCGCGCCGACCTGACGTCCCTGCGCACCCTGGCGGTCGGCGGCTCCCGGCTCAATCCCGAGCCGGCCCGGCGAGTGCTGGCCGAGATGGGGCCCATGCTGATGCAAGTCTTCGGGATGGCCGAGGGTCTGCTCTGTTCCACGCGCTTCGACGATCCGGTCGACGTGATCGTGCACACGCAGGGCCGCCCCGCGTCTGCCGGCGACGAGATCCGCATCGTCGACGACGACGGCAAGGACGTCCGGCCGGGCCAGATCGGGGAGCTGACCTGCCGCGGCCCGTATACGATCCGTGGCTACTACCGGGCGCCCGAGCACAATGCCAACGCCTTCACCGACGACGGCTTCTACCGCACCGGCGACATGGTGCGATTGCACCCGAGCGGAAATCTGATCGTGGAGGGCCGCAAGAAGGATCTGATCAACCGCGGCGGCGAGAAGATCAGCGCCGAGGAGGTCGAGAACCTGATCCTGAGCCACCCGGCCGTGCTCAACGTGGCCGTCGTCGCCGTCCCCGACGACGTCCTCGGCGAGCGGGCGTGCGCCTGCGTGATGCTTCGCCCCGGCGCGACGCTCACGCTCACCGAACTCAACGACTTCCTCCTCCGCGAGAAACGGATCGCCAAGTTCAAGCTGCCCGAACGGCTGCAAGTTCGCGATCGCTTTCCGACCACGGCTGTCGGTAAAATCTCGAAGAAGGATCTGCGCGAGGAGGTCCGGGGACTCTCATGAGCGACATCGTCGAAGAGATCCGTCGCGCCTACGAGGGCGTGGGCATCCGACTCGACCACCCCGCCTCCTACGGAACGTACTATCGGCTGCTCTGCGCCGCCTGCGGCCGCATGATCGGCAACGTCGGCGACCGCCTGCTGCCCGGTCAGGCCCAGGAGATCGTCGACGCCCAGCGCGAGCTGTATGCGAGCGGCCTGCTCGGCTGCGCGTGCGGCCACCAGCAGGAGCGCCTGAAAGGAGCCCGGTCATGAGCGAGATGGACGTCATTCGCGACGCCGAGGAGCGTGGCCGCACCGACGTCTGGCCGCTGTGGCGGCGCGTGTACGCGCAAGGCGACCCGCTGCCGAAGTTCACGCCGCCGGCAAGGCCCGCCCACCGCTTCGACGAGGGCCAGCCACTGCCGGAGGAGTACAAGGGCCTGCTGCTGAAGATGCTCCGTCACGAGGGCGAGCGCGCGGGCAACAAGTCCTTCCTGGGCTTGATGGGCACCTGCCTGGATCTGGCCGAGGCGCTCTTCCCCACGCGGGAGATGCGGCTGCTCAAGGCCGAGTACCTGGCCGAGGAGCTGAAGCACGCCATCATGTTCCATCGCCTGGCCGTCGGGCTCGAACACGACTTCGCGCTGCGCGACGTCCCCTACGCCCACTACGCCTTCCACCTGCCGCGGGAGTCGTGGGCCGACGACGCCTTTTTCCACTTCTTCGTGGATCTGAACGGTGCCTTCCACGCGCGCGACTGGCGCGAGTCGTCCTACGTCCCGCTCCAGAAGATGTCGGCCACCGTCGAGCGCGACGAGGTGGGCCACTCGGAGATGGGCTACTACTTCCTGCAGGAGATCTGCTCGACGCCGCGTGGCAAGGCGCAGGCCCAGGCGCTGCTCGCGAAGTGGTATCCGGCGACGCTCGACATGTTCGGCCGTTCCGACTCGCCCAACGTGCCGAAGTTCATCCAGTGGGGACTGAAGTCCGTCGGCAACGCCGAGATCCGTCAAGCGTACAAGGCGTACGTCGATCGCAAGCTCGTCGCGCTCGGCCTCGATCTGCCCGACGAGCGGGCGCGCCGCCGCTTCCTCTGAGCGGGTGGACGTCCGCCACTTCGAGCTGCAAGACATGCTCGCCGAGGCGCTGATCGCGCTCGAGGCGGGGAATCATGCGGCGGTCGAGACGGCCCTGAAGAAGGCGCTGGCGTGGGTGGAGCACGACTGGCTGGCCACGCCCGGAGAGATCCGGCTCACGCCCGACGGTCCGGCGATGCCCGACGACGACGAGGAGGAGGAGTGAGGTCATGACGTGGCTCACCGTGCCCGTCGTCGACATCGCCCCGTACTGGTCGGGCGTCGACGCTCACAAGCGCGCAGTGGCACGAGAGATCGGCGAGGCCTGCCGCGACATCGGCTTCCTGGTCATCGCCGGCCATCGCGTCCCATCGGACCTGATCGCCGCCGTCGACGACGTCTCCCGCGAGTTCTTCGATCTGCCGCTCGGCGAAAAAATGCGGGTCGTGCGTCCGGCGCCGGATGTCACCCGCGGGTACATCCCGATGGAAGGTGAGAGCGTCGCCCGGAGTCGCGGCGAATACGCGCCGGGGGACCTGAACGAATCCTTCATGATCGGCCCGGTCGACGCCGCCGACACGCCCTACTATCACGGCCCGGCCGCGGGAAAGCACTTTGCTCCCAATCTGTGGCCCGAGCGCCCTTCACGCTTGCGCGCCGTCTATACGAGCTACTACCAGGTCATGGCGGATCTCGCGCGCACGCTGATGCGCCTGTTCGCGCTGGCGCTCGATCAGCCCGAGACCTTCTTCGACGAGAAGATCGATCGACACATCAGCCGCCTGCGCGTGCGCAATTATCCGGCGCCCCAGGAGCCGCCCGCGCCCGGACAGTTGCGGGCCGGCGCGCACAGCGATTACGGCAGCCTCACCATCTTGAAGGCCGAGGACAAAGCCGGTGGCCTGCAGGTGCACAACAGGGCAGGATCCTGGGTCGACGTGCCGATCGTCCCGGATTGCTTCATCGTCAATCTGGGCGATCTCATGGCCCGCTGGACGAACGACCAGTGGGTCTCGACGCTGCACAGGGTGGTGAACCCGCCGATGGACCTTGCGCACCTGAGCCGTCGCCAGTCCCTGGTGTTCTTCCACAACCCGAACTACGACGCCGTGATCGAGTGTATTCCGAGCTGCCAGAGTCCTGGCCACCCGCCGAAGTACGACGTGATCACGTCGGGCGAGCATCTACGCCGGCAGTTCGTCCGGACGCAGACGCAGGCGGAAGTCACCTCCTGAGCCGCGCCGACTGAGCCGACGCTGATCTTCAGGCGTTCGGCGTCCGCTCTGCTTCGCGAATGCGGCGGGACAGCACCGCCATGATGCTGCGCGTGAGCTCGGGCAGCTCGCTCAGCAGGCGCGCGAAGTCGCGGCGGTGGATGACGAGGAGGCGGACGGCGGTTTCCGCGAGGACCGTCGCCGAACGCGGCCCACCGTCGAGGAGGCTCATCTCCCCGAAGAACGCGTACGGTTCGAGTACCACGCGCTTGCGCGGCGACACCTCCACTCGCGCGCGCCCGTCCAGGATCAGGAAGAACTCGTCGCCGGCGTGGTCCTTGCGGGTGAGGACCGTGCCGGCCGGCGCGACCCGCACCTCGGCGATGCGCGCGACGGCCTTGAGCTGGTTGCGCGAGCAGCCCTCCAGCAGCGGGACCTCGGCCAGCCGCGCGATCTTCTCGTCCTGCTTCACGCGAAAGCCGAAGAACCTGCCGCGCTCCTGGCCGCCGCCCTTGGTGGGCTCCGGAATCGAGCCATCGAGCATGCGACCGATCAGTTCCATCATCGAGCCTCCCTGCGTCTAGAGCGCGTAGAGTCGGCGCGCATTGTCGCCGAGGATCTTCTGCCTCTGCCCGTCGCTCAGATCGCCGCGGTTCTTGATTTCGTCGAGCGAGCCTGGATAGGAATGGTCCCAGTGCGGAAAGTCCGAGGCATACACGATCTGGCTCTCGCCGACCAGCTTGAGCGCCTGGGGCAGCAGCCACTCGTCGGCCTCGCACGAGAAGTAAACGGTGCCGCTGCGCACGTAGTCACTGGGCTTCTTCTTGAGCGCGGGCGCCTCGCTCCCGCGCTTGGCGTACTCGTCGTCCATGCGCTCCATCCAGTATGGCGCCCACCCACAGCCCGCCTCCAGAAAGGCCAGCCGCAGCCGGGGGAACCGTTCGGGCACGCCATCGAAGATCATCGACGTGAGCTGGCGCATCTGACCGAAGGCGTGCGAGCACGTGTGCGTCTGGATGAAGCTCGGGAACAGGTCCACGCCGGCGCCGCCCAGATGCGAGCCGGAGGCGTGGATGCCGAGCATCACGTTCAGGCGCTGGGCCTCCTCGTAAATACCGTGGAAGCGGGAGTCGCCGAGCACGTGCTGGCCGTCGGCGGCGAGCATCGCGCCGACCAGGCCGAGCTCGCGCACGGCCCGTTGCAGCTCGACGGCCGCCGCGTCGGGATCCTGCACCGGCAGCAGGGCCACCACCTGGAGCCGCGGGCTCACCTTGACGAAGTGCTCGTGCAGGCACGTGTTGTAGGCGCGGCAGAGCGCCACCGCCCACTGACGGTCGCGCAGGAAGGAGAGGAACAGGCCGAGTGTCGGATAGAGCACGGTCTGGTCGACGCCACCCTTGTCGAGCGCGCGCAGCCACGTCTCGGCATCGCTGGCCCAGTCGCCGAGCGTTCCGAGCATGCGCCGGTCCCAACCGTCCCACGGATAGAACAGCGCGGCGCTCGGCCGCCGGCGATACGGCTCGTCGAGATACTTCATGATCTGATCCTGGGTCTCGGTGACGTGGCCGTCGGCGTCGACGATGGTCATGGTGGTCACCTCAGTTCTTCCCGAGCAAGTCCCGGAGCCTCGCCGGGGCGGACGTCATGGCTTTTTACACACGACGTTGAGCAATGCCTGGCGCCTCTCCTCGCGCACCACGCGCAACGCCTGGTCGAGCATCCTGGGCAACGCGGCAGGGTCCTCGACACGCTCGCCCCAGCCGCCGCAGGCACGGGCGACCAGCTCGTAGTCGGGGGCGGGCTCGAGCTCGCTGAGCGGCATCACGCCGGTTCGCAGCGACCAGCCCTCGGGCGCGTACGCTTTGACCGAGCGCTTGACCGCGTTCCAGGCGCGGTTGTTGAAAATCACGAAGAGCACCGGGAGGTTGTGCGCCCGGGCCACCCAGTGGGCGGCCAGCGGTGCGCCGAACATGTAGGAGCCGTCGCCCACGGCGCAGATCACCGTCTTCTCCGGTGCGGCCAGCTTGGCGCCGAGCGCTGCGCCCAGGCCCCAGCCAAGCCCGGACGACGCCGGGGCGCCGAAGTAGGTGCCGGGAGCCCGGAAGCAGGTCTGCGTGGTGTCGAGATCGTACTCGTTGACGACGAGCGTGCGGTCGTCCAGACGCTCGCCGATGGCGCGCGAGAGCCAGAGCATGTCGATCGGACGGTCGCCCTGGACCTTGCTGCCGGCCGCCGTCCATGCGTCGCGAAGGCGGCGGTGCTCGGCCTCCCAGCGCGCGCGGCGCTCGGCGACGGCGCGATGGTCCACACCGATTCGTCGGGCCGCGTCGCTGAGCGCGGCGAACGTCAGGCGCGGTGCGCCTCCGAGGCCGAGGTCGACGGCAAAGCCGCGAATCGGATAGCGCGAGAACAGCGGGTCCTGTCCGATCTGGATGACCTTGGCCTCCGGCCGGGGCGCCCTGAGGTTGGGGAACCACGGGGCGTCGGACTCGACGACCACGATCACATCGACGTCGCCCAGATGCGGCGTCGGATCATAGCCGGCGTGGAGCGGATGGTCCTGGGGGAAGTTGACGTGCGAGTGGTGCCACTCGAAGACCGGCAGCCCGAGCGTTTCGGCGAGCGTGACCAGCGAAGCGACGGCGCGCGGATCGCGGCCTCCCGACTTGGCGATGACGATGGGATTTCGGGCGGCGATCAGCGCCCGCACTGCCTCCTCGATGGCCGCCGGGTCGGGCACGCGCTCGGCATCCGGCCGCAGGCGCGGCGGATCGAAGTACTCGATCTCCTGCAGACGCTCGGCGAGAACCTCGCGCGGCAGCGTGAGGTACACGGGGCCCGCCGGCTCGCTCGTCGCCACGGCGAGGGCGCGATCCACGACGGTCTCGAGCTGCGCGCCCATGCGGAGCTCGTAGTCCCACTTCACGTACTCGCGAAGCATGCCCGCCTGGTCGAACGACTCCTGGGCCCAGTGGATCTGACGGTTGCGCGCCCCCGGCAGCGGGCCCTCGGTCAGGGGCGTGCGGCCGGCCGAGAACAGGATGGGGGCGTTGGCGCGGGCGGCGTTGATGATGCCCCCAACGCCGTTGGCGGTACCGACGTTGACGTGCACCATCACGACTTGAGGCCGGCCGGTGACCATCGCGTAGCCGTGCGCCATGCCGACGGCCGGGATCTCGTGCGGGATCGTCAACGGCCGCGGCAGGACCTGCCCCTGGGCCTCACGCTTGGCGTAGGCCTCGATGATGGGCGCGAAGTCGGTCCCGGCATTGCCGAAGAAGTAATCGATACCCCTCGCCGCCAGCAGCTCGAGGTACGCCTCGGCCGTGCTCTCCACCGCGACTCGCTTACGCATCAGGCCCTCTCTTCCCCGGTCCGGGGCTTCGTATTGTATAGAGGACGTACAGCAGCCGCTAGCCTTCACGGGCGTTCACGCGCCATTCCCGCCACTCTGTTGCGTCCCGTTGCGCCTTGTCGCCGGCGAACTGCGCGGGTCTGGATAAATCTGGTATGGCGCGCGTCGTCCGTCTCAAGGGCCTGCAGCCGCCGGTCGCGTGTTAACCGACTGGCTTCGAGAGTTCGTCGCGGGCGAGCAGATCGACTTTACCCATTTCGATGCGCCATGCTGATTAGCGCCGAAGAAGGCGGCGCAATATTCTACGAGCCAGTATGGAATCCGCGAAGGGCGGAAATGAATCAGACTGGGAAGTGTTGCGCTCCGTCGTCGGAATCATGGATGAACAGCGCCACGAAAAACGCGAGCACCTACGGCAGGCGATCCAGGACAAGATCGCACGTGGTCACGGCTTAAAGCTCATCGACAATGGCAAGACTCTCGAAAGCATGGCGTGCAGAGTTGAGGATAGAGGCGCGTTTTGCGCCTTCCTTGACACGTTCATGTGCGACATTCATCTCGAGTTTCCAGGAGGGGTGTTTGATGCCCACCTCAGATCGGCGGCGACAGCAGATCTGAGCGGTCAGACCTTTACGCTAACCGATCTACTTGGCTGGGCCCCAGACATACGCACTTTGTACCGACAGACCTTTGAAACCGAGCAACCGATAGCCCGCGTGTCAATCAGCCGTGACCCCAAGGGTGGCCCCTTCAAGTTGCGGTTTCCGGATGGTGTCCAGGGAATCGACTGGGTTAGCGAATTCCCTGTGGGGACCCACGTCCTATCCGAGCAACACTTCGTAAGGAACGCGGACGTCATACGGGAGATTACGACATCCTCCTTACCGCTTAGCGGGTGGCAGGACTGGATCGAGCTTGCTGAGGGGGGTATCGGCTGGCCGTTCTCGGTTAACGTTATGGTTGAGCGCGACATAACTAGAACAAAGCATCTCGGACCGTGGATGGCCGAATATGCGGCGATGTTCATCCTGTCGGGCGTCGTGCGATACCATCCTGCACGTTGGGTCGGCATGATTCAGAGAAAGGCCAACAGTAAAACACTCGCCCTCGTCGAGGCGTTTGTGTCTGTCGCGGAAACGGAATTCCCGACGAGGGTTTGGGAAATGTTGAAACGGGTGACTGTGATCAAGGGATACGTGACCGCGCTGGATGAGTTGCTTGTTAAATCCCTCGGTTAGCTATGTGAGCGGACCCGCGTAAGCGCCATACGGCTGCGAGCCGTGGTTGGGCAGCGCACTGCGCGACCGCGACTTGTCTTCATGGTTTCAGCCCTGACAATCCGTGCGTATCGAGAACTCTTGTTGGCCCTGGATTACCGATCGCATCACGTTGCGCGGCCGTTTGAACAACGTAAGGGTAACAGTCGGTCTCGGATGCGATCGCTCTGATGAGAGCCGAGTACCAGTGCATATCTTGGGGCGCGACGAAGGCAACCTGCTTTCCACGGTCCTGGTCGATACCAGCATGCCTGAGATTTGCACGGAGGAGCGTCTCATGCCGAGCGCAAAGGTCGTTGTAGTCAGAATCCGTGGACAAGGGAGGCAGGACGTGTGGAATACGCACCTGTTCGGGTGCGGTCTGGAGTTCGAGATCTTTCGCGACGAAGTGCAGATCCTCCTCGGACAGCGGCTCCTCAAGGTAATAGATGCGCATCGTCTCACGCTGTCAGGCGATCGTTCATAGGGGCGAGCTACGTCGCTTGGGAATCTACTAAGGCCAAAAAGTCTGCCCAGTTGTCAGTCATGTGGAAGAACCTCATCCCCAGGAGGCGCTGCAGCGAGTCGCGATGGGAGATGATGTCACCCTTATCTGGGGTCAAGAATGCTCCGCATCCCGATTTGTAGGCGGAGTCGATGTGCCTGGCGTCTTCCTTGTTTGCCGCGCCGATCATGGCAACAATCTCAGCATACTTGTCAGACTCGACCGCGTCGCTGATGAGGAAAGTCAAGTCGCAGGTGACGTGCTTTTCATCGCACATCACCCTCG
>MNEG01000127.1 GCA_001917585.1 Candidatus Rokubacteria bacterium 13_1_40CM_68_15
CCCATCACGACCGTCCACGTGCGTAGCTCGACGTTTCCCGCCGCATCGAGCTGGCCCGGCGTCATGTCGACGAGACGGCGCCCGTCGCCGCGCTCCAGCGAGGCCAGCAAGCTCCGGTCGAACTCGAAGTCGGGGTTCGGATACCGCGGCGTGCCCGGAAAGTGCGACATCCCTCCCGAGGCGAGCAGCGCCACGCGCCGATCGGAGGCCAGCAGCACTTCGCGCAGGGCCCGCCCCAGGTCGTGGCAGCGCCGGGCCGAGGGCTGCGGCGCCAGGTACGCATTGACGATGATGGGCACGAGCGGCAGCCGCTTCGACGGATGGACGAAGTGCAGCGGGACGACGAACGAGTGATCGAGCGTGGTGTTCTGCGAGTAGGCAACGTCGAAGCCGCGCTCCAACAGGCCATGAAGCACCTGCTCCGCCAGCTTCCGATCGACGCGAAACCTCGGCCGGTACGGCCCGAAGTCGCCGCCGACCTCGTCGCCGGTGTACACGATGAACGGCGCGACGACGTGATCCAAGTAGTTCTCGAGATGGTCGATGCCGAAGATCACGATCACGTCGGCGGACGACGCGTCGAGGCGCTCGCCGAGTCGGCGCATGGCCGCGTGGGTGCGCGCGACTTCCTCCGCGTCTTCCGTCTCCTTGGGTCGGATCAGCAGCTGCGGCGCGTGGGTCGTGGCCAGCGCCGCCACGATCTCTCCCATCACCCACCTCCCCTCGCGTCGCGAGACGCGTGTCCCTGATTAGACCGGCGCGTGCGCACTGTCAAGGTCCCGTCGGGATCACGATGCGCAGCGTGTCGTCCTCACGCGCGACCGCGAACGTGCGGACGCGCAGCCACGGGTTGCGGGGACAACGACCCGTGCCGAGATCGACGGTGAAGCCGTGCCACGGACACGTCACCACCGTGCCCTCGACGGCGCCCTCGGCCAGCGGCCCACCCTTGTGGGGACACGCGTTGTCGACGGCGTAGAACCTCTCGCCGAGTCTGAAGACGGCGAGCGTCAATTCCGCGTCGACGGGGACGACGAGCGCGCCGCCGTCGGGCACGGCGCCGACGCCGACGCGGACGTCACGCTCCACGGGTCCCGCTACTTCCGCCCGCGCTCGTCCCACGTCGGCATGGGATACAGAAGCTTCGTCTCGGCCGCCTTGGGTGGGTACACGGTGACGGCCTTGCCCTTCTGGTCCTGGATGAGGACGGCGAAGCCGCCGACGTTCATCCCGGTCGCGTCGTACCTGATGACGTTGTAGAAGGTCTCCATGTCGGTGGCGGCGAGCACGGGCCGGACCTTCTCCACGTCCACGGAGCCCGCCCTCTCCATAGCCCGCATGAGCACGAGACCGGCCGCGGAGGCGGCCGCGCTGATGTAGTTGCCGGGCTGCTTGTAGCGCTGCTGGAAGCGCGCCTCGTAGTCCTGGGCCGTGCCGAAGAAGTCGTCCTTCAAGCGGACGGTGGGCGACCACCACGCGTAGCCCACCGTGTAATCGGCGGTGTCGCCCAGTGCCGACATGAAGTCGATCACGGCCGGGCCGGTGGTGAAGCCCATGAGCTTGGAGTTGATCCGGAGCTCGCGGTAGGCCTTGGTCACGAAGATCGCGTCCTCGAGCAGGGCCGACGTGAGGAAGATGTCCGGGTTGAGCTGCTTGACCTGGGTCATGACCGGCGTGAGGTCCTTCACGGTCGGCGGATACTTCTCGAAGTACACGACCTTCATGCCGAGCTTCTCCGCCCGCTCCTTCGCCCCCTTCGCCCCGTAGAACGGGAAGAGCGCATCGGGATACACGATGGCCACGGTCTGGGGCTTGGGCTGCAGATCGGCGGCCATCTGCACGATGGTGGAGAGGCCTTCGCTGGCCGGCGGGAAGGCGCCGAAGGTGTACTTCAAGCCGCGCGTATACACCTTCTCGGCGTTGGCCAGCGCGGCCATCGTGATGACCTTGTATTTCTCGCCGATCGCGCTGGTGGCGAACGTGATGTCGCTGCTGAACGGCCCGAAGATGTACTTGACCTTGTCTTCGGTGATGAGCTTCTCGACGAGATTGGCGGCCGTCGCCTGGTCCGACTTGTCGTCATAGTACTTGTACTCGATCAGGTAACGGTCGTTGCCGATCTTGATCCCGGCCCGCTCGTTGACCACCTCGCGGAACAGCTCGTAGCCCAGCCGCCCCAGCTCGCCTTCCTTGGCGAACTTGCCGGAGTAGCTGATCGAGATGCCGACGGTGAGGGTCCTGGTCTCCGCGGTCGCGATGGCGGGAGCTGCGGCGACGCCGATCAGCGCCGCGAGGGTGAGCACACTGACGAATCTCATAGAGCCTCCTCGGTGGATGATGTCAGATCTCGGCGTAGAACCGGCGGCCGACGAGACCGTACGGCCGCAGAATCAGCACGACGAGGAAGATGCCGAAGCCGATGATCTCCTGGTAGCTCGGGCCCAGGACCACGACGCCCAGTGACTCCGCGAACGACAGGACCAGGCCGCCCACGGCCGCGCCGGTGATGTTCCCGAGGCCGCCGAGCACGGCCACGACGAACGCCTTGCCCAGGTAGATGCCGTCGAGCGTGGGCGTGAGCGTGTAGATGGTCGCGAGCATCGAGCCGGCCGCCGCGGCCAGCGCCGAGCTGAGGCCATAGGTGACCGCGTAGATGCCCGGCGTATCCACGCCCACCAGCTCGGCCGCTTCCTTGTCCAGCGCGGCGGCGCGGATGGCGCGGCCCGTGCGCGTCCCGTCGAGGAAGACGTACATGAGCGCGGTGAGGGCCGCGCTCACCACGAAGATGGCCACCCGGATCTTGGAGACGACGAGGCCGCCGATGGCCCAGCTCGCGCCGGCGTAGCTCGGCGTGACCGCGAGCAGATCGGTCTTCCAGACGAGCAGCACGATGTTCACGATGACGAGATCGATGCCGTACGTCAGGATCAGCGACATGAAGACGCTCGCGGTCAGGATTCGATTGATGACGAAGCGCTGCAGGCCGTAGCCGACGACGAAGAAGGCCCCCATCGTCACCGGGATGGACAGGAAGGGATCGAGTCCGAGCCTCGCGAACAGTGAGTAGGTCACATAGCCGGCCAGCATGATGATGGCGCCGTGGACGAGGTTCAGGAGGTTCATCACGCCGTACACGAGCGAGAAGCCGATGCCGATCGCCGCGTAGATGCCACCGATGAGCACCGCGTTGAGGAGCTCCTGCACGAGCATGCTAGAGCCCCAGGTACGCTTTCTTCACGCGCGGGTCGTCGATGAGCCGGCGCGCCTCGTCACCGCGGGTGATCCGTCCCGTTTCCAGGATGTAGGCGCGCCGGGCGAGCTCGAGGGCCATCCGGACGTCCTGCTCGACGATCAGCATCGCCATGCCCCGGGTCCGGTGCGCCGCGGCCAGCATCGCGACGATGCGGTCCACGGCGACCGGCGACAGGCCGAGCGACAGCTCGTCGAGCATGAGCAGCCGCGGCTTGGTCATGAGGCCGCGGCCGATGGCGCACATCTGCTGCTCGCCTCCACTCAGCGCTCCCGCCTGCTGCCGGCGCCGGGCGGCCAGCTCGGGAAAGAGCTCGAAGACCCACTCGAGGTCGGCGCTCACGGCGGCTCGGCCATCGGTGCGGCGGTAGGCGCCCATCGTCAGATTCTCGGCGACGGTCATGCCGGCGAACAGTCGTCGGCCCTCGGGAACGAGGGCGAGGCCGCGCGCCACCACCCGGCTCGCGGGGACGCCGTCGAGCGGCGCGCCATCCCACACGATGCGTCCGGCGCGGGGCCGGAGGAGGCCGGCGACGGCGCGCAACAGCGTCGTCTTGCCCGCCCCGTTGGGACCCAGGAGCGCCACCACCTCGCCTCGAGCGATCTCGAGATCCACCTCCCAGAGAACCTGGATCTCGCCGTACGCGACGTCCAGGCGCTCGATCGCGAGCAAGGCGTCCGGCGTCACAGCGTGGGCGCCTCGGCGCGCGGCTGGCCGTAGCGCTTGCCCAGGTAGGCGGCGACCACGCGCTCGTCGCTGGCCACCTCCTGCGGTGTTCCCAGCGCGATGCGTTGGCCGTGGTGGAGCACGAGGATCCGCCGCGAGATGCTCATGACGACTTCCATCACGTGCTCGATGACGACGATGGTGACGCCGCGGCGGTTGATCGCGACGACGAGATCCTTCACCTCGACGACCTCGGTGCGGTTGAGCCCGGCCATCACCTCGTCGAGCAGGAGCAGCTCCGGATCCATCGCGAGCGCACGCGCCAGCTCGAGCCGCTTGCGCCCGGCGAGCGTCAGCGCCGTGACCGGGGCGTCCCGCCGCGCGGCGAGGCCCACGATCTCCAGCGTCTCGTCGGCGCGGCGGAGGCACTCGAGCACGGACCGGCGCGCACCGGCGCCGCCGAATAGCGGCCCGATGGCCACGTTCTCCCGCACGCTCATGCCCGGAAACGGGCGCACGATCTGGAACGTCCGCGCGATCCCGAGACGGGCGACCGCGTGCGCCGGCACCTCGACGAGCGGCCGGCCGCGGAAGCGGATCTCGCCGGCGCTCAGCGGATGGAGACGACTGATGAGGTTCATGAGCGTCGTCTTGCCGGCGCCGTTCGGCCCGATGATCCCGAAGATCTCGCCCTTCTCCACGGCGAAGTCCACGCGGTCGATGGCGACGACGCCGCCGAAGCACTTGGTGACGCCGCGGCCCTCGAGGATCACAGCCGCCCGCTCCCGGCCATGGCCAGGCGCCGTCCGAGCGCCGCGAACGAGTAGCGGCGCGTAAAGAGGTCCATGATGCCCGACGGCACGAAGAGGACGATGAGGACGATGAGGATGCCGAAGATGCCCAGGTGGAGCTGAGGGAACTGGCCCCACACCAGCGTCGAGAGCAGCTCGACGACGACGGCCCCGATGACGGGGCCCGCGATGGTGCCCTGCCCGCCGAGGAGCAACATCACGGTGAACTTCACCACGATGAGGACGCTGAACACGCCGGCCGGCTCGATGAACGTCGTCCACAGCGCGTAGACGGCTCCGGTGAGGCCGATGAACAGCGCGCTCAGCGCCCACGCGAGGACTTTGTAGCCCGTGGCGTTGACGCCCATCACCACGGCGGCCTCCTCGTTGGCCCGGATCGCGCGCCAGCCGTAGCCCACCCGCGTGCCGGTGACCACGACGGTCGTGAGCACGGTGGCCGCCGCCACGCCGAGCATGAGCGCGTAGAACAGCATCGAGCTCGCCGGCGGTGACAGGTCGAGGATCGGCAGCGTGATGCCGCGCGATCCCTCCGTCCAGGCATCGAGGTTGGCGATCGCCTCACGCGTGGCCTCGTTGACGCCGATCGTCGCCATCACGAAGTAGTGGCCGCGCGTGCGGAGGATGGGCAGCCCGAGCGCCGCCGCGTAGAGCACCGGCACCACGCCGCCGACGACCAGCGCGACCGGGATGGGCAGCCCGGCGCTCGTCATGGCCACGGCCGATGCGTAGGCGCCGAGGCCGAAGAAGACGACGTTGCCGAGCGCCGGATAGCCCGCGTAGCCCGCGATGATGTTCTGCGCCGCGGTGAGCGCCACGTACATCCAGACGTTCGTGGCGATTCGCACCCAGTAGCCACTGGCCCAGAGCGGGATCGCGACGAGGACCAGCACCGCCGCCGCCGCGACGCCGATCCTGCCCGGCCGCGTCCAGGCCAAGGTCTTACGCGAAGGCTTCGTAGGTGGAGAGCATGCGGTAGTACTGCGCAGCGTACGTGAGCGCGGCGTCGCGGAACGCCTGCCGGTCGCCGTCGCCCGAACCGTAGCGGTCGAGGACCCGCACGATGCTGCCCGTGTGGTCCTCGTCGGCGGTCACGTGGACTTCGAAGAAGGCGACCTCGTGCTCCGTCATCCCGTACGACTGCCTGAGCGCCTTGGCGATCGCACCGTAGGCCATCGGCGACTGGTACTCGAAGCCGAAGGCCGTCCCGAAGCCGACCAGCCAGCTCGGATGTTCGTAGAACATCTGCTCGCCCAGTCGGATCAGCGCGGCCGTGTCCGGGTGCAGCGGCACCGTGTCGAGCTCACGGGCATCGGCGCCGGCGGCAACGGCGACTCGCGCCGCGAGGTGGAAATGCCCCTCGGTCCCCGAAAAGGCGCCGATCTCTTCTTCCATCAGATTGTTGAAGACCTCGCGGCGCACGGCCATGATCGGGCACTTGGCATAGAGGTAGCCGAGCCAGCGAACCACCTCGCACGTCTGCCGATAGACCTGCGTCATCATGCCCGCGATCTGCCGGCGCTCCAGCTCCTTGCGCTCCAGCTTCTCGATGAGGGGATGGCCGGGGAGCCAGCGTCCGCGCACGCGAAGGTCCTGCTCGAGCTCCTCGATGAACGCCTGGGTGCTGGTCATGGACGTGGCTCCTCTACGGAAGGGACGGACCGGCGATGTCGGGCGTCGGAATGTTGCCCCGCGTGAACCCGCGGAGCTTCTTGAGATAGATCGGCGTCATGCGGAGCGTCAGCGCCGCGACACCGTGAACGCAGACGGTGTCATCGGCGAAGGCGAAATCGTCCTCGGTGGCCGCGAGCCGCCGCGTCGTTCCATCGGGGGCCACGATGACGAGCGTCATCGAGTCGTCCGCGTGGCGCTCGTGAAACTCGAGCGTCCACGTCCCGCCGTCGGAGGCCACCCCGCGCGCGATCCCCATCTTGCGGATCGCGTCGTACACGAACTCCGGCGCGTCTGCCGTGGTCATCGCGCCGGCGCCGCGACGTCGAAGGCGAACGTGGCGTCGCCGACGGAGTATCGCATGCCGTGGTATTTCAGCAGGCGGCCGGGCGCGTCCTTGCCGACGACGCCGGCGAGGAGGAAGAAGGGGCGGTTTCCCGCCTCCGGCGCGGCCTGGCGCAACAGCTCCGCGTCGATCTTGTCGATCTCCATGAGGCGGCCGCTCGTCACCAGCTCGATCATGATGCGATCGAAGTCGGCGCCGGGCGGAAAGAAGGCCGCGCGCTCCTCCTCGGCGCGGAGATCGAGGCGATGGGTCAGGTTCCCGGGCGCGATCACGACGACACGCCGGCCGCTGCGCTCGACGGCGCCGCGGATGGCCTCGCCCCACAGCAGCGTCTCCGCGTTCGAACGCTGCGAGATCGAGATGGGCACCGTGGGGATCGTGGGCAGGTCCATCACCTTCAACGGGCAGAACGCGCCGTGGTCGAGGCCGTAGCTCTTGGGGCCGACCGGCAGGCCGGCGGCGCGGCCAGCCTCGATCAGGGCCTGGGCCAGCTCGGGATCGCCGGTCGCCGTGTAAGAGAAGAACCGACGGCCGAACGGCGCCGGGCGCAGGACGTAGTCGTTGAAGGATTCGTGGCGTGCCGCCGGGTCCACGAAGAAGCCGCTCTTCGGCTGCCAATGCGGTGAAGCGACGATCAACGTGTCGGGGCGCAAGCGCGTGCGGATCTCCCGCCCGATCTCTTGCAGGACTTCGACGGAGGGGCCGCCCACGCCGTCTTCGGCCAGCTCCATCAGGTACGACCCGTTCGGCACGAAGTACCCGCGAAGGACTTCACCCATGACGCTGACCCTCCTCGTCGCCTAGCCGAGGTACTCGCGCTTCAGGCCCTGCGCGTACGCCTCGAGCCGCTCGTGCAGCCGGCGCATCGAGGCTTCGGCGACGCGCCGATCGTCATCCGTCCTGATGTATTGCAGAATGGCCTTCTCGGTGTCGTCCGACTCTTCCCTCTCGGCCTCGTAGTGGACGGTGTAGTTCATGCCACCGTGCTCGGGGCGGCAGCCGTAGTGCTTCACGAGGCCGTGGCCCACCATCTGCGACAGCTCGATGACCTCGGCCTCGAACAGTGCCGTCGTGCAGAGGGCCGCGTTCCAGGGGATGCGGTGCGAGAGCTCACAGCAGAACTCGATGAGCGCGGTCGTCTCGGGCAGCGGGGTGATGCGAGCGTAGACGTCGCGGCCGTACCCCATGTCGTCGCCGATCCACCGGTACAGCTCGACGTGATCGGGCGTGGCACCGATCTTCCCGCGGAAGTAGCCGAGGTCCTCCACCAGCAAGTGCTTGGCGCACTCCTTGCGCACATCGAGCTCGTCACACCGCGCGTGGATTCCGCTGAAGATCCTCGGGAAGTAGACGACGATCAGGTAGTTCTGGCCGACGTGACCCCACGCCTGCGCCTTCGTCAGGCCGCCGGCATTGAAGCGCTTGAAGTACTCCGACTCTCGATACGGACATCGCGCGACCAGCTCGCGCTTCACGCCCTCGAACCATTCGTGAACGTCGGTCATCACGCCTTCCTTTCCGGAGAGCGACATTCTACCTCGCGTCCCCGCCTTGGGCGCGGCGGCCGAGACGCCGACGGCGGCGACCCGGCCCACGTCGATGCGGACGGGCGCCGGTCGGAACCGTGCGGTACTCTCGAAACGAACGTTGCGCGTCATGCAGGCGGTTGGTAGGCTCGCGCCGGATGGCGGATGTCCCGGATCGATCGCCCGGCCAGTCGGCCGCACGAGCCCGTACACGGTCGAGCCGAACACTGGAGGCTGCGTGAAATCTCACACTCTCGACGCTTCACAGGTCCATTACGAATGGAACAACGCGATCCCGCCCCGCCTCGAGATCGAGCCCGGCGACACCGTCGTCTTCGACACGCGCGACGCCGCCGACGGCTACTACACGAAGCGGTCGACGTCGGCCGACGCCGAGGCCAAGGGTCCGTTCCGCGGGCACCCGCTGACGGGGCCGGTGAAGGTGCGCGGCGCCCGCCCGGGCGACACGCTCGCCATCGAGATCGTCGAGGTGAAGCCACGCGAGGACTTCGGCTGGACGCACATCCGCCCCGGCCGGGGCCTGCTGCCCGAAGAAGATTTCCCGAAGTCGTTCCTCCAGGTGTGGGATCTCTCCGACCGCACGCATGCGCGGATGGGCCACGGCATCGCCGTGCCCCTCGATCCCTTCCCCGGCGTCATGGGTGTCGCGCTCGACCAGCCCGGCGGCCACAGCACGATGCCGCCCCGGAAGAACGGCGGCAACATGGACATCAAGCAGCTCACCGCCGGCACCACGCTCTGGCTGCCCGTGTGGACGGAGGGCGCGCTGTTCAGCATCGGGGATGCGCACGGGGCGCAGGGTGACGGCGAGGTCTGCGTCACCGCGGTCGAGATGACCGCGCAGATCACGCTGCGCTTCGACGTGGCGTCTAGCCGGCGACTGCACGAGCCTCAGTTCCGGACGCGCGGCCCCGTCGGCGCCCGGACGAACGTCGGGCCGCACTTCGTGACGACGGCGCACGGGCCCGAGCTCTTCCCGGCGGCCCAGCAGTCGATCCGCTACATGATCGACCACCTGGTGTCGGAGCGCGGGCTCTCGCGCGAGGAGGCGTACGCGCTGTGCAGCGTCGCGGTCGATCTCCGGATCAGCGAGATCGTGGACGCGCCCAACTGGATCGTCTCGGCGTTCCTGCCCGAGAGCATCTTCGTGTGACGCTTCAACGGCTCGACCACTTCGTGCTCACCGTGCGCGACATCGGCGCGACGTGCGATTTCTACACGCGCGCGCTCGGCATGGAGGTCGTCACGTTCGGCGCCGGGCGCACCGCGCTCCGGTTCGGCCAGCAGAAGATCAACCTCCACGAGGTGGGCAAGGAGTACAAGCCCAACGCCGCCCGGCCGACGCCCGGCGCGGGGGACCTGTGCTTTCTGAGCGAGAAGCCGCTCCATGAGTGGATCGGCCATCTGCGCGCCCTCGGCGTGGCGATCGAGGAAGGCCCGGTGAAGAAGACGGGCGCGCTCGGCCCCATCGAGTCGATCTACGTGCGCGATCCGGACCAGAACCTCGTCGAGATCTCGAACACGCTCGATCGCGACGACCTCGAGCCGGTCCGGGCCTGGCTTCGCGACTGGCAGGCGGCGGTGCGCGGCGTCGATTTCGCCGCCGGTCGGGCGATGTGCGCCCCCGACATGCTCGCGTTCGGCACGCGGGCCGAGATGGTCGAAGGCATCGATCGCGTGATGGAGCAGCAGTGGCGCCACATCTGGCCAACCATCAAAGACTTCACCATTCCGGTCGAGGCCGCGCGTGGCGCGGTGCTCGGCGACCGCGCCTGGGTGGCGGCACCCTGGCACTCCCGCGGCACGCGTGCCGACGGATCGACCTTCCATCGGCCCGGCCGGCTCACGATCGTCCTCGTCCGTCGCGATGGCCGATGGCTCGCGACTCACACCCACTTCTCGCTGACGCCCGAGGCAGGGAGGCCAGCATGATTCGTCACGCCATGCCGCTCGCACTCGCCCTGTCCGCCGTCCTCACCGTGCTCCCGCCGCCGGCCGCGGCGCTCGATGTCGATGAGATCGGAAGCTTCCACGTCGGCGGTCGTCAGGTCTCGCTCTCCGGGATGCCGAAGCGCGAGGTCGTCTTCACGCCGGGCGCGCCGCCGATCACGGTGGATCCCAACGGCGACTTCGAAGTCGAGCAGATGTACGTGCAGTATGTCCGCCTGAGCAACCCGACGGCGAAGTATCCCCTGCTCCTGTGGCACGGTGGTGGGCTCACCGGCGTCACCTGGGAGACGACGCCGGACGGACGGCCGGGCTGGCAGATGTTCTTCCTGAAGCAGGGACACTCCGTGTTCGTGTCGGATGCCGTCGAGCGCGGCCGCGCGACGTGGGCGCGCTACCCGGAGATCTTCAAGACAGAGCCGATGTTCCGCACGAAGAAGGAGGCGTGGGAGCTGTTCAGGATCGGGCCGGCCGATTCCTACGCGAGCCGCGGCGTCCTCCCCGGCCAGCAGTTCCCGACGGCGGCATTCGATCAGTTCATCAAGCAGTCCACACCACGGTGGACGTCGACCGATGCCGCCACGCAGGCCGCCTACGACGCGCTCGTGCAGAAGGTCTGCCCCTGCGTCGTGCTGGTCCACAGTCAGGGCGGCAACTTCGGTTTCACCGCGGCGCTCAACGCCGTCGACAAGGTGAAGGCCGTGGTCGCCATCGAGCCGTCCGGCGCACCCGACCCGGCCAGGGTCGACGTCGCCCGGCTGAAGAGTGTGCCGCATCTCTTCGTGTGGGGCGACTACCTCGACCAGGTCCCGGTGTGGCAGAAGCTGATGGCGGCGCCGCAGAAGTACCAGATGGCCCTCGCCGGCGCGGGAGCCAGCGCCGAGTGGCTCGAGCTGGCGAAGCACGGCATCCGCGGCAACTCTCACATGCTCATGATGGACAAGAACTCCGACCAGGTGGCCGGCCTGATCCAGGCGTGGCTGGCCCGGCAGGGGTTGATGCGCTAACCACTCACGTCAGAGGAGTCACCATGGACATCGGCGTCTTCATCTTCGCAACCGAGTACTCGATTCGCATCGATGAGCTGGCTCGTGAGCTGGAAGCCCGCCGCTTCGAATCGCTGTTCGTGCCCGAGCACACCCACATCCCGACGAGCCGGCGCAGCCCGTTCGCGGGCGGGGAGCTGCCCGAGGAGTACAAGCACACCCACGATCCGTTCGTGTCGCTCGCGTACGCCGCGGCGGTCACCACGCGCCTGAAGATCGGGACCGGCATCTGCCTGATCATCGAGCGCGACACGATCACCACCGCCAAGTCGGTGGCCAGCCTGGATTTAATGTCGGGCGGGCGCTTCCAGTTCGGGATCGGCGCCGGCTGGAACGCGGAGGAGATGGAGCATCACGGCACGGTCTTCAAGACCCGCTTCAGGAAGCTCCGCGAGCAGATCCTGGCCGTCAAGGAGATCTGGACCAAGGACATGGCCGAGTTCCACGGTGAGTTCGTGAACTTCGACCCGAGCTGGTGCTGGCCCAAGCCCGCCCAGAAGCCGCACCCGCCGATCCTGCTGGGCGGCGAGGGTCCTCACACGCTTCAGCGCGTGGTCGACCTGTGCGACGGCTGGTTCCCGCGCGGCCGCAATCCCGAGCTTCTGTTGACGGCGCTGGGCGATCTCAAGCAGCGCGCGGCCAAGGCCCGGCGCGACATGAAGACGATCTCGATCTCGGCGTTCGCGGCGCCCGCCGATCGCGCGGTGCTCGACCGGTTCGCCGCCGCCGGCGTGACGCGGTCGATTCTCCGGCTTCCCTCGGAAGGCCGCGACAAGATCCTTCCCCTGCTCGACCAGTACGCCAAGCTGCTGTAGTGACCACCGACGCGCCGGCCTGGGCCCTCGCGATGCTGCGCGAGGGCCGGGTCGGCCGCCTGGCCACGGCCGACGTCAGCGGCCGACCCCTCGTCGTCCCCGTCTGCTACGTGCTCGATGCCGACGGCCACCGCGTCTACTCGGCCATCGACGCCAAGCCCAAGCGCACCCGGCAGCTTCGCCGGCTCCGCAACATCAGAGAGAACCCGCACGTGTCGCTCGTCGTCGACCAGTACGACGAGGACTGGTCGCGGCTACGCTACGTGATCGTGGAAGGAAATGCCGAGATCGTCGAGGCGGGGCCGCTGCGCGAGCGCGCGATCGATCTGCTGCTGGAGAAATATTCGCAGTACCTGGCGCTGGGCCTGGCCGCCGACCGCGGCCCCGTCATCGCCATCGCCGTCGAGCGGATCGTGGCCTGGCGCTACGCCTGAGGAACGCGCTGGACCATCTGGCCGCGACGTTTCGCCGCTTCGCCGAGCGGGAATGCCGCGGGTCGTCGCCCCTCTACGAGGCCCTCGCCCTCGCCACGGCCGGCGATCCCGACCTACGGTCCATCGCCAAGACGACGCTCGCCGGGCAACCGGTTCCCAACCTCTTCTTCGCCGCGGTGCACTATCTCCTGCTGGCCGGCACGAACGATCGCCTGGCTGAGTTCTACCCGAGTCTGACCGCCCAACCGGGATATCCGGAAGAGGCGTTCCCATCGTTCAGAGCATTCTGTCTCGACCGGCGCCAGGCCATCGAGCGCATCCTCGGAACGCGACGCGTGCAGACCAACGAAGTTGCCCGCTGTGCGTACCTGTATCCCGCATTCGCGCTGGTGGCCGAGCTCAGTCGCCGGCCGCTCGCCGTCATCGAGCTGGGCGCTAGTGCCGGCCTGAACTTGATGTGGGATCAGTACCGCTATGACTATGATGGCGCGACCTCCTGCGGTGAGCGCGACGCCACGGTCTTGATCCGCAGCACGTTTCGCGGACACCATCGGCCGCGCTTGCCGCCGCGAGCGCCCGTGGTCGTGGACCGCGTCGGCGTCGACCTCGATCCAATCGATGTCCGCAACGACGATCAGGTCTTGTGGCTGCGGGCGCTCGTGTGGCCCGAGCACCGCCAGCGCGCCACCTTGCTGGCGAGCGCGGTGACGCTCGCGCGAAGGAGTCCACCGCGGATCGTCCGCGGCGATGCATCGGCCTGTTTGCCCGATGTCCTGCGTGAAGCTCGTCGCGACGCGGCCGTGTGCGTGACGCACACCCACACCCTCAATCAAGTGACGGACGAGGGCAGGGCTGCCCTCAGTGCCCTACTGGACGAGTCGAGCCGCGAGCTCCTGCTCTACCGTGTCTCGGCGGAGTGGCTCACCACGGCCTATCCGGTCGTCGAGCTCACGTCCTGGACCGGCGCCGGCGTCACGACGCGCCGCCTGGCGGTCTGCGATCCGCATGGCGCGTGGGTCGAATGGCTCGTGGATCAGGCGCGGGACGCCGGTTGACCGTTGGACCGCTGCGTGGCCTTTCGGGTGAAACCGCACACCGATGCGCCAACGCGTCTGATGACCCTGCTTCGCACCGAACGCTGGATCGTGATGACGGTCCCCGGCACGAGGATCGCCGGATCGCAGCCCGGCAAGAGCACGGCCGCCACCAGCGTCGTCGAGACGGTACGGCTGAACATGGAGACGTCTTGAACCGCGCGGATGGCAACCGGAGCGAGCCGCGCGAACATTCGCCCGATCACGACGTCAGACCTGTCGTACGCCTGGCGACCAACGCGGCGGCGACGATACGCGGCATGCACGACCTCCGTGGCGACGGATCGGACGTAAATCTTTGTTTCAACGTACGTGCCACGGCATGAAACTGCCTCCAGGGAAGCCGCGGAGCCGGAATTCGGAACCACGATTGGGTGATTTCGTACCCAATTCGCGCAGACGCCTGGGGGAAAACAGGGTTGCCGCGTTGCCAGCCTCGCCGGCACGGGCGACAGCGGTCAGTCGATCTTCGACTCGTCGCGGTACATGACCTTGTGCCGGGTCGTCTTGATCCACTCGTCGATTTCGGCGTCGGTCATCAACGTCGCCGGATCGAACCGGTCCCAGCTCATGATCTGGTCGAGGCGCTTCTTCCATCGCTTGTAAGAGGGTCGGAGCGGCGGCCCGAAACACATCACGTCGATGACTGCGAGCTCGTCTGGGACGCCGAGCAGGGGCTTGATCCTCTGCTGGATCTCCTCCTGGCCGACGGCCGTGATCCACCAGACCGCGTAGCCGAGGGCCGCGGCCGCCAGGTGCGCGCACATGGTGGAGGCGGCCACCGACTGGAGCAGGATACGCTCGGCGTTCTTCTTGTAGAGGCGATCCAGCTCCGAGTCGTCGTTGAGCACGGGAAAGGCGCGAATGAAGCGGAAGTCGGCCACGATGACGATCAGCCCGGGTGCCGTCTTCACGCCGTTGTAGTTCGGCGTGGGGAAGCCCATGTGCAGCCGCGCGCGGCGCTGCTGCTCGTCGACGAAGGCCTGGCCGATCACCTGCTTCACGGCCGCGTCGGTCACGACGATGTAGTGCCAGGGCTGAGCGTTGGCGCCAGAGGGCGCGTGGCGCGCCGCTTCCAGGATCAGCTCGAAGTGCTCGCGCGGGATCTCGAACGACGCGAAGGCACGGTTGGTCATGCGATGGCGGACCACGTCCATGAGCGACCGATAGCGGGCAAGATCGTCGCCCGTCACGACGCCCAGACGCGCCGCGCGGTCTCGACGACGAGGCGGAGCTTGGCCTCCTGGTCGTCCGGCGTCAACGGATTGCCGGGGGCCGTGCTGGCGAAGCCGCACTGCGGGCTGAGCGACAGACGTGAGACGTCGACCAGCCGGCTCGCCTCGTCGATGCGCTTCATGAGGGTGTCGGCCGATTCGAGCTCCGGCGTCTTGCTCGTGACCAGGCCGAGCACGACGTGGCGATCCCCGGGCATGAAGCGCAGCGGCGCGAACCTCCCGGCGCGCGGCGAATCGTACTCGAGGAAGAACGCGTCGACGGCGAGCCCCGCGAAGATGCGCTCGGCGACGGCGTCGTAACCGCCCTCGCCAATCCACTTGCCCTGGTTGTTGCCGCGGCAGAGGTGGATGCCAATGGTCACGCCGCCCGGCCGGTCCCGGAGCGCATCGTTGACGAGACTCACGTAGCGGCCCACCATCGTATCGGGGTCGTAGCCGCGGCGGCGGAATCCCTCCCGGAACTTCGTGTCGCAGAGCAGCGGGAAGGCGACGTCATCCAGCTGGACGTACGTCGCCCCGCGGACCGCAAGATCGACGAGCTCCTCGTGGTAGATCCGCGCGACGTCCGCGAAGAATTCGTCGACGTCGGGATACGCGTGCTCCGAGATCCCCTCGCGCCAGCGAAACGCGTGCTGCGAGCAGGGGCTCGGCAGCGTGACCTTCGGCGTGCGCGCCGTCAGGCCGCGCACGAACTCGAACTCGTCGGTGGCGATGCCGTGCCGCCGCGCCAGCTTTCCGGTCACGACCGGCGTGCGGTACGTCATCGCGCCGCCGCGGGCGTCCTGGAAGGTGATCGCGGCGTCCATCTCGGTGAAGCCGCTCACCGCAGCCGGGAAGTGACCGAAGTAGATGATGCGGCGATACTCGCCGTCGGTGATGACCTCGAGCCCGACGCGCTCCTGGAGCGCCACCGCGTCACGGATGAAGCGATCCTCCCTCACGCGAAGCGCCTCCGCGGAGAGACGGCCTTCGTCGAAGTCGCGGCGGGCCGCCAGCAGCGCCGCGGGCCGGAGGAGGCTGCCGATGTGCTCGGCCCGGAACGGCTTCATGACGGCGGATCATAGCGTATATACTTCGGGCCATGTGGCAGGGTAGCGTGATGTCGATCCACGTCGCGCCGGCGGCTTCGGCGCCCATGATCACGCTGGCGGAAGTCCGTGCGTTCCCGGGGCGGGGCCTCGACGGTGACCGCTACGCCCTCGGCACCGGCCACTACTCGGCGCGCCCCAGCGTTGGTGGCCGCGAGGTCACGTTGATCGAGATAGAGGCGGTCGAGGCGCTGGATCACGGCATCGTCAACGCCGCCGGCGAGCGCCTGGGCATCAAGCTCACGGCCGCCGAGACCCGGCGCAACATCGCGACCTCCGGCGTCCCGCTCAATCACCTCGTCGACCGCACGTTCCAGGTCGGCGGCGTGCGGATGCGCGGCACCCGGCTGTGCGAGCCGTGCAAGTACCTCGAGGACCTCACCGCGCGGCCCAGCCTCATGAGCGGACTCCTCCACCGCGGTGGCCTGCGCGCCCAGATCCTGACCGAAGGCGTGATCCGCGTCGGCGACGTCATCCGCCCCGCCTGACCGCTCGCGCGTCATCGCCCGCCGTCCCCGAAGCCGGAACGCCGACCCGGTCGTATAATCCCGCCATCACCGCGCCGAGGGAGAGCGCCATGAGCCAATCGAGCGAGTTCCGCAAGCAGCTGGAAGCCGCGGTCAACGCGCGCCACAGCCGCATGAACCCGTTCACGGAAAAGTGGGTGAAGGGCGAGCTCACGCGGCCCCAGCTCGGCGCCTGGGCGGCCCAGCATTACCAGTACGTCTCGCAGTTCCCGCGGTGGTGCGCCGCCGTTTACGCGGAATGTCCATACCCCGATGCCCGTGACTTCCTGCTGGAGAACATCGTCGAGGAAGAATCCGGCGTGAAGCACGTCGATCTCCTCATCCGGTTCGCCGAGGCCTGTGGCGTGAGCCGGGGCGAAGTCGAGCGTACGGTGCAGCTGCCCACGACGCGCGCGCTGACCGCCTGGTGCTACGAGATGGCCCACAAGCCCTTCACGGAGGCGGCCGCCGGGCTCCTGGTCGGCCTGGAATCTCAGGTGCCGGGGATCTACCGCCGCAACTTGCCGCCGCTCAAGCCACTCTACGGCTTCGGCGATCACGAGATCGAGTTCTTCGCCGTGCACATCGAGGCCGACGAGATTCACGGCGAGCGCGGCTACGAGATCGTCGAGACCTACTCGAAGACCGCGGAGCAGCGGGAGCGCGCCGTGGATGCCGTCCGTCAGGCGACCGAGATGCGCTGGCAGTACATGACGGGACTGCATCGCGCCCATGTCCTGAAAGAGGACACGTGATCGATCCTCGAAGCGGGGTGCGCTGATGGCCACGGTCCGCGTGGCGAGGCTGGCCGATCTCACCCCGGGCCAGCCGCAACGCGCGGAGATCGGTGGCGCCGCGATCGTCCTCGCTCGCGTGGGCGATCAGGTGTTCGCGTGCGGCGACACCTGCGCCCACAAGGGCGGGCCGCTGAGCGGCGGCAAGCTCACGGGCACGCGGCTGGCGTGCCCGTGGCATGGCTGGATGTACGACGTCCGTACGGGCGAATGCGTCTTCCCTGGCCGCGGCGCTCGGGTGCCGACGTATCCGGTTCGCGTCGAGGCCGACGAGGTCTTCGTCGAATGCCCCTGACGCTCAAGCACGCGCGCGAGTGTATCGAGCGTGGCATCGCCAAGGCCCACGCGCTCGGCTACAACGTGGCCATCGCGGTCGTCGACGACGGCGGGCACCTGGTGCTCTGTGAGCGGATGGACGGCGCGCTGTGGGTCACACCCGAGATCGCGCGGGCCAAGGCCAATGCCGCCGCCGGCTTCCAGGCCACCACGCTCGACCTCGAGGAGCGCTTCACCAAGCGCATGCTCTTCGCCGACAACGTGGCCACGCTGGGCGACTATCGCTTCGTCTTCGGCAAGGGCGGCGTGCCCATCGTGGAGAGCGGGCACATCGTGGGCGCCGTCGGCGTCAGTGGCGCCGTGCCCGCCGAGAACGACCATGCGATCGCCGACGCCGCGGCCGGCCATCCCGTGCTTCCCAAGGGTCACTGACCCGGCATGAAATTCGAGGTCGAGGTCTCCCAGGACGACACCGGCCAGTGGCTGGCCACGGCCGTCGAGTACAAGGTCACCGCGACCGGACGCACCGAGAAGGAAGCGCTCGCCCGCGTCATGGAGGCGCTGGCCGCCCACATCAAGAAGGCCGCAAGGTGAGCCGCGCGCTCGAGGGCCTGCGCGTCATCGACTGCTCGCGGCTCATTGCGGGCGGGGTGCTGGCCACCGTCCTGGCCGATCACGGCGCCGACGTCGTCAAGGTCGAGAACCCGCGCGGCGGCGATCCGCTGCGCACGTGGCTGGGCGACCGCGGTCAGCTCTGGTGGAAGGTCTACGCGCGGGGCAAGCGATCGGTCACGCTGAACCCCACGAACCCCCGTGGCCAGGATCTGCTGAAGCGTCTGATCGGCGACGCCGACATCTTCATCGAGAACTTCGTCCCGGGAACGCTGGAGAAGTGGGGCCTCGGCCCCGAGGTGCTCCTCGGACTGAATCGTCGGCTCATCGTCGCTCGCGTGTCGGGCTGGGGCCAGGACGGCCCGTATCGTGACCGGCCCGGCTTCGGCACGATGGTGGAAGCCATGAGCGGGTTCGCCATCACCACCGGTCCTGCCGACGGCCCACCCACGCTTCCGTCGTTCCCCATGGCCGACATGGTGGCGGCGCTGGCGGGCGCTTCGGCCGTACTGGCCGCGCTCCGTCACCGCGATCAGGTGTCCGGACGGGGCCAGGTCGTCGACATCGCTCTCTACGAGCCGCTGCTGTCGCTGCTGGGCCCCGACGCGGCCCGCCATGCGCTCGACGGCACCGTGCGCACCCGCCAGGGCAACCGCAGCGACAACGCAAGCCCACGCGGCACGTACCGGACGCGGGACGGCAAGTGGGTCGCGCTCTCGGCGTCCAC
>MNEG01000150.1 GCA_001917585.1 Candidatus Rokubacteria bacterium 13_1_40CM_68_15
TGCAGAGCACCAAGGAGATCGAGCTCACCGTCACCGGCCGCCGGACCGGTCGCAAGGTCTCCCATCCCGTGTGGTTCGTCCAGGAGGGCCCGACGCTCTACCTGCTTCCCGTGAAGGGATCGGACAGCGAGTGGTACAAGAACGTCCTCCAGAATCCCGTCGTCACCCTGGGCGCGAACGGCGTGACGTGGACGGGGCAAGCGACACCCATCACGGATCCCGCCGAGGTCCACGAGGTCGTCGAGAAGTTCCGGAAGAAGTACGGGGCCGGCGACGTCAAGAAGTACTACTCGAAGCTCGACGTGGCGGCGAAGGTTTCGCTGGAGGCAGCCGCGCAGTGACGACACTGTGGCTCACGCTGCACGTCAACGGAAAGGTGCGTTCGCTCCCCGCCGTCGATGCACGCACGACCCTGCTCGATGCGCTCCGTGAGCACTTGAAGCTGACCGGTACGAAGAAGGGTTGCGACCTCGGCCAGTGCGGCGCCTGCACCGTTCTCGCCGACGGGCGTCGGGTCAAGGCCTGCCTGGCCCTGGCCGCGCTCTACGAGGATCGAGAGATCACCACGATCGAGGGCCTGACGGCGGGCGAGAGCACCGAGCTGCACCCACTGCAGCGGGCCTTCATCGAGCACGACGCGTTCCAGTGCGGCTATTGCACCCCGGGGCAGATCATGTCGGCGGTGGCGCTCTTGAGCGAGGGCCGCGCGGGATCCGTCGACGAGATCAGGGAGTTCATGAGCGGCAATCTCTGTCGCTGCGGGGCCTACGCCAACATCGTGGCCGCCATCGCGGAGATCGCCCAGACGCCGCTCGAGCGTGGTTGACGTGCACCCGTTCACGCTCGAGCGCCCGCGCGACGTGGCGACCGCGATGATGCTCGGCGCGCGGGGGGCTCCGGCAACCGAATACATCGCCGGCGGCACGGACATGCTGCCGCTACTGAAGGACGAGGTCCTCCGCCCGGAGCGCCTGGTGGCCGTCGGCGCCGGTGTACTCGACGACCGCATCGAGCTCGGCCGGGACGGCACGCTCCGCATCGGCGCCGCGGCGCGGATGACCGACGTGGCCGATCACGAAGGCGTGGGAGAGACGTTTCCGCTCATCGCTCAGGCGCTCCTGGCCGGCGCCTCGCCGCAGGTGCGCAACATGGCGACGCTCGGCGGCAACCTCCTGCAACGGACGCGCTGCGGCTATTTCCGCGACGTCGGCGTCGTCGCCTGCAACAAGCGCCGCCCGGGGTCGGGCTGCGCCGCCATGGACGGTGACAACCGCATGCACGCGGTGCTCGGCGGCTCCGACCAGTGCATCGCGACGCATGCCTCCGACGTGGCCGTGGCGCTCGTCGCGCTCGACGCGCGGCTTCGCCTGCGGAGCCTCGACGGGGAGCGGATCGTCGCGCTGGAGGCCTTCCATCGCGTGCCGGGCGACGCGCCGCAGGTGGAGACCGTGCTGGCGCCCGGCGAGCTCATCGCCGCGATCGAAGTCCCGGCCGGCGCCGCGCTCGCCCGGCGCTCGCACTACCTCAAAGTGCGCGACCGCGTCTCGTTCGAATTCGCGCTCGTCTCGGCCGCGGTGGCGCTCGACGTGGAAGATGGCCGGATCCGGATGGCCCGCGTCGCCATGGGTGGGGTCGGCACCAAGCCGTGGCGCATGCCCCGCGTCGAGCAGGCGCTGGCCGGGGCGCGCTGCGACGGGACGGCGTATCGCGCGGCCGCCGAGCGGGCAACCGACGGGGCGGTGCCCCGCGGTCGGAACGGCTTCAAGCTCGACCTCATGGTTCGCACGCTGGTGCGCGCGCTCGAGATCGCGGGCGGTCAGGCATGAGCCCGCCGTCGGTCATCGGGCAGCCGATCAGCCGCGTCGACGGCCGGTCGAAAGTCACGGGCGCTGCGAAGTACGCCGCCGAGTTCGATCCGGGTCCGCGACTCGGCCACGGGGTCGTCGTCACGAGCACGATCGCCGGGGGCGTCATCGCCACCATCGACACCGCCGCCGCCGAGACGGCGGCCGGCGTGGTGGCGGTGCTGACGCACCGCAATGCCCCGAAGCTCCCTTACCGCGAGCACAAGGCCGACGTCGATCCCGAGGACGGCGAGCGGCTCCACGTCCTCCAGGACGACCGCGTCCATCATCACGGTCAGCCCGTCGCCCTGGTTGTCGCGAACACCTTCGAGCAGGCGACGCACGGAGCCTCCCTCGTCCGCGTGACGTATCACGAGGAGCCGGCGTTGACGGACTTCGGCCAAGCCGAGACGCGCGCCGTCCCGCCCGGCGCGCGCCGCGAGGATGGCGGACATCCAGGCGAGACTCGCCGGGGCAACGCCGACGCCGCCCTCGCCGCCGCAGCGGTCCGCGTCGTCGCCGAGTACGTGATCCCGCGCGAGCAGCACAACCCGATCGAGCTGCACGCCACGATCGCCGCCTGGGAGGACGTCACGCTGACCCTGTGGGACAAGACGCAGTGGGTCGACAACGTGCGCGACGAGATGGCCGCGGTCTTCGGCATCCCGATCGAGAACGTCCGGGTCGTCTCACCGTTCGGCGGCGGCGCCTTCGGCTCGGCGCTCCGACCGTGGCCCCACGTCACGCTCGCCGCCATGGCTGCGCGCCACGTCGATCGCCCGGTGAAGATCGTGCTGACGCGCCGGCAGATGTACGGCAGCACGGGCTACCGGCCCCACACCGTGCAGCGCGTGGCTCTCGGGGCGGAGCGAACCGGCCGGTTGGTCGCGCTCCACCACGAGGGCATCGCTGAGACCTCGACCTACGAGCAGTACACCGAGAGCTTGCTCGACGCGACCCGCCTGCTCTACTCCTGTCCGAACGTCACGACGCGCTATCGCGTGGCGCCCATGAACGTGAACACACCGACCCCCATGCGCGCGCCCGGGGAGGCCAGCGGCCTCTTCGCGCTCGAATGCGCGATGGACGAGCTCGCAGTCGCCCTCGACATGGATCCCGTCCAGCTACGAGTCCGGAACGACGCGGAACGAGACGAGGACGCGGACCTGCCGTTCTCGAGCCGCGCGTTGCGCGAATGCTTCCGTGTGGGCGCCGAACGCTTCGGCTGGGAGCGCCGCGATCCGCGGCCCACGTCGATGCGCGATACGAGCGGACGTCTCGTCGGCTACGGATGCGCGTCGGCCACGTATCCGGTGAGCGTCGAGGCGGCGAGCGCGCGAGTGCAGCTGCTCGTCGACGGCTCGGCCATCGTGTCGTCCGCGGCCAGCGACATGGGACCGGGCACCTATACGTCGATGACCCAGGTCGCGGCCGAGACGCTGGGTCTGCCGTTGCATCGGGTGACCTTCGAGCTGGGCGACACCCGGATGCCGACGGCCCCGGTCCACGGCGGGTCGATCACGATGGCGAGCGTCGGCTCCGCCGTGCAAGCCGCCTGCACAAAGGCCAGGCGCCAGGCCTTCGCGCGGGCCAAACGCCCCTCCGCCGATCTCGTCGAGGTCCTGCGGCAGCTCGACTACTCCGTCGACGTCACCGTGCACAACGAGCCCGACGACGCGGCGGACCATTACTCGATGCACGCCTTCGGCGCGGTCTTCGCGGAGGTCGTGGTCGACGCGGCCCTCGGCACGGTGCGCGTGCCCCGCATCGTCGGCGCGTACGGCGCGGGTCGGATCATCAACCCGAAGACCGCGCACAGTCAGGCCATCGGCGGCATGGTGATGGGCATCGGCATGGCGCTCCTCGAGCACACGGTCGTCGACGCTCGCTCCGGCCGCGTGGTGAACAGCGACCTCGCCGGGTATCTGGTGCCGGTGAACGCGGACGTGCGGGACCTCGAGGCCATCTTCGTCGACGAGCACGATCCGCACGTCAATCCGCTGGGCGTCAAGGGCGTCGCCGAGATCACGCTGGTGGGTGTCGCCGCAGCGATCGCCAACGCCGTCCACCACGCCACCGGTCGGCGTGTGCGCGAGCTACCGATCACGGCCGAGAAACTCGTGTAGCGGCGCGCAAGAACCATCCGCGCGCCCGGACGGTCGCTCACCACGCGCGCGGCGGACGAACGCCTGGTAAAAGCGACTCATGGTTGCCACCGGTCGTGGGCATTTTCGTACCACCGCTGTGCACGGTGGTGCCAAAACTCCCGCGGGAGCAACATCTTACTAGCCGGAGCGAGCCCGCCGACTACACTTCACGCCACAACGGCTTCTTTCGTCTCATGTCGTGGCTGTGCAACTGTTTACAGTTGACCTGGACCGCCCGGTTCTTGACCATGGGTGCCCATGCCACACCTGGGGGGAAGGTCGCCGCGGAATCATCGGAGGGTGCTCGTGGTCGAGGCAGACGACCGCATGCGGAGATTCATCGGGAAGGCCCTCGGCGACGTCGTCGTCGACGCGCGCAATGGCCCACGGGCGCTCACACTCCTCGCGACGGGCCTCCCCTTCGACGTCGTTGTGCTGGGTTGCGTGCCGTTCGGGAAGCGACCCGACCACGCGGCTTGCGTTCACCTGGTGCGGCGGGTCTTCCAGCTCTGCCCCTGGCTCCCCATCGTGGTCCTGTCCGACGCGCGCCCGCCCGGCCGGCTGATGGCGCAAGTGTTGGCCAGCGGCGTCCATGACTGCCTGCCGAGGAAGGTCACCGTCGCGAGTCTCGCCCGATCCATCGCCCGCGTGGCCCGTCGCCACGGCACGCGACCTCCAGGCGCTGGGAGCGTGGCCACGGTCAAACGGATCTTCGCGTTCCTCGAGCAGCACGTTGGCGAGATCGTCGGCCTTCACGACCTGGCTGCGATGGCGCAGATGAGCCGCTCGCACTTCTCGCGGACGTTCCACGCCGTCGCCGGCATGTCACTGCGCCACTACGTGCGGGACCTCCGGCTGAAGCGCGCTCAGGAGCTCCTGGTCGCCTCCAGGCTCTCGCTCACGAGCGTGGCGGTCGAGTCGGGCTTCTACGATCTGCCTCACTTCGATAAGGCATTTCGTCAGCGTCTCGGCATGTCGCCTCAACAGTTCCGAAGCCGACATTGATTTCCCTCGACAGGCTGCTGGACGGGCTGGAGGTCGAGGCGGAGCCGTTCGTGGTCCACGATCTTCGCCGTGAGTGCACCCCGAGCTGCGGCCCGATGAAACCGGCCCTCCACTGCACGCGGAGCGGGTCGGGCGTCGTGGAGCTGGCCGGCGGCGCGACCGTCCGCTTCTCGCGCCACAACGTCATCGTCCTGCCGCCCCGGCGGCGAGCCGGGATCGTCCCCGAGCGTTCGACGGTCGGCGCGCGGATGAAGGAGGAGGCCGGCACTAGTCCCAAGGTCGTCACGGCCTGCGGCGCGATCCGCGCCACCTACCAGGGATCGGTCGGCTTGTTCGACCAGCTGCGGGAGCCGATCGTCGAGAACTTCGCCGCGGACGACCCCATCCACCGGTCCTTCCAGGACCTGATGGACGAGATCGCGGGGACGCGAGCGGGATCTCGCGCGATGGTGGAAACCGTCGTGCGAAGGTGCCTGATCTTGTTGATGCGGCGCCATTTCCGGCACGTCGACGCCCGGACGTCGTGGCTGGTCGGGCTGGACGACGTGCGACTCGGTCGCGCCATGGCCTTGATGCACGATCGGCCGCAGCAATCCTTCACGCTGCGGGCGCTCGCCGAGGTCGCCGGCATGAGCCGGTCGGTTTTTGCCGCTCGGTTCGCCGACGCCGTGGGCCAATCACCGATCGAGTTCCTGAAGATGCTCAGGCTGGCGCGGGCCTCGCAACTGCTGATGAACAGCGACCTGCCCGTGAAGACCGTCGCCGCGCGCGTCGGGTATTCGAGCCGGAGCTCGTTTACTCGCGCCTTCCACGCGCATCATGGAATCGGGCCGACAGCGTTTCGGACCGCGGCCCACGAGCCGGCGATCGGACCGTTCGTCGTCGAACCCACACCCCCGGACGGCGCAGCCGAAGTCGCCTGAGCACCAGCCGGTCTGTCCGAGATCATCGATGAGGGGGGAGACGACTCGTCGCCGAGTGCTCTACATCGAGGACGATCTCGGGAGCCGCCTTCTCGTCCGTCAAGTGCTGGAAGAAGCGGGCCACGTCGTCGTGGAGGCCACCAACGGTCTCGGTGGCATCGAAGCCGCCCTTCGCGAGCATCCCTCGTTGATTCTGCTCGACATCAGCTTGCCGGACGTCGACGGCTACGCCGTCGCGGGTATCCTCGGCACGTTTCCGACGCTCGCGCCGACCCCGGTCGTGGCGCTGACCGACGACGCCTTCGGTCCGGCCGGCCGCGCGCGGACCCTCGTGGCCGGTTGCGATGGGTACATCGACAAGCCGATCGACGTCGAGCGGTTCGCGGACCAGGTCGCCGAATTCCTGCTCAGCACGCGGAAGGTTCGGACGCCGACGGATCTGGGCAAGCTCAACGAGCAGTTCGTCTCGGGCCTTCTCGGACAGCTCGACGACGTCAAGAAGACGAAGGAGCGCCTGGAGCGAATCGATGCTGCCATGGACGAGCTGACCGCCGAGCTCGGCGTGAAGGCCCTGCTCGATACCGTGCTGCCCCGCCTGGCCGCCGCGATCGGTGCGATCGCGCTCGTCGCCGAGCTCACTCAGCCATCCCCGGATCGTGTCGTCGGCCGAGCGCCACAAGCCGCCCTCGCCGTGCACGTGGAGCTACCGCCGGCGGCGGAGTGGAAACACCCGCTCGCCCTTGCCGGGCGATCCCTCGGGTTTCTTTCTGCGCTCTATTCGGCCGAGGCCAGTCCGTCCGAGGATGACGAAGCGCTGCTCAGGGTCGTCGCCCACCAGGTCGGCCTCGCTGTCGAGAACGCCCGACTCTACGAGCGCGAGCAGAGCATGCGTCGGGAGATCGAGGCTCAGGACCGACGAAAGGACGACTTCCTCGCCGTGCTCGCCCACGAGCTGCGGGCGCCGCTGGCGCCGATCCTGTCCTCGATGGAGGTGATCGCCCATGCCGCCGGCGATGCTGGCCTCGTGCAAAAAGCTCGTGAGGTCGTCGAGCGCCAGGTGCGGTATCAGGCCGGGCTGCTGGACGACCTGCTCGACCTCACCCGGATCGCCCGCGACAAGATCGAGCTGGTCCGACACGTCGTCGATCTCCGGAGCGTCACCGCCGCGGCGGTCGAGGTGAGTCGGCCGTCGATCGACGAGCGGCGCCAGACCCTGGCGATCTCCGCACCCGACGACCGCCTGCTCGTCAGCGCGGATCCCGTCCGGCTCGAGCAGGTCGTGATCAATCTCTTGACCAACGCGGCCAAGTACACGCCGAGCGGTGGGGCCATCTCGGTGGCGCTCGACCGCCGCGCCGAGACGGTGATGATCACGGTCCGCGATTCCGGCGAGGGCATTCCGCCGGAGATGCTCGACCGGGTGTTCGATCCGTTCGTTCAGGTCAGCGAGGCCGGCGCCCGTCTCCGGCCGGGAGGTCTGGGGATCGGCCTGGCGCTGGCCAAACGTCTCGTCGAGCTGCACGGCGGCACCATCGAAGCGCGGAGCGCCGGCCGAGGTCAGGGCAGCGAGTTCATCGTGCGACTGTCCGTGGTGAGCGCGTCTGAGGCGGCGGGCGTGGAGGCACCGCCCGAGAGTGGAGCGGCTGAGGCGGGGCCTGCCCACGTCCTCGTCGTCGAGGACGATCGCGACACGCGCGAGATGCTTCGCCTGACCCTGGAGGTCGCCGGGCACAGGGTGGCCGTGGCCGGGACCGGGCGCGAGGCCATCGAGCGCGCCGTGGAGATGCATCCGGAGGTGATGCTCGTGGATCTCGGGCTTCCTGACGTCGACGGCAACGAGGTCGCCCGCCAGGTACGAGCGGCGCTCGGCGACGCGATCTTCCTCGTCGCGCTGACCGGCTACGGCCGGGCCGAGGACGTTCGACAGGCCGAGGCGGCGGGGTTCGACGCTCACGTTCTCAAGCCCGCGAACGTCGAGAACCTCGCCAGCGTTCTCGTGCGGCGCCGACGCGGCGCCGGCCTGCTCTAGCGCGACTCCCACATTCGCCGCGACACGTTGGCCCGTGGAGGACAATCCGCGCGCCAGCGTGGCCACGCCTCACGCCGGTCGAGCACGTTCTGGCGCATTCGCTGCGGCATCGGGATTTTGGTGCTCTTCTTGCTCCCGCCGCCAGACATGAAGGTCGTCGACGACCC
>MNEG01000126.1 GCA_001917585.1 Candidatus Rokubacteria bacterium 13_1_40CM_68_15
GTGACGGGCGAGCGCCTTCAGTCGATCGCCGACCGGATGGCGGAGATTCAACGCTCGTGGTCGGTCGACGCCGGACAGTTCGATCCCGCACGCGAGATCCAGATCCGGCGGGCGCTGGCCGATTACACGCTGTTCATGAGCGGATTCTTCTGGGAATCGGTGAAGGCGGGGTCCCTCACGCGCCACTACGTGCGCGAGGGCAAGCGGGCCTTTCGCTTCGTGGCCGAATACCACCGCGCGCACGGTCAGGCCGAAGCCTCGCTGTATCAGACACTCGGTGCCCGCTTCGAGACCTACGCCGCCGTCATGAGCTACATGCGTGACGTCCACCTCGGCGCCGACTTCGCGCCGTGGCCACATCCCGTGTTCGCCCGCATCCGGTAGGGCGCCGGCGCTCGCTTCGCTCGAACCGGCCCGAGCAATCGCCTGCCGGAGGACGAGGATGACGTCGCCCCGGCGCGTCCGGAAGGGGGCCGATCAACCCGGTGACTCGTTGAGCACACGCAGGCGCCAGGCACCGTCGCGAGTCTCGAGAACGGTCAGCGCGCCGTAGTCCTGACCGAACGCGAGCAGGCGCCCGAGGGGGACGCCGAGCGCGCGACAGAGGATCGCGCGATTCGTGCCGCCGTGGGCGACGACGGCGACCGCCTGTGCGTCGTGTCCGGCCACGATCGCCATGAAGGCAGGCCACACGCGCGCGAGAAGATCGCCGACGCTCTCCCCGTCCGGGAATGGAAACTCCCCAATCCGTGCCATCCATTGCTCGAAGGCCGGACGATCACGCTCGGCGATCTCGGCGCCGGTCAGGCCATCCCAGCGCCCCATGTCCATCTCACGCAGCGCGGGCACCGCGGTCGGAACGAGCCCGTGAGTCGCGCCGATGATCGCGCCGGTGACGCGGGCCCGGCTGAGATCGCTCGTGTAGACGGCGGTCAGGGGAATCCCGCGCAGGCGTACGGCCTGGATGCGCGACTGGGACTCGCCCCGTGCTGAAAGCGACACGTCGAGATGCCCGATGAAGCGCCGCGTCTCCGCCCCAACCACTTCGCCGTGGCGGAGCAGTAGATCAGCGTGGCACGTGGGTCCACGCCGAGATCGCGAGGAGCACCGCCAGCTCGGACAGCTCCACCGCGGCGCCGAGAACGTCGCCGGTGACGCCGCCGAGGCGAACGGTCATGAAGCGCCCCAGGGCGACGCTGACGAGCGCGGCGGCCGCGACCGCCACGATGCCGCCGGCACCCAGCACAGCGAGGGCGACGAGGACGGCACCGCCGAGAGCCGCCGCCGCGGCTCGCGGCTGCACATCGGCCTGGAACCGGGCGCCCTGCCCCTCACTGCGAGCGGGCGGAAACCATCGCGCCAGGATCGCCGGCATCGCGCGCGCCACGCAGGGTGCGGTCAGTAACGCTCGCCAGCGCGGCGCCGGCGCCAGCTCCGCCACCGCGGCAATCTCGAGGAGGAGGAACAGGATCAATCCGATGGCGCCGAACGCACCGATGCGACTGTCGCGCATGATCATCAATCGCTGCGAAGCGTCGTGGCCGCCGAGCGCGTCGAGGCAGTCGGCGAGCCCATCCAGGTGGAGGCCACCGGTGATCAGCTTCCACGTGGTCACGGTCAGAAGGGCGGCGAGGAGCATGGGAAAAGCCCAGACGACCAACCGGTCGACGACAACGAGGACGACACCGATCAGGAGCCCGATCGCGGGGAACCACACGACGACGCTTCCGGGTGGCGCGCCAACGGTGCCGCGCTTTCCACCGACCGGTACGATGGTCAGGTAGCGGGCGGCCTGCAGGGCGCCTCTCACGCGGCGACTCTAGCACGTTCGGCTTGACGACCGCCGCGACCCGGCGCACGCTAGGCGACATCACGGCCTCACACACCCGATCGTCCGCACGGGGCGGCCGGCTAGTCGTGAAAAACATTTCCTACCTCACGGCGAGGACACGCGCATGAGCCGAACCAGCGTGGTCGAGAAGTGGGTCGATGAAGCGGCCGCACTCACGCGGCCCTCCCGGACGGTCTGGTGCGACGGGTCCAAGGCCGAGTACGACGGACTCGTCGAAGCGATGCTGCGGGACGGCACACTCTTACCGTTGAACAGCCGCACCTATCCAAACTGTTACCTGCACCGCAGCCATCCTCAGGACGTCGCCCGCACGGAGCAGCTCACCTACATCTGTGCCGGCGCGCGTGATGACGCGGGGCCGACCAACAACTGGATGTCGCCCGCCGACGCCAAGGCCAAGGCCACGCCGTGGTTCCGCGGCAGCATGCGATCGCGCACGATGTACGTCATTCCGTATCTGATGGGGCCGGCCGGCTCCGCGATGAGCCGTGTGGGTGTGATGGTCACCGACAGCGAGTACGTCGTGGCCAGCATGCACCTCATGACGCGGGTCGGTCCCGTCGCGATCCAGCACATGCGGGGCGACGATGATTTCATCGCCGGGCTGCACTCGATCGGCGATCTCTCGCCCGACCGCCGGCTCATCCTCCACTTTCCCGACGAGAAGTTGATCTGGAGCGTGGGCTCGGGCTATGGCGGCAACGCGCTGCTCGGCAAGAAGTGCCATGCCCTTCGTATCGGGTCCTCGCAGGCGCGGCAGGAGGGCTGGCTGGCCGAGCACATGCTCATCATCGGCGTGGAAGATCCGGAAGGGCGCGTCACCTACCTCGCGGCGGCCATGCCGAGCGCGTCCGGCAAGACGAACCTCGCCATGGTCGTGTCCTCGCTGCCGGGGTGGCGGGCGTGGACCCTGGGTGACGACATCGCATGGATGTGGGTGGACGCCCACGGCCAGCTCCGCGCCATCAATCCGGAGCGCGGCTTCTTCGGGGTGGCGCCGAACACGAGTCCAAAGACGAATCCGAACGGAACGACGATGGTGCGCTCCAACACGATCTTCACCAACGTCGCGCTGACGCCGTCGGGCGAGCCGTGGTGGGAAGGTCTGACGCCCGAGCCGCCTGCGGGGCTCGTGGACTGGCAGGGTCGCCCGTGGCAGCCGGCGAGCGGCCCGGCGGCGCATCCCAACTCGCGCTTCACCGTGCTCGCGTCGCAGTGTCCATCGATCGCGCCCAACTGGGAGGATCCGCAGGGCGTGCCGATCTCAGGGTTGATCTTCGGCTCACGGCGCTCGGCGGTCATCCCGCTCGTGTTCGAAGCCTTCGACTGGACGCATGGGGTGTTCCTCGGCTCGGCCATGAGCACCGAGACGACCGCCGCGATCACCGGCAAGGTCGGTGTCGTGCGCCGCGACCCCATGGCGATGCTGCCGTTCTGCGGCTACAACATGGCCGAGTACTTCGCGCACTGGCTGGGGATCGGGCAACGTCTGAGCAAGCCTCCCCGGATCTTCCGCGTGAACTGGTTCCGGCGCGACGCTGACGGTTCGTTCCTCTGGCCGGGGTATGGCGAAAACATGCGCGTCCTCAAATGGATGGTGGAGCGCATCCGGGGTACGGCGCGGGCTGACGAAACACCGATCGGCTCGATTCCCGCTCCGGGCAGCCTCGACCTCCAGGGTCTTGCCATGCCGGCCGACCGGCTGGCCCGCGCGCTCCGCGTGGACTCGGCGGAGTGGTCGAGCGCCCTCGACGATCTCGGCGAGTTCTACGGCCAATTTGGACAGCGCCTGCCCGCGCCCATTTCGAAGACCCTCGCGGCGACGCGGCGAAAGCTCGGCGCGGCCTAGCTGACGCGGGCGAGGCTCCTCGGAGGATCTAGCGTCGGACCAGGCTGGCCACGGCGCGGCAAAGCTCCCAGGGGTCGATGGGTTTTCTCAGATGAGCCTGGAAACCAGCCGCCAGCGTGCGCTGGGGGCCGTGCTCGTCGCCGTGGGCGGTGATCGCGACGATGGGAACGCTCCCGCCGTCTTCGGCGCGCCGTGAGCGAATCTGATCGACCAACCAGTAGCCGTCGTTGGTCGGCATCGCAATGTCCGTGACGATGACGTCCGGCGTCACCCGCTGCAGGACCCGCAAGGCGTCACGGGCCGACGCCACCACGGTCACGAGCGCCCCACAATATTCGAGAACGGTCTTCAAGAGGTTACGGGAATCTCGATCGTCGTCCACGACGAGCGCGTGAACGCCGACCAGTGCATCGGTCGGAAGCTGATCACGCCGGCCCACGACGTGCCCCCGTTCCATGCAACCGCGTTGCCGGACAGTCCATTCCAGCGCCCATGAGGGGGCCGCCGCCGTGGCGCGTGATCACCCGCTGATGAGACTAGAAATCAGCCGGCACAGCATCCAGGGGTCGAGGGGCATCGCGATGAACCCGTCGAACCCGGCGGCCCGGACGTGCTCCTCGGTAACTCCGGCACCGGCCGCCCCGATGGCCACGACGGGAATCACGCCGCCCGCCTCCGGCTTCAGCGCCCTGACCCGGCGCACGACCTTCATCGTCGCGCCCTTCGGGTATACCCGCACCACCAGCACGTTGGCCTTCACCACCTGCATGACCTCGAGCGCTTCGGCCGGAGAGGCAACCTCGGTCACGAGCGCGCCACAGTAGCGGAGAATGGCCGCCACGATCTCGCGGCCATCGGCGTCGCGATCGACGACCAGCACGTGAAGCCCATTGAGAGAATCTACCGAGTAAAACCCACCCCGTGCCATGTCCTTATGATTTTTGCAAAGGCGCTGCCAGTTCAGGGCGGGTTACACGGGATAGACGCCATTGCGACGGGCCGGAAATTCGTGGGCTTTCGTCTCCGCGTAGGCAAGCCGCTTGATCAGCTCGGCCCGCAGCGCGTTGCCGGCGACGATGTCGTCGACCAGCATCTCGGAGGCGAGCTTGTAGATGTCCACGTCTTCGGCGTACTCGTCGCGCTTCTGCTTCACGTATCCGGCACGCTCGCTCTCCGGCAATTCCATGATCTTGTTGTAGTACACGGCGTTCACGGCCGGTTCCGGACCCATGATGGCGATCTGCCCCTGGGGCAGGCTGAGCGCGCCGTCGGGCTCGAAAGCGGGGCCGCACATCGCGTACAAGCCGGCGCCGTAACACTTGCGCACGACGACGGAGATCTTGGGCACCGTCGCCTGCGACGTGGCGAAGATCATCTTGGCGCCGTGGCGGATGATTCCCTGGCGCTCGACCTTGGTGCCGACCATGAAGCCGGCGACGTCGGCCAGGTACACGAGCGGCACGTTGAAGGCGTTGCACAGCCAGATGAAACGCGCCGCCTTGTCCGAGGAATCCACGAACAGCACGCCGCCCTTGACCTTCGGCTGGTTCGCGACGATGCCGACGGGCCGGCCGCCGATCCGCGCGAAGCCGGTGATCACTTCCTGGGCGAAGAGCCGCTTCAGCTCGAACCACGACCCGGCATCGATCACACGGTCGATGACCTCGTACATGTCGAACCACTTCCGCTGGTCGTACGGAACGATCTCTTCGATGGCACGCCCGGGGCGCGGCTCGATGGCCGGCGCGCGAGCCGGCAGCTCGCCATACGACGACGGCATGTAGCTCAGGTATTGCTTGGCGAGCTCGATGGCGTCCTCGTCGGAACCGGCCAGGACGTCGCCGCAGCCCGATACGGTGCAGTGCATGCGGGCTCCGCCGAGGTCCTCCAGCGTGGTCTTCTCGCCGATCGCCATCTCCACCATGCGTGGACTGCCGACGTAGAGCGACGCCTTGCCGTCGACCATGATGACGACATCGGTGAGCGCGGGCAGATAGGCCGACCCGGCCGGTGACGGCCCGAAGAGGATGCAGATCTGTGGCACCACACCCGACAGCTGCACTTCGTTGTAGAAGATCCGCCCGGCGTGGAACCGGCCGGGAAAGATGCGGATCTGCTCGGAGATCCGACCCCCCGCGGCGTCCACCATATAAAGGAGGGGGATCTTCAGCCGGGCGGCCTTCTCCTGGATGCGAATGATCTTCTGAACCGTCTTTTCGCCCCACGAGCCGGCCTTGACCGTGTAGTCGTTGGCCATGATGCAGACGGAGCGCCCGCCCACGCGTCCCACCCCGGTGACGACGCCGTCAGCGGGAGTTTCCGCGTCCTGGGAGCGGGCGAACAGCCAGTCCTCCTGGAAGTCGCTGCCGGGATCGAGCAGCCGCTCGAGCCGCTCCCGCACGAAGAGCTTGCCTTCGGCCTTGAGCTTGTCGCGATACTTGACGTGGCCCTGCTCGATGCGGGCTCGTTCCTGCTGGTAGCGCTCCTCCCCCGCGCTCACGGTCGCCGGGTCGGGTTGGCGTTGGCCCACACGACGATGATCAGGACACCGTCGGCATGCTTGGGGCCGCCGATGACGGCGGGATTTCCGGACGCCGCCTGGATGTTGGTGTTCACCTCCGCGCGACCACCACGTTCCAGTCGCACGCGCAGCCGCACCGTGTTGCCGTTCACGCCCTCCGGCGTGACCTCGAGCTGGCGCTCCCCGGGAACCGGCCAGCGTTGCGTCGCCCCGACCGGCACTTCGGCCCGATACCGCTCGAGCGACGTGTACTCCTTGTAGCGGAAGAGCTGGCGCAGACGGGGAAGGAACTGCGCGAGCCGCTCATCGGGCTCGGGAGGCGCCACCCGCATGGCCGGCGATGGTGGGCCGTCGGTGGCGAGGAGGACGCGCGTCCCGAACCGTACGACCTGCTGGGCCTGGCTGGTGACGGGCACGGTCAAGAAGCCGAGGGCGAGGATCACGACCAGGACCCGTCCGAGGATATCGCGCAGACGCTTCCGCGCGTTATGCAGTCGGGACATGACCGTACCCATCGGAATGTCGAGCACCTCGGCGATCTCGCGGTACGAGAGACCTTCGAGATCGCTCAACATGATAATCGCGCGGTGATGCTCCGGCAACGCGTCGAGGCCACGCCGAATGCGCTCGCGCTGCTCCGCTCGCGAGGCAGCGGCGTCGGGGCCACCACCCGGCTCCACCAGGACGCGGTCCCACTCTTCCTCGGGCACCGCCTCGGTCCCGAAGGCCCGGCCCCGGGCCGACCGCTGCCGCGCACGGTCGGTGGCCACGTTGATCACGATCCGGAACAGCCACGTGTAGAACGCCGACTGGCCGCGGAACGATGGCAGCGCCTGCCAGGCCCGGATGAACGCGTCCTGCGCGACGTCCCAGGCTTCCTCGCGGTCGCGCAAATAGTTGTAGGCAAGCCGCCACACCCTCTCGCGATACTTCTCCACGAGCGACTCGAAGGCAGCGACATCGCCGTTCCTGCAACGTTCAACCAGCGCCTGGTCGTCGGTATCCACGGGGCGTTCGTTGGCCACCCCGCCGTCACATGTCAGACGTCGAGGTGAGCGAGTCGATTCACTCGCGCCCGGCTCGCCGCCCCGCCCTCAACCACGTCCGGCGTGCTCGCGGCGTCATCGACGCGACCCACGCCGGCTCGGCGCGCGGCGCGCGCGGCCCGGCCCAGACGCGGGTGGGACGGCTCGTCGGGTCGGCGGGCTCGAGCTGTTCATCGTGAGAAGCGCGTCGATGCCGAGCACATAGCTCCCCGGCCCGAAGCCTGAGATCTGTCCTCGGCTGACACCCGCGATCACCGAATGCCGGCGGAATTCCTCGCGACCGTGGATGTTGGAGAGGTGAACCTCGATGACGGGAACAGGGATGGCCGCCACCGCGTCGCGGAGCGCGATCGAGTAGTGGGTGAACGCGCCTGGATTGAAGACGACCCCGCCATACCCCTCTCGCTGGGCGCCCTGCAGCCATGTCACCAGCTCGCCCTCGAGGTTCGACTGGCGGCAGTCGACGACGACTCCGCGGCGTCTACCGTGCTCGCGCAGTGCCCGGTCGATTTCGGGCAGCGACACGACGCCGTACACGCCGGGCTCGCGCGTGCCGAGCAGGTTGAGGTTGGGGCCGTGCAGCACCAGGACGCGCTTCATGACCGGGAGGATATCTCAGGGACGGTGGCCGCCGCCAAGTTCGCCGAGCGCCCAGTCGGCGGCGGCGAAGAGCACGAGACCGGCGAATACCGTCCACGCGAGCGCGGCGCTGCCCTCACGATTCACTTCGGGAATGAGGTCGGACGCCGCCACGTACACGGTCACGCCGGCGGACAGCGCCAGCGCGATGGCGAGGTGCGCCTCGGCCAGGAGCGTCGTGACCACGGCGCCCACGACGGTGCAGGCGCCCAGGGCGAGCCCGGCGCCGACCGCGGCGGCCCGTGAGCGGCCACTGGCCAGCACGATCGAGGCGATGGTGAAACCCTCGGGAAGCTTGTGGAGGAGGACGGCCAGGAACAGGACCGCGCCGAGGGACGGAGAAATCATGAAGCCGGCGGCGATGGCGACTCCGTCGAACAGCGTGTGAACCCCGAGGCCGAGAATGGCCAGGTACCCGGCTGACGGCCGCAGGAACGCTTCGGCGTGAGTTTCCTCGCCGAAGTGGAAGTGGGGGGCGATGGCGTGCTCGAAGAGGTGCACGCCGAAATAGCCGACGAGCACGAATAGAAAGGCGTGCGGCGCCTGCATGCTCTCCGGCAGCATCCGCACGAAAGCAGCGGCCAGCATGAAGCCGGCGCCGGCGGCCACGAAGTAGCGGAGCGGCGCCCGCCCGCGCTGGTGGGCCTTCGTGACGAACGCCGCGCCCGCCACGTCCGCGGCGGCCGCGACGGCCACGAAAACCCACTGTGCTAACATAGTCGGCTGGAGCATAGCATGGCGCTTGCCACAGGGACCCGGCTGCTCGGGGAGATTCTGACCGCCGACGGCGTTACGACGCCGGAGATGATCACGCTCGCTCTCAACCGGATGCAGACCACGGGCGAGCGGCTCGGTGAGGCGCTGGTGGCCCTCGGCGCCGTGACGAAGGACGACGTGCTCAAGGCCCTCGCGGTCCAGAACAACCTGCCCTACCTCTTCCGTGGTGAGCTGCCGTCGCCGCTGCCGGTGGTCAAGAACCTGTCGCCCAAATATCTGCGCCAGTACGTCGTGTGTCCGATCGCGATCGAGGGTGGGTTGCTCACCGTCGCCACCGCGGATCCGCTCAATCCGATGATCGTCGACGATCTCCGCCAGTCCACCGGCCTCGAGGTCCGCATCGTGGTGAGTCCCGGTGAAGGCATCCTGGAGGCGATCGACCGCACGTACGACGGCGCGGCCACGCCACTACAGCGGATCGTGGAAGGCCTCGAGGAAGAGCGCGGGCCCGAGGGCGAGGAAGACGTCAACCACCTGCGTGACATGGCGTTCGAGGCGCCCGTCATCCGGCTGGTCAACCTGCTCGTCGAGAACGCCATCGCCGCCGAGGCGTCCGACATCCACATCGAGCCGTTCGAGGACACGCTGCGCGTCCGCTATCGGATCGACGGCATCCTGTTCGATCAGGAGTCGCCGCCGCGCCGTCTGCGTGACGCGGTCACCTCGCGGATCAAGCTGATGGCCGAGATGAACATCGCCGAGCGGCGGTTGCCGCAGGACGGCCGTATCCGGGTCTCGCTGCATGGCCGGCGCGTCGACATCCGAGTCTCCACGATTCCGACCGTGCACGGCGAATCGATCGTCATGCGACTCCTCGATCGCGCCAGTGTCTTCCTGCCGCTGGAGAAGCTCGGCTTCGGGTCCGACACGCTCAAGCACTTCGAGGCGCTCATCCAGCGGCCCCACGGCATCCTGCTGGTAACCGGTCCCACCGGCTCCGGCAAGACGACCACGCTCTACGCCGCGCTCGAGAAGATCAACTCGCCCGACCGCAAGATCGTCACCGTCGAAGACCCCGTCGAGTACCAGCTGAAAGGCGTGAACCAGATTCCAGTGAAGCCGAAGATCGGGCTGTCCTTTGCCACCGGACTCCGACACATCGTCCGGCAGGACCCCGACGTGATCCTCGTCGGCGAGATCCGCGACCTGGAGACGGTCGAAATCGCCATCCAGGCCGCCCTCACCGGCCACATGGTCTTCTCCACGCTGCACACCAACGACGCGCCCGGCGCCATTCCGCGACTTCAAGATATGGGCGCCGAGCCCTACCTGATCGCGTCGGTGCTGGAAGGCGTGCTCGCTCAGCGGCTCGTCCGCCGGATCTGCGCCGCCTGCCGGGCCCCCGAGGTACCCTCGGCGGCCGACATCGAGGCGCTCGGCGTGGAGGCTCCGCCCGGCGTCACGCTCTATCGCGGTCGCGGGTGCGACGAGTGTCGCGGCACCGGCTACCGTGGCCGTACTGCCATCTATGAGCTGTTCGTAATCACCGAGGACGTCCGCAGCCTCATTCTCAGGCGAGCGTCGAGCCGCGAGATCCGTCGCCTCGCTGTCGAGGGCGGCATGACGACGCTACGCACGGACGGGTGGACGAGGGCCTGCGAGGGCGTCACCACCGTCGAGGAAGTGCTGCGAGTCACGCAGGAAGACGCCTGAGTCGCTGATGCCGGTCTTCGTGTATCGGGCCGCCGACCGGCGGGGCCAGACCATCGACGGTGTCATGGAAGCGCCCGACGCGCGCGCCGTCATCGAGCGGCTCCACCGCGAGGCCTACTATCCCATTCGCGTCGCCGCTCACGCCGAGCGGCGGGGCTGGCTGTCGGCTCCCGTATCCGGACGCGTCCGCCAGCGCGACCTCCTCGCTTTCACCCAGCAGCTGGCCACGCTGTTCGAGGCGGGCGTCCCTCTCGATCGCGCGCTGGCGATCCTCGAGGACCTGGCGCTGGGACCACGACTGCGCGTCATCGTCGCCGATCTCTTGCGCAGCGTGCGGGGCGGCGCCTCGCTGTCGGAAGCGCTCGCCAAGCACCATCCGCGGCCGTTCTCCCGGCTCTACATCAACATGGTGCGCGCGGGCGAGAAGGGCGGCGTCCTCGAGATCACGTTACGCCGGCTCGCCGAGTTCCTCGAATCGCGGGCGGCCTTCACCGACGCGATCCTCTCGGCGCTGGCCTACCCGCTGGTGGTCACCTTCGTGGGTGGCGCCGCCGTGGTCTTCTTGTTGACGTTCGTCATCCCGCGCTTCGCCACGATCTTCTCGGACCTCAAGCAGGCGATCCCGCTGCCCACGCAAATCCTCATGGCGGTCAGCAGCACCCTGCGCGAGTACTGGTGGGCGGGCGCCATCGTGATTTTCGCGGGTGTCTTCGCGTGGCGGGTGTGGACGCGCAGCCCCGAGGGCCGGCTCCAGTGGGACCGGACGCTCTTGCGCATGCCGCACGTCGGCTCGCTGGTCATGAAGATCGAGACGGCCCGGTTCGCGCGCACGCTCGGCACGATGTTGAAGAGCGGCGTGCCCGTGCTCGGAGCGCTGGCGGTCGTGGGCGACATGATGACGAACCAGGTCGTCGGCCGCGCCGTCGATCGCCTGGGGGAAACCGTGAAGCGCGGCGGAACGCTGGCCAGCGGACTGGCCGAGCACGCGAACTTCCCACCGCTCGCCGTGCACATGGTGCGAGTCGGTGAGGAGACCGGGCGCCTCGAAGAGATGCTGCTCAAAACCGCAGAGACGTTCGAGAACGACGTGCGAACCGAGCTGAAGCGAATGATCGGCCTGCTCGAGCCCGCCATCATTCTCGTCATGGGGATCCTGGTAGCATTTATCGTCGTCGCAATGTTGATGGCGATCTTCTCGATCAACGAGATACCGTTGTGATGGGCACGCGCAGTATTGAACAGGGCGCGGGCATTGTGGAGGCGCGGGTTGCGCGCGGTCAGGACTCTGATCGCGCGACCGAAGAATCGCCGCGAGTCATTCCGGCGGGGCGCGGGCGTGGCGTAAGCCCGGGCGCCCGCGCCCTGTTCAACGAGTCGGGGTTCACGCTGATCGAGTTGCTCGTCGTGATCATCGTGCTCGGGTTGCTGGTCGGTCTCGTGGGCCCGCGACTCTTCGGGCGCGTGGGCCAATCCAAGCAGGCGGCGGCGCGAGCTCAGATCGAGCTGCTTGGCGCCGGCCTGGACCAGTACCGGCTCGACGTCGGCAAGTATCCGGACGGCGCGCAAGGCCTGGACGCCCTCCAGCGCAATCCGAACGTCACCAACTGGAACGGACCGTACCTCAAGAAGGACGTGCCGAAGGACCCGTGGGGCAATGCGTACCGGTATCGCTGCTGCCCCGGGCAGCACGGGGAGTACGACCTGTGGTCGGAGGGTGGCGACGGCGCACCCGGCGGCGAAGGTGAAAACGCCGATGTGACGTCATGGGCGCAAAGGTAAACGCCCGCGGTTTCACCCTCATCGAGCTGGTCGTCACCCTGCTGGTGCTGGCCGTCGCGACGGCCGTCGTGACGCCCAGCATCGGTCGGAGCACCGAGAACCTCCGCGCCAAGGCCCAGGTCGCCCGCCTCACCGCCATGTTGCGGCATGCTCGCGAGCAAGCCATCACGACTCGCCGCGCTCACGCGCTGGTCGTGGATCCGGCTGGCCACCGTTTGACCATCGTCGCCGGCGACGATGTCACGCTGACCCGAACGCTGCCGGCCGATCTCACCATCGAAGCCGTCCCGCCCCCGGCGCTGACCGTGCGCTTCGAGCCCTACGGCGTGTCCAACGGCGGGGATTTCCGTGTGCAATCGGGTCCGGTGCGCTACCGAGTGGTCGTGGACGGCCTCACCGGGCGCGTGAAGGTCGCGCGGGAGTGAAGCGTCGTGACGCCGGCTTCACCCTGCTCGAGGTCGTCGTGGCCCTCGCCATCCTCAGCCTTGCCGTCGTCGCAGCCATTCAGGGCTTCGCCCAGGGCCTGCGTCTGCTTAAGCTCGCGGGCGACCATCAGCGCGCGATGTTGCTCGCCGACGAGAAGGCGCGCGAGGTGTTGGAGCCCGACGAGGGGCGGGAGCAAGGGACGGAGGGCAACTTCCGCTGGGAGCGCCAGACGACCGTGGTAGCCGCTCCCGACCTGGTTCCCACCGTCGGCGTCCCGCGCTGGCGGGTGTATCAGATCGACGTGAAGGTCTCCTGGGACGACCGCCGCCAGGTCGAAGTCAACATGCTGCGGACGATGCCGCTCACGGTCCAGACGACGGCACCGGCGACGCCGACACCGGCGACGCCGACACCGGCGACGCCGACCCGCGGCCCCCGCCCGGCGACTCCTGCGACGCGCTGATGCGCCTGCGCGGCCAACGCGGCTTCACACTCCTCGAGCTCATCATCGCCTTGTCCATCGTGGCCGCGCTGCTCGTCATCGCCTTTGGCGGCCTGCGTGTCGGCATCGCCGCCTGGACTCAAGGCGAGGACCGCGCCGAGGCTCACGCCCACCTGCGCGGCGTCGCGATAACGCTGGGCCGCGCCCTCGGCGCGACCTACCCATACCGGGCGGCCCTGGGTCAGGCGCCTGACACGGTGCTCCTCTTCCGAGGCACCGACTCGCGTCTGGAGTTCGCCACTCAGATGCCGCCATTTCCGCCGGCGATTCCGGTGGCGTTCACGGCCGTCGTGCTCGCGACCGAGAACGAAAACGGCTCCGCGCTGGTCGTTCGGCAGCGCGTCCTCCCCAATCGCGCCCCATTCTCGGAGGCGGCGGTCGTCCTCCGCGATCCGGTGGTGCAGCAGGTGGCGTTTCGTTATCTCAACGACACCGGCTCCTGGCAGGACTCCTGGGACGCCGACACGGAGAACGGCCTGCCGCGGGCCGTGCAGGTGACGATCACAATGGTCCGTCAGGGCCGGACGGAGACCATGCCCCCGTTGACGGTCGCGCTCAAGGCGGCCGTTCAGTGATGGCGCCGGCGACGACGACCGATCGCGGCTTTGCCCTCGTCGCCGTGCTCCTGGTGCTCGGCCTGCTCGGCCTGGTCGGGGCCGAATTCGCGTACTCGATGCGGCTCGAGGCAAGCGCGGCGCGCGCCTACAAGGAGGGGATCGCCGCGGCGCATCTGGCCGAGGCCGCCGTGGAGCAAGCGGTCCGGGAGATCGCCGGCGATGCCGCGTTCGCCGCCGTCGACGAGCAGGGGCTGCTGACGTTCTACGGCCGCGACGGCAGGCCCT
>MNEG01000083.1 GCA_001917585.1 Candidatus Rokubacteria bacterium 13_1_40CM_68_15
AGGCGCTCGGCCTGCCCGTGTACGCCATGCTGGGCGGGCCGGTGCGCGATCGTATCCGTCTCTACTGGTCGCACTGCGGCACGTATCGGCTCGCGTGGGCGGACGCGATGCAGATCCCGCCGCTTCGGACGCTGCAGGACGTGGTGAATGCCGGCAAGGAAGTGCGCGAGCGCGGCTTCACCGCGCTCAAGACCAACGTGTTCGTCCTCGGCAAGGAGCCGTACCTGCACTCGCCGGGCTTCGCGCGCCGGGGCAGCTTCCCCGAGCTGAACGCCGATCGCCACGTCCTGCAGGCGCTCCGCGAGGAGCTCGCCGCGTTTCGCGAGGGCGCCGGCGCGGATGTCGACCTCCTCGTGGACCTGAACTTCAACTTCAAGACGGAGGGCTTCCTGAAGGTTGCGCGGACGATCGCGCCCTTCGACATCTTCTGGGTGGAGATCGACACGCGCGACGCCAAGGCGCTGCGCTACATCCGCGACCACGCGGCTATCCCCGTCGCCTCGTGCGAGTGCCTGTTCGGGCGCCGCGACTACCGGCCGTTCTTCGAGCAGGGCGCCGTGGACGTGGCGATCATCGACACGCCGTGGAATGGCGTCGCGGAATCGCTCAAGATCGCCGCGATGGCCGACGCCTACGAGATCAACGTCGCCCCCCACAATTTCTACGGCCACCTGGCGACGATGATGAACGCGCACTTCTGCGCCGTCGTCCCGAACCTCCGGATCATGGAGATCGATCTCGACACGGTGCCCTGGTACGACGAGCTGGTGACGGTGGCACCCACGATCCGCGACGGGTATCTCCACCTTCCGACGAGGCCGGGATGGGGAACGGAGGTCAACGAGGAGGCCGTGCGGGCGCATCCACCCCGCAAACGGTGAGCTCTCCACGAACCCGTCCCGAGCGCGTCGAGGCCTTCACGCGTAGGGGCTGACGGAGCGGAGAGCCGCAGGACGTCGATCGCCCATCCGACATTCAGGCGCTCTCCAAGCCAACCAGCGCACGCCGTCCGCGCGTGAAGGCGCAGGCCCTGCGCCTCGTGATGCGCGCGAAAAGCACCAATCGGATCAGCGGGCACCCACGGGGAACGTGGCACGTCGGGCAAGGGCCGACCAGTGTCGGACGTGATGACCCTCGGCGAAACGCATGCCGCAGCCCGGAAAGCGACAGCCCCGGTCGCGATGGTGGAGCGCGCGCCGCAAGGCAGGCGAAATCGTGCGTGTCCGCGCGCCAACTTCGAGCAACCGCCCGGCTTCGTCATGCCGCATCACTACCCGCGTCGCATCGCACGCGAGGCGGCGGGACGTTTCCCCAGAAACGCTGACGCCATCCTCGAGCACGGACTGCCCCGGCTGATCAGGGTCGGCCAAGACCGCAGCATCGACGTGAACCACCACCTGGTAACGCTCGCCCGGGGCGCCGGGATCGAACTCCTGGTGCAGTGCCGACTGCGCGAGCAACGCGAGCGCATCCGCCTGCTGCTGAGCCATGCTCGGCGGGTCGGCAATTGGGTCAGCCAGCGCTGATGCCGCTTCGGCGCGTGCTCGCTGGTAGAGCGTCTCGCGCGCCGCGGCCAGCGCCTGCATGAACACCGCTCCCACTTCTGGTTCCAATCGTCCTCGCACGATCACCATGCCGTCCTCGTCCTGATACACGTGAAGCGCACGGCTGGTGTGACGCTGCTTGGCCTCCCGCGCCTCGGCCACCCGGTCCACCTTTCGCCAGCCACGCACGATCCGCTCAACGTGGGCCGCCGTGCCCTCGCGTCCCACCACCAGCAGTCGTGCTTCGGTCTCAGGAGTGGCCACACGCGTCAGCGCGCGGACCTTTGCGTACGACAGCTCCCCTCGCGCGAGGGCGTCGGCTAAGAGCGGCAGCGTCCCGAGAGCGCGCGCCACGCGGACGCGTTCACGGGCCGCACCGAGATCGAGTCCCACCCGCCAGCTCAGCCACGCGGCGCAGGACCGAAAGCCGGTATTCCATCCCGCCCGTGCCTCGAACTCACGGATCAGGGTGAGAACGTGTGCGGTGGCAGCATCGAGGTGAGCAGACAGCTCAGCGATCTCGTCGCCAAGCGTATCCAGATCGGCGGCATCGTCATGAGCCACAACTGCAGTCGGCGAGTCGATTTTCATAGGGAGTCTCCCATCTCGGCCGGGACGACTCTACACCCTGATTTTCGACGCCCTCGGACGGTCGAGAACGGTTGATTCAAAAACGAGTAATGATTTTCGGTTACGCCATCGTCATCATCGCGTTTTCGGGGCCGTACTGGTCGCTAAGCGCGAGTTCGCAGAGGACCGACGGCGCATGAACATCGACAATGATCGAAGGTGTCAAGGAGAAAGTTGCGGGCAGGTTCATCCCCAGGGAGCGGGGGCTCACGCTCGGGCTAAGATACGTCGCCATGCCTGGACCATTGAGCGGCGCGTTGCACAAGTCTCCGTGCGCGCGTAGCCTCGCGAGCGTGATCTCGAGGCGCCGTCCGGAGCCGCTCGCTCTGGGCGCGAGCATCGCGGCCCTCCTCACGCGCGCGGCCATCGCGCGGGCCGACGGCGGCCACGCCCACGGACCCGAAGCGAGCGGGCCGGTGCCGCTCGCCGTGTGGCTGGTGGGCATCGGCCTCACCATCGTCGTCGCGCTCGTCGTCGTCCGGCAAGCGCGTCACGGCGGCGAGTACCTGCGTCGGATCCAGGGCTTCAGCCGGAACGCGCGCTTGCTCCTGATCCGGACGCCGTTCAGCGGGCTCTCGGTCAGCATCTGGAGGCTGCTCTTCTACCTGTACCTGCTGGCGAAAGGTCACGACACGCTCTTCGTCGCACAGCTCGCGTCGATCAACTGGATCGCCCATGGCCTCGCGGTCATTCCCGCCGGCATCCTGTCGGATCTCTTCGGGCGCCGCCGCGTGTTCCTGGTCGCGTACGCCGGCAACATCGTGGGAACGGCCGCGCTCATCGTCGTCGGAGAGCCCACGGCGCTGCTCGCGCTCGCCGCCGTTCAGGGCCTGTTCGAGGGTGGCCACGCCATCGTCGGCCCACCATTCATGGTCGAGCAGAGCCGGCCCGACGAGCGCGTTCACCTCTTCAGCATCGGCGGGTTCCTCACCGTGGGCGCGGCCAGCCTCGGCAATCTGCTCGCGGGCCTGCTGCCGCTGGCCTTGGGCCCGCTCCTCGGCCTCGGCGCCGAGCAGGCGGGGACGCTGCGCGCGAGCCTTCTCATCGTCCTGCCGATCATGCTGCTCTCCGCCATCCCCATCTACCTGATCGACGAGCGATGGCAGGCCATCGACATCAGGCGCTGGTGGAAGAGCCTCGAAAGCTACGGCACGATCGGCATGCTCGCGCTGACCGAGGGCGGCGCCGGGCTGGCCCTCGGGATGACCGCGCCCTTCTTCAACGTCTACTTCGCGCGGGAGCTCGGCGCTTCGACGGCCGCGATCGGCCTGATCTTCGGCGCCGGCTCCATCGTGACAGCGTTCGCCACGCTGCTCGCCCCGCTCGTGGTCCGGCGGCTCGGCCGTGTGCGCACGGTGGCCTTCCTGAAGTTCCTCGGCGTGCCCTTTCTCGTCCTGATCGGGCTGGCGCCCGGCGTGGTGACAGCGGGGATCATGTACGTCGCGGCCATCATCCTCATCGGCGGCGCGTTTCCCAGCAAGGGGCTGACCGATCCCATCTACAGCCTCTTCTCCATGGAGATCGTGAAGGACCGCGAGCGGGGCACGACCAACGGTGTCATGCACGCGTTCAGCGAGTTCCCGATGGGGGTGGGCGCGTGGATCGCGGGACCCTTCATGGCCGCCGGCAACTGGGCGATGCCCTACTACCTGGCCGGCGCGGTCTACGCGCTGACGTTCGTCGCCTTCTACCTCTACTTCGCCCGCGTCGAGTCAGCGCGCGCGGTCGTCGCGCAGTCCGTCTCGGCGTAACGCGCGAAGTGGACGCGCACGGCGCGCTAGATCAGGCGCAATAGAGTGGCGGCTTTCGCTCGTGGAAGTCGGTCGCGGCTTCGAGCGTCGCGGCAATTCTCAGCAGCAACGCTTCTTGCATGTCGTTGCCGACGATATGGAGACCGATCGGCAGCCCGCTCGGGCCGAACCCGCACGGCACGGAAACCGCGGGAAGACCCGTGAAACTCACGGGCACGGTGAACTGTCGCACCCGCTCCGAGCCTTCGGCGTCCCAGGTGTGGAGCGGCGCCACCATCGGATGGGTCGGCGTCAGGAACGCGTCGACGTGCCTGAAGACCGATCGGATCTCCGCGATCTCCTTCGGCCGCTCGGCGATGGCCTTGTCGTACGTCGCCTTCGGAATTTGACTGCCGCGAGCCATGTTGGCCTGGACGACCGGACCGAACAGGCTCTTGTCCGCCTTGCGGTACTCATCGCCCAGGATCTGATTGAACTCGTAGAGAAGGATCGTCAGCGGATATGAGAAATTGATCTTGTCTTCGAAGAGCGGAATGCGCACGGGCTTCACTTCGGCGCCGAGGCTCGCCAGCTTGTCGGCCGCGCCGCGCACGGCGTCGGCCACTTCCGCGTCGACGTTGCGGTAGGTGAAGTTCTCGACGATTCCAAGGCGGACGCCGCGCACGCCGCGATTGAGCCCGACCGTGAAGTCTTCCCTGGGCGACCGGATCGAATACTTGTCGGTCGGATCGTAGCCGACCATGACATTCAATAGAGTCGCCGCGTCGGCGACGGTGCGCGCCAGCGGGCCGATCGTGTCGAAGCTGTACGCGCGTGGATAGACGCCGGCGACGCTGACGCGCCCATAACTCGGCCGGACTCCGACGACACCGCACCAGCCAGCCGGACCACGGACCGAGATGCCGGTATCGCTTCCGATTCCACCGAGGCACAATCCCGCGGCAACGGCCGCGCCGCTCCCGCTCGAGGAACCGCCGGGCCACCGCGCGACATCCCAGGGATTGTGAGCGTTCCCGTAGTGCTTGTTGGCGCCGGCGACGCCGGCGGCCAGCTCGTTCATGTTGGCCTTGGCGAGCGTCACCGTGCCCGCGTCTTTCAGAAGACGCACGACCGTCGCGTCCTGCGCCGGCACTCGCTTGCTGAAGAACTGGGAGCCCATCGTGGTGAGGATGCCGGCGGTGTCGCAGTTGTCCTTGTAGACGATCGGGATGCCGTGAAGCGGCCCGCGATCCTTGCCTGCTTTTAGTTCAGCGTCGAGAGCCGCGGCGGCAGCCAGCGCCTTCTCTTCGGGCACGGTGATGAAGGCATTCAGCTTGGGCTGAAGCTCCCGGATGCATCCGAGGTAGGTGCGGGTCAACGGCTCGGACGTCAGGGAGCCGTCGCGCAGCCGCTTGCCCGCGTCGGCGATTGTCGCTGGCAGGCGAGTGTCCGATCTCACTCCAGCCGTGCAGCCAGAAAGAGTGGACGAAGCACCGAGCGCAACGCCGGCGGCAGTCAGTGTTCCGAGCATTTCGCGGCGAGTCAGGTGGCGCGTCTCCACTGGCGGCTCAGCGCGCCGGTTGCGTGGGGTTGGCGCTCTCGAACGAGCGATCCTCGGGCGCCGGCATCACGTAGCCGCACGCCTTGCACGTCCGGTGCTCGACGGAGCCGTAGTACTCGCGATAGGCCGCGCTGACCGGGTTCTCCGCGTAGTCGCGCACCTCGAACACCACCTCGTGGACCCTGGCGTGGCAGCGCTCGCAGAACCAGAGGAACCGGTCGCGCTCGCCCGGCCGCCGCTTGCGCTCGGTGATGAGCGCGAAGGCGCCCGGCGGAAAGCGCGGCGAGTGCGGCACGCCGGGCGGGCAGTACATGTACTCGCCCTCCCTGAGCACGCGTACCTTCTCCTCGCCGTCGGGTGTGAGGTAGTGGAGTCGCATCTCCCCGCGTAGCTGCAGCATGGTCTCGGCGGACGGGTTGACGTGGAACTCGCTCCGATAGGCTCGTCCATTGGCAACGAAGGCGAGGGACTCCTCCTCCTGCCAGAGCACGGCGACCTGTCGGCCCTCTTCCATGGTCGCGTTCAGATCGACGAACCGGCAGTCCTGCATTCCCCTCTCCTCCGTCACGCGATGGCGCCGGAACTCCTCAGCGCCGCGATCTGCTCGGCAGTGTACCCGACCGCGCCCAGCACCTCGTCGGTGTGCTCACCGACGCGCGCCGGTGGCCGCTCGATCGACGGCCCGTCGTGGGCGAACTTGAACGCCGCCAGCGGCACGGTGACTGGCTTGTCGACGCCAGGGACCTTCTCGTGCCGGTGCAGCACGCCGCGAGTCTTCAAATGCGGATCGGCCAGGGCCTCACGCAGCTCGCGCACGCGCGTGGCGGGAACGTGCCGGGACTGGAAGTAGGCCTCCCACTCGTCCGCCGTCTTCTCCTTCATCTTCTCGCCGACGGCGGCCAGCTTCTCCTCGTAGCGTTCGTAGCGCTCCTCGAGGCTCGAGCGCTTCGCCTCGTCGGGATCGCCGATCGCCTCGTAGAAGCGCCGGTGCTGGCGCGCGTTGCTCGCGGCAAGCTGCACCAGGCCGTCCCTGGTCGGAAAGGCGGACGACGCGGCGAAGCGCATCTTGTTGCCGGCCCGCTTCGGGTGATGGCCCGAGTGCAGGAAGTCGGTGATGTGCGAGCCCTGCAAGATCATGGCGACGTCGAGCATCGCGAGGTCGACGTACTGGCCCTGGCCGGTGCGCATCCGCTGGAAGAGCGCGGCCGAGATGGCGAAGGCTCCCATCGTGCCCGTCGCGTAATCGACCATGGGCGCGCCGGCCTTGATCGGTCCACTCGTCTCGGTGCCCGTCGACGCCGTGATGCCGGACGTCGCCTGGATCGCGTGGTCGTAGGCCGTCTGCGTGCCGCGCGGGCCGCCCTGGCCGAAGGCGGTCATCGACGCGTACACGAGCGTGGGATTGAGCCGGGCCAGGTCCTCGTAGCCCAGGCCCAGCGCCTTGAACGCGCCGGGCCGGTAGTTCTCCACGAGCACGTCCGCCCACTCGGCGACGAGGCGCTTGAGCGCCTCGCGCCCGCCCGCAGTCTTGAGGTCGAGCGCGATCGCGCGCTTGTTCGATCCCTGGGTGAGGAATCCCGTGCCCATCATGGCCTTGTTCAGCGCGTGATCGGCGCCGGATTCCCGGCTCTGATCCGGCTCGTTCGGGTCGTCCACCTTGATCACGTCGGCGCCAAGGACGGCGAGCTGATAGGCCGCGAACGGCCCGGCCAGGACGTGGGTGCAGTCGAGGATCTTGATCCCTTCGAACGGGCGCATGTCCTTCTCCCTCTTGAATGTTCACCGAGGGTAGCAGAAAGTGTTGTGCCGTGGACCTCCAGCTCAAGGACAAGGTGGCGATCGTCGGGGGAGCCAGCAAAGGCCTGGGGCGGGCGTGTGCCGAAGTGCTGGCGCAGGAAGGCGTCCGGGTGGCCATGTGCAGCCGTTCCCAGGGCGACCTCGAGACGGCGGCAAAGGAGATTCGCCCGGGAGCTGATCGCCGCGACCGTCGGTCGTTTCGGGCGCCTCGACATCATGGTCAACAACTCCGGTGGCCCACCCCTGGCCCGCGCCCACGACGCGACCGAGGAGCAATGGGCGATCGCGGTCCAGCGCTCGCTGCTGTTCTTTGCGCGCATGTCGCGGGAGGCCCTGCCACACCTCAAGCGGCAAGGCAGCGGACGCATCATCAACATCCTCGCCAGCACCGTGTATCAGCCGATCCCCAACCTGGCGCTCTCGGGAGCCACGCGCATGGGTGTGGTCGCGTTCGCCAAGAGCCTCGCGGATGAGGTCGGGCGGGACGGCATCCTCGTCAACAACGTGTGCCCGGGCTCGATCCTGAGCGAGCGCATGCTCTCGAACGTCACGGCGCGGGCCAAGGAGCTCGGCATTTCCGTCGAGAAGGCGCTGGCTCAGCGAGCGGCCGAAACCGCCGTCGGACGCCTCGGCGAGCCAATGGAGCTGGCCAATCTGGTCGCGTTCCTGGCCTCGAGCAAGTCGAGCTACATCACGGGCACCACGATCCTGGTCGACGGCGGCCTGGTGCGCTCCGTGCTGTAGCAGGCGCCGTCGCCGGCGCGCTCACCAGCGCGCGGCCACGCGCCGCGGCTCCCAGCGCTGGCTCCGATGCGCCCTGACATCGCCGTCGCGGGCGAAGAGCTTCACGAGCACGACGCCAGCGACAAATCCGCCGAGGTGGGCCCAGAAGGCCACACCGCCTTGCTCCTCGCCCACCAGCCCGAAGAGGCCCGCGACGAACTGGATCCCGGCCCAGTAGAGGAGCATCGTCCACGCCGGCAGCGCGATCGACATGGGGAAGATGCCGATCGGCACGATGCAAAATACGCGCACGCGCGGATAGAGCACGAGGTAACCGCCCATCACGCCGCTGATCGCGCCCGACGCGCCGACCATCGGAATGGGTGAGTCCGCATTGGCGATCACCTGCAGCAGGGCCGCCGCGACCCCGCACGCGAGATAGAAGATCACGAAGCGCACGCGCCCCATCGAGTCTTCGACGTTGTCGCCGAAGATCTTCAGGAACCACATGTTGCCGAGCAGATGGAGCCACGAGCCGTGCAGGAACATCGAGGTGAAGATGTGAGAGACCTGCCGGCCCGGGTCGGTGAGACATGCGAGCCCTTCGCCCAGCGGGAACGCCGTGCCCGGCGGCACCAGCCCGGTCAGCTCACCCGGGATGAGCCCGAGGTCGCACACGGCCCGGGCCAACGCCAGTGGCGAGCCCGCCCCCTCGACCACGAGCCACACGAGGACGTTCAACGCGATGATGGCGTACGTGACGTAAGGCGTTCGCTGCGTCTCGTTCTCGTCGTGGTAGGGGAACATGTCGGCCCGCCTTCCCGTCAGTTGCGTAGCAAGATAAGTACCGGCCACGTCGAACGCAACGGGGGAGGCGATCGCCGATGAGCGCTCAGCGCTCCCGCCGGCACTGCGGTTGCACTGGCGAGTGGCTCGTGGAGGAGGAGCTCCAGGACCGCGTCAGAGGGTCGTGAACCCCTCGTAGCCGTCAGGTCTGGAGGTCGCCCACCGCCGCGGCCAGAGCCTCGAGCTCGGCGCGCCAGGACGCAGGTGCCGCCACCGGGCGCACGACGAACTTCGAGAAGCCGACGGCGATGAAGCGCTCGATCAGCGCCCGCAAGGCGGGCAAGCCCACGGGCGTGAGCTCGAGCGATCGGGGACGCCGGGCGGCCATCGTGCGCGCGGTGTTCGGGTCGATGGGCCCGCTGGCGTAGCCGATGCTCACGCCGAAGTGCTCGTGGCTGATCGTGCGCCCGGCGCGTGCCGCCGCTTGTTCGATGACGACGCGGCCGCGGGCCGCCTCCTCAGGCGTGCACAGCGAGGGCAGCCAGCCGTCGGACAACCGACCACAACGCTCGAGAGCGGCGGGCGCCGTGCCGCCCAGCCACACTTCGAGCGGTTGCTGCACCGGCAGCGGCGACAGCTTGACGTCACGGAAGCTGCCGACGGCGCCGTCGTGGCTCACCGTCTCACCGGCCCACAGGCGCCGCAACAGCGGAAGCGCCTCGTCGATGAACGCGCCGCGCTGCTTGGGCTCGACGCCGATCGCATCGCGCTCGCTGGCGAGCTGCTTCGCGAGCCGGACCACGTTGCGTCCGGGCAACAGCATGGTCGTCCCAAGCTTCAGCCGCGGATTGCTCGAAGCGGCCCACGAGAGCCCCACCACGGGATCGAGCACCGGGCCGGTCAAGATCTCCGAGAGCCACAGGGAGTCGAATCCGAGCTTATCGAGAGACGTGACGAGCTCGGTCAGCGCCTCGGGCGACGAGGACGCGCCCCCGGTTCCCACTCCGATGCGGATCTTCATGAGCAACCCTCGTGCACGGTCGCGAGGACCGACGGCAGGGCCACCAGCGCCTCCCGGAGACACTGGCGAATGCGGCCGATGTTCGCTTCCGCCTTCTCGGGAATTTCCCCTCGTCGCACCTGAGCGATGAACTCGTCGGCGGTGGTCGTCATCAGCAACGACGCGTTGATCTCGAGCTGGATCGCGTGGACGCGCCGGGTCCGAGGCTGGCCGCACGTTGCCCGAGCTGAGGGGCACACGTCTCACCGTGGCGTGTGCCGATGATCACCTGATGATCCTTCATCCGGCGCGGGCTCCCGGTGTGGCCATCGAGGAGCAGCGCGTACCCGTAGGCCTCGCGCAGCTCGGTGAGCAGGCGCTCCAGGGTCGAGTAGTAGGGATCGTAGAGCGTCCGCAACCGCTCCTCCAGATCGGCGAGCGCCAGCGGGCGGGCAAAGATCGGCGCCTCGCGCGTGGTATGGGTGCGCACCACTCCGCGCCGGGAGTGCACCTCGCCGTCGCGGTGCTCGAAGTCGTCACGGCGGCGATTGACGTCGACGAAGATGCGCGAGAACGGTGTCGCCAGGACGGTGGCCCCGTGCTCGTGCAGGTCGGCATACAGATCGCCCACGAAGGTGTCGGCGAACCCGTAGGCGAAGGTTTCGAACCAGGGCTCGCGATAGTCGTCGCGGGTGATGTGGGGCAAGGGTTGCGTGCCGTAGTGCGGCACGCTGACCAGAATCGGCGTGCGTGTCCCGGGCGCCGGGTGCCTGACGATCGGAAACGATTCGCGACTCTGCTTGCGCACGCGAGCCATTCTATTAGGTTATCGTTGCGGCCGTGATCGTTCATCTGATCGACGGGACGTTCGAGCTCTTCCGCTACTTCCTCTCGCCGGCGGCGGCCTTCGACCGGAGCGCTCCCGAGGAGCTCAGGGCGGTACGCGGTGTCGTCGCGTCGATGCTCGGAATGCTCGAGGGTGGCGTGACGCATCTGGGCGTGGCGACCGATCACGTCATCGAATCGTTTCGCAACGCGCTCTGGTCAGGCTACAAGACGGGCGACGGCATTGACCCGCTGCTCTACGCCCAGTTCCAGCCGCTGGAGGAGGCGCTGAGCGCGCTCGGCGTGGTCGTCTGGCCCATGGTCGAGTTCGAGGCCGATGACGCGCTGGCCGCGGCGGCGGCGATGGCCGCGGCCGATGCACGCGTCGAGCAGGTCGTCGTGTGCACGCCGGACAAGGACCTGGCGCAATGCATCCGGGGCGACCGCATCGTCCAGCTCGACCGGCGCACGCGCGAGCTGCGTGACGAGTCGGGTGTGCGGCAGAAGTTCGGTGTCTCGCCCGCATCGATTCCCGATTGGCTGGCGCTCGTGGGCGACAGCGCGGACGGCTACCCCGGTCTGCCCGGCTGGGGTGCGAGGTCCGCGGCGGCGGTGCTCGCCCGCTATCAGCACCTCGAGCACATTCCGAAGCTGGCCGCGGAGTGGGACGTGTCCGTGCGCGGAACGCTGCGGCTGGCCACGACGCTCACGGGGCAACGCGAGCTCGCGCTGCTGTTCCGGGAGCTGGCCACGCTGCGTGCGGATGCGCCCATCGGCGTCGACGTGGACGCGTTGCGCTGGAGCGGACCTCGCGCCGACTTCGCGGCCTGGTCAGAGCGACTCGGCACGCTGCTGCTTCACGAGCGCGCGTCGACGCTGGCGGCCGCGCGCGCCGCCGTCGCGCCTGACGCACGGCCCTAGTGCATCGCCGCCGCCTCGATGCGCCGCCCCCCGCGCATGAGTGAGGCGACCAGGGCCACCGTCATGAGGACGAAGCAGGCCGCGTAGGTCGTGCTCATGGCGGCCACGAAGGGCCCGGGGGCCTCCGCGCTCGGCGTTGCGTCGGGAATGCCGGAGTAGTGGCGGAACATCACGGTGAGCAGAGCGCCCCCCAGCGAGATCCCGAGCAGCGATCCCAGGCCGAAAATCATCTGCACCAGGCCGGTGGCAAATCCTCGATACTCCCGGGGCACGGAGCCGATGATCGCCGTCTGGTTCGGCGTGTTGAAGAAGCCCTGACCGATGCCCGTGCACGCCAGCAGCAGCGCGGGCAGGCTCCAGTGCGAATCCACCTTCAGGACGACGCCGACGGCGAAGCCGGCCATGACGAAGGACAGCCCGATCGAGGCTGGAATCATCGGTCCGATGCGGTCGGTGAGCAGGCCGGCGAGGGCGGCCAGGCTGATGGTCAAGACGGGCGCGGAGAGGAAGAGGAGCCCGATGAACGACGGGGAGTGGTGCAGCACGTCTTGCAGGTAGAAGGGCAGCAGGAGCGTGAGCACGCTGCTCGTGATCGCGAAGACCAGCAGGCTCAGGACGCTGAAGACGAACATCCGGATCCTGAACAGGGCGAGGTTCACCACGGGGTTCACCGCGCGACGCTCGTGCACCAGGAAGCCGGCCAGCGTGAGGCCGAAGACGGCGACGATGGCGCTCTTCTGCGTTACCCCGATGGCTTCAGCGCTCCGCCCGTCGACGAGCAGGGTGAGCGCCATGGTGAGCACGACGAGGAGCGTCGCGCCGACGTAGTCGACGGCGGGCGGGCGCCCGCTCGGCGCCACTCGCCGGCCGCGCGCCCGCATGGCCGTCAGGATGATCCCGACCACGCCGATGGGAACGAGGAGGAAAAAGATCCAGCGCCAGCTCAGGAGGTCGATCACCAGACCACCCAGCGGGGGCCCGAGCAACAGGCCGCCGTGGAACGACATGGTCATGAATCCATTGGCCCTGCCCTCGGCGCCTTCCGGCAGCGCCTCCATGGCCAGCACCCGCGCGGCGGAGGCGATCATGGCCGCGCCGATGCCCTGGACGAGCCGGAAGACGATGAGCCAGCCCACGGTGGGCGCGACGCCGCACAGGAACGAGCTGACCGTCATGACGACGAAGCCGGCGCCGTAGATCGAGTAGCGTCCGTGGATGTCGCCGAGCCGGCCGAAGACCACTGACAGACAGATCCCCGCGAGCTGGTAGGCGATGAGCGCCCAGGAGACGGCGAGGATGTCGGCGTTCAGCGCGGCGGCGATCGTGGGCAGCGACACGATGAAGATTCGCGCGGCGACGCCGGAGATGAGCTGCCCCATCATCGCGTTGACGAGGAGCAGCACGTCGGTGTGCTTGGCCATTCTTCGGGAGCGCGCGGCCATTGTCGCACAGGGGTGGAAGGCGTCTACAATGGCGCTGGCGATGGCCCCGGACGCTGTGCGCTTCGACGAGGCGTTCCACCAGCTCGCCCTCGCCAACGTCCGTGCCTTCGACCGTCGTTCTGCGGCCGCCGACGGTCACCGACCGGCCGCCGTCGCCGTGGTCCTGCTGCCCGACGACGCCGGCCGCGCCTGCTTTCTCCTCACGCGCCGGGCGGCGTCCCTGCGCACCCACGCGCGGCAGTGGGCGCTGCCGGGAGGCCGCCTGAACCCCGGGGAGAGCGCGCCACGCGCGGCCCTGCGCGAGCTGAGTGAAGAAGTCGGGCTGGGACTGAGTGAGGACGCGGTGCTGGGCCTGCTCGACGACTACCGCACCCGTTCAGGCTTCGTCATCACCCCGGTCGTGGTGTGGGCGTCCACGACCGTCGGACTTCAACCGAATCCGGACGAGGTGGCGAGCCTGCATCTGGTGCCGCTCAGCGACCTGGAAGCTCCGGGCATCCCCACGCTGGTCAACATCCCTGAGAGCGACCGCCCGGTGATCCAGCTACCGATTCTCTCCCGGCTGATCCACGCGCCGACCGCCGCCGTCGTCTACCAGATGCGCGAGGTCGTCATGCATGGCCGACCCACGCGCGTCGACCATTTCGAGCAGCCCGTCTGGGCATGGCAATGACACCTTCCTCAGGAGCGATCATGAGCATGCTCGCAGGCAAGACCGCATTGGTGACGGGAGCCGGTCGAGGCATCGGCCGGGGCATTGCCCTCGCGCTCGCGAAGGCGGGTGCCAAGGTCGTCGTCAACGACCTTGGCGTCAGCCTGAGTGGCGATGGCGGTGACAAGCAGCCCGCCGCTCAGGTCGTCGACGAGATCGTCAAGGGCGGCGGCAGCGCGGCACCCAACTTCGGCTCGGTGGCCGACTCGGACGACGCGACCGCGATGGTCAATCAGGTTGTCGACACCTGGGGACGGATCGACATCCTGGTGCACGTCGCCGGGATTCTCCGCGACCGGATGATCTTCAACATGACCGACGCCGAATGGGATGCCGTGCTCGGCGTTCACCTCAAGGGTGCCTTCAACAACATGTCCTCGGTGTCGGCCCTCGGCGCACCCGGCCAGCCCAACTACGCCGCGGCCAAGGCCGGCATCCTGGGGCTCACCTGGTCGACCGCCAACGCGCTGGCCAAGTACGGCATCACCGCCAACGCCATCCTGCCGAGCGGCGCAACGCGAATGATCGACTCCACGCCGCGCGGGCGTGAGTTCTTCGAGCAGACCGGCAAGTGGCCGAGCGAGGCCGCCGTCGGCACCGAGCGCGATCCCGACAACGTCGCGCCGCTGGTCGTGTTCCTGGCCAGCGACGCCGCGGCCGACATCACGGGGCAGGCGTTCCACTCGTTCGGGTACGGCTACACGCTGATGGCTCAGCCGCAGGCCGTGCGCCGGTTGGAAGCCGACCGGCGGCTCACGCCCGAGGAGCTGGCCACGCTGTTCGCGACGACCCTCGGTCCAGCGCTGAAGCCTCCTCCGGGGACCAACTTCGGCAAGACGCTCGGCACCCGACCGGCCGCCGAGTGGAAGGACCTCGGCAGTGGTGTCCGCTTCTGGCAGTGGGGACGGGAGGAGCGATGAAGACCGTTCTTCTGGTGTGCCACGCCAACACCTGCCGGAGTGTGATGGCGCACGTGCTGCTGGAGCGCATGCTGGCCGAGCGCAACGGACATCACCAGATTCGCGTGCGGTCCGGCGGCGTCGCTCCCTACGCGCGTGACGGCATGATCACGTCGCTGGACGCCCGGCTCGTGCTGAGAGAAGACGGCATCCATCTCGGCGAGTACGCGTTCACGTCGACCGACCTGCGGCTCCACCGCGAGCTCATCGCTGAGGCGGACCTGATCCTGACCATGACCGGTCCCCAGAAGCACATCCTGAGCGGTTTCAGCGAGGCGCGCGGTCGCCAGATCTTCACGCTCAAGGAGTTTGCCGGAGGACGAGGCGACATCGACGATCCCGTCGGCCAGGGTGAGGATCGCTACCGGGCGTGCCGCGACGAGATCAAGGACTGCCTCGAGAGGTCGCTCGATCGTCTGCTGAGCCTCGCCTGAGCAGGGCGGAGAGCGCCTGATGCGCGCGCTTCGCGCGCTCGACCGGCGTGAGATCGGCGATCGCACGGCACGGGGCCTCCACCGCGAGCGGCGCGGTGGCGGGCAGGGCCGCCACCAGCTCCGCCAGCGGCAAGACGCCGTCGCCAGGAAGCAGCCGGCCCGTGCGCGCCTCGCGGATGAGTGAGGGCGTGTCGCCGGGCCCGGGCATGTCGGGAGAGGCGTCGCAGATCTGGGCGTACCGAAGGAGCGATGGATCGACCTGAGCGATATGTGCTGGAAGTCCCCCCGACCGGCTGAAGTGCAAGGCATCGATGAGGACTGACGCGTTCGACCGCTTCGACCGGGCCACGACGTGGGCAGCGTGGGCGAGCGTCCGAACTCCCGTGTAGATCGCAAACTCGAGGCAGACGTGCAGACCGTACTCGGCCGCGCTGTCGCAGAGCTCGCAGAGCCGCTCGATCGTTCGTGATTCATCGGGCTCCGCGCTCATGACGAGCACGTTCCGAGCGCCAAGGCGTGCCGAGACCTCGAGAAAGCCCTCCGGAACGCCGACCGGCCGCTCGGGCTCCAAGCGAAGGAATTCCGTGTCGAGCACGGACACTCCCGTATCCGCCAGCCGCAGCAGGGTCTCCCGGAGAAGCGGTCCATCGTGCAGGATGTCGTAGGGAGGAACGCCAACGCTCGGCGTGGCGGTCAGCCGGACACCGATGGTCCGGAAGCCCGTGGCCGCCGCCACGGCGACGAGCTCGGGAGGCGTCGTGTCGAGCACGGTCAGGTGGGCCAGGGAGATCTGCCGGCCGGTCATTCTTCGACTAGACTATGCCCTCGACCGAGCAAAAGGGGGCCGTGCCATGAGAATGAAAAACGTGCTGTATCTCGGCGTAGCGGCGGTCGCGATCGCCGTCGTCTGGGCCGGCTCGGCGGTCACGCTCAGCGCCCAGCAGGCGACAAGCGGAGCGGTGCCCATCGACGCCGACGACATCGGCGGTGTGGTCACGGGAGCGAACGGGCCCGAGGCGGGTGTCTGGGTGATCGCGGAGACTACCGAGCTTCCGACGAAGTACGCCAAGATGGTCGTTACCGACGGCCAGGGGCGCTACGTCATTCCCGACCTGCCGACAGCGAACTACAGCGTCTGGGTGCGCGGCTACGGGCTGGTGGATTCGCCCAGGGTGCGCGCAAAGCCCGGCCAGCAGGTCAATCTCACGGCGGTGCCGGCGCCGAACGGGCGGGCGGCGGCGCACTATTATCCGGCGCTCTACTGGTACACGATGATGAAGATTCCGCCGGCGAAGGATTTTGGCGGCACCACCGATATCCCGAAGAACATCACCCAGGAAACCTGGCGCCACCGGATGAACAACACCGACTGCATCGGCTGCCATCAGCTCGGTCAGGAATCGACGCGCACGATCCCGGCCGCGCTCGGTGAATTCAAGTCGGGTGCCGAAGCGTGGGCGCGCCGCATCGCCTCCGGCCAGACCGGCGAGTTCATGATGAACCGGCTCGCCGTACAGCTCGGCGGCGTGCCGTTCAAGTATTTCGGCGAATGGACCGACCGCGTCGCCAAGGGCGAGCTGCCCAAGCACAAGCCGCCGCGGCCGCAGGGCATCGAGCGCAACATCGTCGTCACCTCGTGGGAGTGGGCCACCGAGAAGCACTTCGTGCACGACCTGATCTCGTCGGATCGGCGCCATCCGACCGTCAATGCCTACGGGCCGCTGTATGGCTCGAACGAGTACTCGAGCGACAACATGCCGATCCTCGATCCGAAGACGCACAAGGTGACGTTCTTCAAGATGCCGGTCGCGGATCCGGACGCACCCGAATCGTTCGGACCTCCCTTCCATGCCTCCGCCGCCATGAAGCCGATGCTCCCCTCGGCCTACTGGGGCGAGGAGAAGATCTGGAGCCAGCGGGCCAACAACCACAACGGCATGTTCGACAAGAAGGGCCGGGTGTGGTTCGCCGCAGCCGTGCGCGGCATCGAGAATCCAGCCTTCTGCAAGAAGGGCTCGGAGCATCCCTCGGCCAAGGTGTTCCCACTCGACCGCTCCGGACGCCAGGTGTCGATGCTCGATCCCTCCACGATGAAGTACGGCTTCATCGACACCTGCTTCGGCACCCACCACCCGCAGTTCGGCTATGACGCCGACGACACGCTGTGGCTGTCGGGCAGCGGACCGGTCGCCGGCTGGGTCAACACCAAGGTGTGGGACGAGACCGGCGATGCCGCCAAGGCGCAGGGCTGGGCGCCGTGGGTGCTCGATAGCAACGGCAACGGCAAGGTCGACGAGTGGACTGAGCCGGACAAGCCGGCCGAAGCGGGCAAGGACATGCGCATTGCGGGTTCCGGTCCTTATGCCGTGATGCCGCATCCCACCGACGGCTCGGTCTGGTACACCTTCAACGTGTTCGTCGGCCGCCCCGGCTTCCTGCGCTTCGACCCCAAGACCAAGCTCTCGGAGTTCTACGCCATTCCCAAGGAAGGCATCGGGGTGCGCGGCGGCGACATCGACAAGAACGGCCTGCTGTGGGGCTCGGGCTCGAACGGCTCGCTGGTCAGCTTCGACCGACGTAAGTGCAGCGGTCCGCTCAACGGCCCGAAGGCGACCGGCGATCACTGCCCTCAAGGGTTCGCGTTCCACAAGTATCCGGGCCCGGGGTTCGAGGGCTTCGAGAACACCAGCGCCGAGGCGAGCT
>MNEG01000062.1:0-15628 GCA_001917585.1 Candidatus Rokubacteria bacterium 13_1_40CM_68_15
TCCGCGCCAGCGCGTTCGAGATCTTGTCCTCGTCGCCCCGCGTCTTGGGCTGGATGGCGAACGAGATCGCCGGCTCCGGGAACGTGATGCGCGGCAGCTCGAACGGATGGGCCTCGTCCACCAGCGTGTCGCCGGTCTGCGTCTCCTTCAGCTTCTGAACGACGCCGATCTCGCCGGGGCCGAGGCTCTCGACGTTCTTGGCCGTCTTGCCCTGGAGCCACGAGACGTGGCTCATCCGCTCCCTGCTCCCTCGGGCCGGGTTGGCCAGCGTCGACTCCGTCTTCAACGTGCCGCTGAAGACCCGGAAGAGCGACAGCTTGCCGATGTGCGGATCGCTCAGCGTCTTGAACACGAGCGTGGTCACCGGCGCCTTCGGATCGGGGCCGCGCGTGCCCGCCTGCTTGTTCTTCAGATCGGTGCCCGCCACGTCACCGCGGTCGGCCGGCGATGGGAACTCGTGCACGATGATGTCGAGCAGGGCCTGGCTGCCGATGCCCTTCGCCGCCGAGGCGCAGAGCACCGGGATGATCTTGCCGGCCGTGATGCCGGCGCGGAGGGCCTTGAGCATCTCGGCCTCTTCGAGCGAGCCGGACTCGAGGTACTTGCTGAGCAAGTCGTCGTCGGTCTCGGCCGCCGCCTCCACCAGCTTCTCCCGGTACTCCCTGGCCCGCTCCGCGACCTCGGCGGGGATGTCGGCCTCGCCGGCCTTGCCATCGGTGTAGAGCGTCGCCTTCATCTTCACGAGGTCGACAAAACCCTGGAACGCGTGCTCGTCGCCCACGGGAATGTGCAGGGGCACGGCGCGGCCCTTGAGCCGGCGTGTGATGGACTCCAGCGTACGGTAGAAGTCGGCGCGCTCGCGATCGAGACGATTGACGACGACGGCGCGCGGCAGCTCGTACTCGCTCGCGAACTTCCACGTCTTCTCCGTCTGGACCTGGACGCCGGCCACCGCGTCCACCACCACCACGGCCGCCTCCACCACGCGCAGACCGGCGCGCGCGTCGGCGATGAAATCACCGTACCCCGGGGTGTCCACGAAGTTCACGTGGTGGCCCTTCCAGTCACAGTAGGCCACCGCGGTGTTGATGGAGATCTTGCGCTTGACCTCGTCCGGATCGAAATCGGTCGTCGTGGTGCCGTCGTCCACCTTGCCGAGCCGCGTGACGGCACCCGCGGTAAACAGCAGCGCTTCGACCATGGAGGTCTTGCCGACCCCGCCGTGACCCACGACACCGACGTTGCGGATCTTCGCGGTCTCGATCATTCACGGGCCTCCTGCGGACGGACCTGAAGTGGCGCAGATGCTACCACAATTGACTTGGGGGGACCCGTCCCGCTTCCCCCCAAACCCCCCTCTTCGCGTGGCGCGCGACAATGCGGGACGCTCTGCGCGGCGGAGTGCCTACGCCATCGTCGGGCGCAACGCGGATGAGGGGGGGTGGGGGGAAGCGGGACGGGTCCCCCCAAGTGAAAATCCGGGCTACGCGGTCCGCGAGAGCGCGTGCACGACCTGCGCGACGATGGCGTCGTCAGTGCCGGAGAGGTCGATGGCGGGAGGCAGCGGCGGTGGAGCGTTCTTGATGCCGGCGCCCGTCAGGACCAGAACGATGCGGTCGGCCGCGCTGACCGCCCCGCGTCCTTTCAGCTCGAGTAGTGCGGCCACGGTTGCCGCCGCCTCGGGCGCCGTCCATACGCCGTCGAGCCGGGCCAGCAATCGCTGCGCGTCGGCAATGGCCGCCTCGCTCACGGCAACGGCGTCGCCCTTCGTCTCGCGGAGCACGCGCAGCATCTGACGTCCGGCGAACGGCGAGGGTACGCGCAGGCCGGGGGCGTCGGTCACGGGGTTGTCCCACGGCGCCGTCGTCTCGGCGCCGGCGCGCCACGCCTTGACGACAGGAGCGCAGCCTTCGGCCTGCACGCAGACGATCCGCGGCAGCGCTCCCGTGAGCCAGCCCATCGCGCGCAGCTCCTCATAGGCCTTCGGGATACCGACGAGTCCGGTGCCGCCGCCGGTCGGGTAGAGCAGCGCATCCGGCATCGACCAGCCCAGCTGCTCGGCCAGCTCGAGGCCCATCGTCTTCTTGCCCTCCAGGCGATAAGGCTCCTTCAGCGTCGAGAGATCGAACCACCCGAGCTGGGGCGCGGCCTTCCCGACGATCCGGCCAGCGGTGGCGATCGAGCCCTCGATCGTGAACACGTGCGCGCCCGCGATGAGCGCCTCGGCGATCGCCGCCGGCGGCGTGCCGCGCGGCACGATCACCCCACAGGGCAGCCCGGCGCGAGCCGCGTAGAGCGCCGCGGCACCGCCCGCGTTCCCGGCCGAGGGAATCACGAAGCCGCGGGCCCCGAGCGTGCGGGCCCGCGTGATCGCCATGCCGAGGCCGCGCGCCTTGAACGTCCCCGTCGGGTTCTGACCCTCGTCCTTGGCCAGGAGGTGACGCAACCCGAGGTGGGCGGCCAGGCGCGTCAGCGACAGGAGCGGGGTGCTGCCCTCGCCGAGCGTCACCGGCTGCTCGCCGGCGTCCAGCGGGGTGAGCTCGCGGAAGCGATACATCCCGGGCGGCCGCGTCTTCAGATCGTCCCGGCTGACCGCCGACTTCACGCGCTCGAGGTCGTAGCGAACGGCCAGCATCTGGCCGCACGCCTCGCATACGGTCAGCACACGCTTGGCGTCGTGTCGTCGGTCGCACACCGTGCACTCGACGTGGCTGACGAAGCTCATGCCTTCGCTACGCGCCGTCGCTCGGCGGCGCGACAACTCGGTTGGCCAGCACGCCGATCTTCTCCACCTCGGCCTCGATCTTGTCCCCCACCTTCAGGAACTTCCCCGTGGCGGCGCCGACGCCCTCGGGGGTGCCGGTGGCGATGACGTCGCCGGGCAGGACCGTGAAGCCCTCCGACAGCACGCTGATGCACTCGTCGACCGGGAAGATCATCTTCGAGGTGTGGCTCGACTGGCGCGTCTCACCGTTGACGCGCAGGGTGATGGCGAGCGTCTGTGGATCCGGGATCTCGTCGGCGGTGACGAGCACCGGGCCCATCGGGCAGAAGGTGTCGAGCGTCTTGCCCTTGAACCACTGGCCGTGTCGCTTCTGGAGATCTCGGGCCGTCACGTCGTTGATGATGGTGTAGCCGAACACGTGCTCGAGCGCTTGCTCGCGCCGGATGTCCCGGCCGGCGGTGCCGATGACGACGGTCAGCTCGACCTCGTAATCCAGCTCCTTGGTGACCGAGTGGTGCACCACCTTGCCGCCCGGCGGCAGCACCGACTCCGGAACCTTGGTGAAGTACACGGGGTGCGGCGACGCCTCGGCGCCACGCTCGGCCGCGTGCTCCTTGTAGTTACGCCCGAGGCAGAAGACGTTTCGAGCTGGCCGCGGAATCGGCGCCTCCAGGCGCACGCGCGCCAGCGGCGCGCCCAGGCGGCGCTCGGCTAGGCGGTCGGCGCCATCACGGCCGACGATGGCCCGGCCGTGCTCGAGGGCCTGGCGCGCCTCGTTCCACACGTCGACGCCGCCCTGCACCAGGGCGAGCATCGTCTTGGGAAATCCGCCGCGGCCGCGCCGGAGGGCCCCCTGCTCGCTCGCCCGATCCGCGGCCAGCGCGGCCAGGTCGAGCACGATGTCGTCCACGAGCGCGCCCACGCGGGGCGCCGACCGGCCGCGACGATACGTCACCAGACGCATGGCTCAGCGATCCTTGAGGAGCACGACCAGCACGCGGGCCGGCCGCGGCGATTCGTTGAGGGAATAGTGGAGCGTACCCTTCCTGGCGTACTCGACCTCGCCGGAACGGAGAACACGCTTGCCCTGGCCCTTCGTCACCACGGCGAACTCCCCTTCCAGCACGTACGCGAACTCATCGGCGACGGCGGCGTGCTCGTCGCCACGAAACCCGGGCGGGAAGATGAACTCGATCATCACCAGGCGGTCGTTGTCGAGGAGCGTACGCTCGGCGACGGAGGCGCCCGCGACTGGAGACGCCGCGGGGATCGCGAGGGCGAAGGCGAGAAGAAGGACGACCCTGACGTGTGTCAGAGTCAGATGGACTGGCGCCCCACGGGACGCGACGGAAGCGCAGCGCCCCGCTCGCGCGCCATCTGCTCGAGCTCGGGCGGCAGCGCGAAGCGGACGTTCTCCTCGCCCACTTTCACCTCGCGTACCGTGGCTCCACCGTTACGAAGCGCCTCGACGACCTCGGTGACGAGGACCTCGGGGGCCGACGCTCCCGCCGTCACGCCGATGCGCTTGGCGCCTTCCAGCCACTCGCGACGCACGTCGCGGATGTCGTTGATCAGGTAGGCGCGCGTGCCGGTGGACTGCGAGACCTCGACCAGGCGGATGGAGTTGGAGCTGTTGGCGGCGCCGATGACGAGCAGGACTTCCACGTCGCCGGCCACGGTCTTCACCGCCGCCTGCCGGTTCTGGGTGGCGTAGCAGATGTCGTCGCGGGACGGCCCCACGATCTTGGGGAACTTCCGCCGCAGGGCGTCGATGACGTCGCGCGTATCGTCGACCGACAGCGTCGTCTGCGTGAGATACGCTACCTTCTCAGCGTCGGGCAGGTCGAGTGCCTCCACCTCGGCCGCGCTGTCGATGACGTGGATGCGATCGGGCGCCTCGCCCAGCGTGCCGATCACCTCGTCATGATCCTCGTGACCGATGAGCACGATCGAGTAGCCCTCGCGCGCGTAGCGGATCGCCTCCAGGTGGACCTTGGTCACCAGCGGGCAGGTGGCGTCGATGACCCGGAGCCCGCGCCGCTCGGATTCCTGGCGTACGGCCGGCGACACGCCGTGGGCGCTGAAGATGACCGTCGCAGCGTCGGGCACCTCGTGGAGCTCGTCGACGAAGATGGCGCCCTTCGCCCGGAGCTTATCCACAACGTAACCATTGTGGACGATCTCGCGGCGCACGTAGACGGGAGGCCCGCACACCTCGAGCGCCTGCTCGACGATGTCGATGGCTCGCTCGACACCGGCGCAGAATCCGCGCGGGCCGGCCAGGACGATCTCCGCGATCCGGTTGTCCATCACGCTCCTACTTGAAGTAAAAGGATACGCCCGCTACCCCGGTGTCCGCCTCGAAACCGCGGTTGGGGTCCTTGGTGTGTCCGTTGGAGACGTGGATCATCCGATACCCGGCGTAGAGGGCCACGTTGTCCGTCACGAAGAACGACGCGCCCACGCCGCCGGCCAGCCAGAAGGCGAAATCCGAGTCGATCTCGGCGACGCGGAGGTTGGTGCCGCCGGCTGCCGCGAGCAATTCGATGTAAGGCACGAACCGTCCCAGCGAGAGGAAATGATACCGGCCGGACAGCGCCAGCCCCGCGTAGTACTTGTCTTGCGGCTTGGTATACCGCTGATAGATCGCCTCGAGCCCCGGCTCGAACGTGCCGTACAAGAACGACCCGCCGGCGAACGTGTCCCACGGGAGGTAGCTGATGCGCGCGCCGGCGTAGAACAGTTCGATGTCGGACTGGCGACCATGATTCTCGAGATCGTTCTGCTTGCCCCCGCCGCCCTCGAAGGATGCGATCCAGGTTCCCTTCTGAAACGTCAGGTTGGGATCGAACGCCTGCGCGGGTACCGCGACGGCGAGAGCGATCAGGGCGACGACGCACAGGGTGAAACGGATCATGGCTCGATGAGGACCTTCAACGCTTCACCTCGCGACATGAGCTCGAGGGCGCGTCCGACGTCGGTCAGTTCCATGCGGTGTGTCACCAACCCATCCGGGTTGAGCGTCTCCGACTCCAGCAGGTCCACCGCTCGCCGGATCAGGTCCGGCGTGTGATGAAACGCACCGACCAGCGTCAATTCCTCGTAATGCACTTGCCGCGTGTCGAGACGCACGGTCGTTCCCGGCGCGCAGCCACCGAAGAATACCACAGTCCCTCCGCGCCCCGCCGCCGCGACAGCCTGCTCCCAGACTTCCGGAATGCCGGTGGCGTCCACCGTGACGTCGGCGCCCCGGCCTCGCGTCCGGCTCTTGATCTCGGCCACCACGTCGGCTGACGCGGCCGCATCGATGCACTCGCAGATTCTCAACCCCTGCACACGACCGAAGCGCCGGCCCGCCTTGCCGACGATGATCGCCCGCGCCTTCCGGCTGACGGCCACCATCGCGAGCAGGCAGCCGAGAGGGCCGTGGCCGAAGACGACGACCGTCTGGCCCGACTCCACGCGAGCGCGCTCGATGCCGAGGAGCGCGCAGGCGAGTGGCTCGGCGAACGCGGCGCGCTCAGCCGGGACGTTGGCCGGCAGGCCGACGACGTTGCGGGACACCAGGCGCCGCGGCAACGCGATGGCTTCGCCGTAGGCGCCATTGACGAAGAGCAGGTCTTCACAGAGATTGGCGCGTCCGGCCAGGCACGGCGGGCACGCTCCGCACGGTGCGGAGTTGGCGGCCACGACGCGGTCGCCTTCGCGGACGGTGATGACTCCGGCGCCAACCGCCGTCACCGTCCCGGCGAACTCGTGGCCGAACACCGTCGGGACGTGGGGGATCATCACGGGGTGACCGCGACGGAGCACTTTCACGTCGGTACCGCACGTCAGCGCCGCTTCGATCCGCATCACGATCTCGCCGGGGCCGGGCGTCGGCCACGGCACGTCTTCGAAGCGCAAGTCGCCCGGACCGTGGAACACCTGGGCCCTCATGGGGTCACGTACACCTTGAGGGCGCGCGCCGTGCGCATGAGAGTCACGCCCTCTTCGAGCCGCTCGAGCGGCAGACGATGCGTGTACAGCGCGTCGAGCTTGAGCGCGCCCGTCGTCACGAGACGAAATGCCTCGGCCAGATCGGCCGGCGACGACGAGTAGGTCGCGGTGATCGTCAGCTCGCGGTGATAGAGCGTCTCCAGCGCCACCGGCAACGCGTCGCCGGGCCCGCCGGCGAAATAGTGGATGCCGCCGCCGTCGCGCACCGCCGTCATCGCCCAGCCCAGCACGCTCGCGCCGCCGCCCGTGATCACCACGACGTCGGCGCCGCGGCCGCCGCTCAGCCGCGCGATCGCCGCGCTCGCCTCGCTCACCGACATCGCCGGCAGCCCGAGCGTGCGCGCGATCTCGATGCGCGCCGGCGAGACGTCCACGCCGACCACCGTCGCGCCGCTACGCGCGAGGAGCTGGACGAAGAGGCAGCCGATGGAGCCGAGCCCGACGACGACCGCGGCGTCGCCGGGCTGGAGGCCCGTCCGGCGCGTCGCCCGCAAGCAGCAGCCGAGCGGCTCGACGAACGAGGCTGCCTCGTCGCTCACGTGTGCCGGCAGCGCGAAGGTCGCTTGCGCGACGTTGGTGGCGGGCACGCGGACGAACTCGGCGAAGCCCCCGGGGTCGAGATGGCTTTCCTTGAACGCGCGGCACATCGATTCGCTGCCGCGGCGACAGTAGTGGCATTCGCCGCACGGCACGTGGTGGGCCGCGACGACTCGGTCGCCCCGGCCGATGCCGCGCACGCCGGCGCCCACCTCGACGACATCGCCGACGAGCTCGTGCCCGAAGACGGCGGGCGCCTTGGTGTCCGGGGACACGATCTTCGCGATGTCGGAGCCGCAGAGCCCGCAACCGCGCAGATGCAGCAGCAGCTCGCCGGCGCCGATCGATGGCCGGGGCCAGTCCTCGGCCGCGATCCGGCCGTTGCCACGGAAGACCGCGGCTTTCACGCCGCGGCTCTCAAATCTTCGGTCATCTCACCGCTCGCCTCGTCGCCCGACGCGCCTCGGCTCGCACGACCTCGGTCATCTCACCGCTCGCCTCGTCGCCCGACGCGCCTCGGCTCGCGCGCCTCGGCTCGCACGACCTCGGTCATCTCACCGCGCGGCTCGGCCGTCGGACGGCCTCACCTCGCACTGCCCCGGTCATTCCACCGCGCGGCTCGGCCGTCGGACGGCCTCACCTCGCACTGCCCCGGTCATTCCACCGCGCGGCTCGGCCGTCGGACGGCCTCACCTCGCACTGCCCCGATCATTTCACCGCGCGGCTCGGCCGTCGGACGCCTCGGCTCGCACTGCCATCACGCGGCGGCGCCCAGGCGGGCGCTCGTCCAGCAGCGCAGGGCGATGGCGATCTTGCGCCGCGCCGGCAAGGTCACACGCTCCTCCAGGACCGGAAAGCGGCGGTGCTCGATCTCGCTGAGCAGCGCGTGATAGATCCGCCCCATGATCTCGGCGGCGACCAACGAGCGGGCGTCGACCCGCGGAAACACTTCACGGGCCGCGCGGTAGTACGAGTGTGCGCGTGCCGCCTGATGCTCCATCAGGCGGAGAAACTCGGCCGTGGAGCGCCCCGCCTTCAGGTCGTCCGGCGTGACGCCGAACGCCCGGAGATCGTCCTGCGGGACGTAGACGCGGCCGCTGCGGGCGTCGGCGCCGACGTCGCGGATGATGTTCGTCAACTGGAGCGCGATCCCGAGGTTCACCGCATAATCCCGGGCGCGGCGGTCGGTGTAGCCGAAGATCTCGATGGCGGCCAGACCGACCGCCGAGGCGACGCGATAACAGTAAGGATAGAGGTCGTCGGCGGTCTCATAGCGGACGCCCCCGACGTCCATGGCGACGCCGTCGATGATCGCCTCCAGGGGTTCGCGGGGAATCCCGAATTCCTTCACGGCCGACGCCAATCGCTGGGCGATCGGATGTTCGGGCCCCGGTCCCGGCTCGTAGCAGCGAGCGACCTCGCGCCGCCACCGCTCGAGCTGTTCGCGCAGCGCGCGGGGATCGGCGCCCTGCGCGGGGCCGAGGTCGGCGATGTCGTCGACCGTGCGACAGAACGCGTACACGGCGTAGAGGGCGTCGCGGCGGGGACGGGGCAGGGTGAGAAAGGCGTAGTAGAAGTTGGAGCGGCTCCGTCGCGTCAGGCGCGCGACCAGGTCGGCGCCGGTCATGAGGCCGCCATCTTCACGGCGGGAGCCACGCGCGTATAGCCGTGAGCGGCGAACCACTCCACGGCGTCCCGCAGGGCCTCGCGCACGTCGGTCTGGGGCAACCCGAGCTCGCGCACCGCCTTGGCGGGACTGAAGTACATGCACTTGCGCGCCATCCGGACCGCAGTCAGCGAGACGCGTGGTGGACGGTGCGACAGGCGCGCGGCGCCCTCCATCCCCGCCGCCGCCAGCCACGCGACGGCGTACGGGATCCTGAAGCGCGGCGGTCGCAGCCCCGTGATGTCGCCGAGCAGGCGGAAGATGGCGATCAGCGAGAAGTCGGCGTGACCGAGGATGTACTTCTCGCCGACGCGACCGCGCTCGGCCGCGAGCAGATGGCCGCGGGCGACATCGCGGACGTGCACCAGGTTGAGGCCGGTGTCGAGCGACGCGAACATCCGTCCTTCGAGGAAGTCCACGATCATCTGACCGGTCGGCGTCGGCTTGACATCCCACGGGCCGACGGGCGCAGAGGGGTTCACGACGACGACCGGCAAGCCCGCGCGCGCGAACTCCAGCGCCGCCTGCTCGGCGAGGAACTTGGACGCCTTGTAGGGTCCGACCATGTCACGGAGGCTGACCGGCGTGTCCTCCGTTCCTGGCGTCCCGTCGGTGGGGATTCCGAGCGCGCCGACCGTTGAGGTGTAGACGATGCGCCTCACGCCGGCCTGGGCGGCCGATTCCAGGATGGCCCGGGTGCCCTGAACGTTCGCGCGGTAGAGCTCCTGCGGATCACGTACCCACAACCGATAGTCGGCGGCGACGTGGAAGACGGTCGTCACACCGGCGACGGCGTGGCGCAACGAAGCCGGCACGCAGAGATCGCCTTCGACGACCTCGACGGGAAGATCGGCGAGCGCGCGGCGATCCGATCTCGCCCGCGCGAGCACGCGGACGGTCGCGCCGTCCTTGAGAAGCTCGCGGACGACGTTGCCGCCCACGAATCCCGTCGCCCCGGTCACCAGTACGTCAGGCACGCGTTGCTCCCGGTGAGCGGCGCGCGGCGCGGCGGGCAGGCCCACGCCCGATGCATCCCTCGCCGGCCTGTGTCAAGCCGCGCCCGAGCGTGCTCATCCGTGGCGCGCCACGCGCGCCAACGCAGCGGCGACGGTTTTGAGGGCAGCCGCCGTCCCGCGGCCGAGGTGCATCGCATCGGCGAGCGCGCTCGGTCGCGCGAGGGCAGCCCGAATCGCGCGCCCGGCACTCACCCGGCCGCCGACATCGACGAGCGCGACGAGGTCGGCGGGAACCGCGTCGGCCGCGGTGTCCGAGACGCCGCGCACGACGGCAACACGGATCCCTCGCGAGCGTGCCCACGCCACGATGAGGGCGGACTCCATGTCCACGGCCGCGGCGCCCGTTTCCATCCAGAGCCGCGCCTTCGCCGCGACGCTCTCCACCACGTCGGCCACGGTCAGGAGCGCGCCGGCGCGCGGCAGGCCCGGGAGCGCGTCAGTTGTGTGGCGGCCGCCGTCGGCGCTCACGACCGTCTCGGGGACCACGAGATCGCCCGTCACGAGCGACGGCGCCAGCGCGCCGCAGGCGCCGGCGGACACCAGGAGATCCGGCGGCACGCAGGCGTTCACACGCTCCTCGATCCGACCGGCCCGCACGCCCACACAGGCGATTTCGAGCGCGCCCGCTCGATAGTGGGGCCACGGGGTGCGCTCGACGCGAGCGAGACCGAGGTGGCGGGCGAGCCCACGCGCCTCCACGTCGACGGCCGTGAGCACGAGGACGTGCGTCACTCGTCCGGTCCTGAACCGGCCTCGGCCTTCCGGCGCAGCCACGCCTCGTAGGACGTCCCGGCCGCGGTGTCCTTCCCGGTGAAGCGGATCGCGCGGATGTCGGAATAGCGGAACGTGTGGGAAGCGCCGTCGGCGTCGAACATCTGGAGATAGGGCTGGGCCACGTGGGAGTCTCGGTTATAGACGTAGCCGACCAGCTCGCCGCCGCTCGCGGTGACGACCGTGACGTCACCGCGATAGTCGAACGCTCGATCCACCACCTCGCCCACCGTCGTCTCGACTCCGATCAGGGGCGCCCAGCCCTGGAGCGAGATCTCCTCGGCCATCGCCTACAGACGGCCGGTGACGGTTGCGACGACGGCTTCCCGGAAGCCCCGCCAGGAGCCAAAGGTGTGATTGACCGCGGTCGGCTCGTAGCCGCAGTGCACCATGCAGTCGCGGCACTTGGGATTGCCGCTGCGCCGCCCGTACTCGTCCCACCGCGTCGTCTCCAACAGCTCGCGGAAGGACGGCGCATAGCCTTCCTGCAACAGATAGCAGGGCCGCTGCCAGCCGAAGAGGTTGTAGGTCGGATTGCCCCACGGCGTGCACTCGAAGTCGTGCTTGCCCATGAGGAACTGGAGGAAGATCGGCGACTGGTTGAAGCGCCAGCGCTTCTTGGGATTCGCCAGCATCGTGCGGAACAGCTCGTGGGCGCGCTGGCGGCGCAGGAAATGCTCCTGGTCCGGCGCCTTGGCGTAGCTGTAGCCGGGCGACACCATCATGCCCTCGACGCCGAGATCCATCATGGCGTCGAAGAAGTCGCGCATGCGCATCGGGTTGGCGCCATCGAAGAGCGTCGTGTTGGTCGTCACCCGGAAGCCGCGCCGGAGCGCTTCGCGGATCCCTTCCACCGCCACGTCGTACACGCCATCGCGGCAGACTGCCTCGTCGTGCTCCTCGCGGAGGCCATCCATGTGGATGGAGAACGACAGGTACTTGGATGGCGTGAAGAGACCTCCGTCGAGCTTCTCCTTCAAGAGGATGGCGTTCGTGCACAGGTAGACGTACTTCTTCCGGGCCACCAGCTCCTGCACCAGACGGCCGATGTCGGGATACATGAGCGGCTCGCCGCCCGGGATGGACACCATGGGTGCCCCGCACTCTTCCACGGCGGCCAGGCATTGCTCGACGGTGAGATGGCGCCGGAGGATGTGCCCGGGATACTGGATCTTGCCGCACCCCGCGCAGGCGAGGTTGCAGCGGAAGAGCGGCTCCAGCATCAGCACCAGCGGATAGCGCTGGCGGCCACGCAGGCGCTGGCCGAGAACGTAGGTGGCAACGGTCCACATCTGGGACATCGGTACGCTCATAGGCTCAGTCGGATGGAGCAGACACGGCTCGCCCCGACACCTCCCGCCTCGTCGATTGCGGCAACGCCGCTGCGCGAATCGCACACACCGCCGTGACCGCCAGCACGAAGTGGACGGCCAGGCCCATCGCGGCCAGTCGCCATTCTCCGATCCAGACGGTCATGACGAGATTGAACGCGAGCACGCCGTAGTATAACGCCACCCCCGGCCACGCCCGCCGGCCCCAGCGCGCGGTCGCATCGGACCAGTTCCACAGACAACCTCCGACGCTGAGCGCCCCCACGATCCACCAACCCCCGAAGTTCGTGAGCGGGACGCCGAAGTACGCACCGCCCTCGGGGTAGTAAAAGATGTGGCCCAGGAACCATCGGTCGCCCCGGACGGCCAGCGGGTCGATGACGACGTCGAGCAGCATCATCACGAGTCCCGACACCATCGCCAGCGTCACGCGTGAGACGGCGCGTCCCGTCAGCACCACCCGGGCCAGGCAGAACGCGGCATAGGCCAGGAACGTGAACGAGAGCGAGTCCATGAGCGGAACGTTGGCGACGTAGGCCTCCTGTCCCGCCGTCGTGCCCGTATAGTGGTACAGCCCGAAGGGCACGCCGATCCGCGTCGACGCGAACTCGGCGAGCCAGGCCAGCGGCCACACCCACGCTCCGAAGAGCAGCGTGCGTCGCCAGCCGAGATCGGCCCTGCCCGCGAGGAGAAATGCCGCGAAAAATACGAACACATAGGGGCGTAGCACGACCGTGGCCAACAACAGCTTCATGGTTTTCTCACGATGAATCCGCATGTTACCATCACGCACCGTGAAGGGCCTCTCTGAAGCCATCGCCCGCGCGCAGGCCCGCCTTCTCTCACTCCAGGCTCCCGACGGTCACTGGGTCGGCGAGCTCGAGGCCGACACGACGATCACCGCCGAGTATCTGTTGCTCGGTCATCTGATGGATCGCGTGAACCACCGGCGCGAGGAGAAGGCCGTCCGTTATCTGCGGCGGCGTCAGCGCGCCGACGGCGGGTTCGATCTTTTCCCCGGCGGCCCCACGAACCTGTCCGCCACCATCAAGGCGTACTTCGCGATGAAGATGGCCGGCGTGCCCGTGAGCGACCCTGCCATGGTGCGGGCGCGCGAGCGCATCCTCGAGATGGGTGGCCCGGTGAAGGCCAACGTCTTCACCAAGATCCAGCTCGCGCTGTTCGGAGAATACGACTGGAACGGCGTGCCGGCGATGCCCGTCGAGATCATGCTCCTGCCCCAGCGGTTCTTCTTCAATCTCTACGAGGTCTCGTACTGGTCGCGGACCGTGATCGTTCCCCTGCTCGTCATCATGGACCGCAAGCCGGTGAAGTGGCTGCCCCGCGAGCAGTCACTGGACGAGCTCTGGCCGGAACCGCGCGAGCGCGCCAGCCTGCGCTTTCCCCGGATGCCGAAGCCGTTCTCGTGGCGCGGCCTCCTGTGGAAGAGCTTCTTCATCGCCGTCGACGATGCCCTCAAGATCTGGGAGCGTTTCTCGCCCCGTCCGTTCCGCCGGCGCGCGCTCGAAGCGGCCCGCCTCTGGCTGGAGGAGCGCCTCATGGTGACGGGCGGCCTCGGCGGCATCTATCCGGCGATGGCGAATTCGATTCTCGCCATGCGACTGCTCGGGTACCCGGACGACCATCCCCTCATGGTCGGCCAGCTCAAGGAAGTGGAGGCGCTCGCGGTCGAGAACGAGGAAGAGCTGCACTACCAGCCATGTCCGTCGCCCGTATGGGACACGTCGCTGGCGATGAATGCGCTCCTCGAAAGCGGGTGCGCGCCCGACGATCCAGCGCTGCGCCGGGCCGCCGAGTGGCTGCTCGAACGCCAGGTCCTCGTTCCGGGCGACTGGCAGGCAAGGCGACCGTGGGTACAGCCGGGCGGCTGGGCGTTCCAGTACGCCAACGACTTCTATCCCGACCTCGACGACAGCGCGATGGTGCTGATGGCGCTCGAGAAGGTGCGCGGCCTCGACGCCGATAGGGTGCGAACGGCCAAGGAGCGCGGGCTCGGCTGGTTCCTCGGCATGCAGGGCGCTGACGGTGGCTGGGCCTCGTTCGACACGGACAACAACCAGCTGTACCTCAACAACATCCCCTTCGCCGACCACGGCGCGCTCCTCGACCCGTCGACGGAAGATCTCACCGGTCGTGGACTCGAGCTGATGGGGACGGTCGGGTATGGCCGCGACTTCGAGCCGGCGCGCCGCGCGCTGGCGTTCATCCGCCGCACGCAGCGCCACGACGGCCCGTGGTTCGGGCGCTGGGGCGTGAACTACATCTACGGGACCTGGTCCGTGTTCCGAGGGCTCGCGGCCATCGGGGAGAGCTTCGAGCACGAGTACGTCCAGCGCGCCGTGCGGTGGCTGGAGTTGCACCAGAACTCTGACGGAGGCTGGGGCGAGACGTGCGAGAGTTACGACCAGCCCGGCCTCGCCGGCCGGGGGCCGTCGACGCCGAGCCAGACGGCGTGGGCGTTGCTGGCGCTCCTCGCGGCCGGCCGTGCCCGCACCGACGCCGTCGAGCGCGGCATCCGCCACCTCCTCGACACCCAGCGCCCCGACGGTGGGTGGGACGACCCGTTCTGGAACGGTACCGGGTTTCCGGGCGTGTTCATGCTGCAGTACCACCTCTACGCGAAATATTTCCCCCTGTGGGCGCTCGGGGCGTTCCGGCGCGCCCTCGATGGCTGAGCCTGCCGTCCCCGTCGTTGTCCGCCCGTTCGAGATCATCGGGCGGAGGACGATCGAGCTCATCGAGGTTCTCGGCCGCTTCGGGAGCTTCTTCTTGCTCGCGCTGGTCTCCATGGTCACGCCACCGTTCAAGACGCGCGCCTTCGTCGACCGCCTGCACTACATCGGCTATCGCTCCCTCCTGATCATCATCCTCACCGGCGCCTTCACCGGCATGGTCCTCGGCCTGCAGGTGTCCCTCACGCTCTCGCGCTTCGGCTCCGAAGCATTCCTGGGCCCGGCGGTCGCGCTCTCGCTGATCCGCGAGCTCGGTCCGGTGCTGGCCGCCCTCATGGTCACCGGACGGGCCGGCTCGGCGTTGACCGCCGAGATCGGCATCATGCGGATCACCGAGCAGATCGACGCGCTCACCGTGATGGCGCTCAGTCCGTTCCGCTATCTGGTGACGCCGTCGATCCTGGCCGGCATCGTGACGTTCCCGCTGATGACGGCCCTCTTCGACGTGGTGGGCATCTTCGGCGGCTACCTGGTGGGCGTGAAGCTGCTCGGCCTCAGCGAAGGCACCTACTTCGGCGAGATGCGGACGTTCGTCGATCTCCACGACGTCATGACCGGCTTCTGGAAGTCGCTGTCCTTCGGCGCCATCGTCACCTGGGTCGCGACCTACAAGGGGTTCTACGTCGGCCACGGCGCCGAGGGTGTGGCCCGCGCCACCACGCAAGCGGTCGTCCTCGCCTCCGTCCTCATTCTCGTCTGGGACTATTTCATGGGCTCCATTCTGCCGTGACCGAGGCGAGCCTGTGATCGTGGCTTTGCGAGCCGCAGCCGCCGCCGAAGGCGAGGCGAGCCTGTGATCGTGGCTTTGCGAGCCGCAGCCGCCGCCGAAG
>MNEG01000062.1:15701-28450 GCA_001917585.1 Candidatus Rokubacteria bacterium 13_1_40CM_68_15
TGGCTTTGCGAGCCGCAGCCGCCGCCGAAGGCGAGGCGAGCCTGTGATCGTGGCTTTGCGAGCCGCAGCCGCCGCCGAAGGCGAGGCGAGCCTGTGATCAAAGTCCGCGGGCTCACGAAGTCTTTCGGTGGCCAGCCCGTCCTCCGCGGCGTTGACCTCGACGTACCCGATGGCTCCATCACCGTGATCATCGGGCGCAGCGGCGGCGGCAAGTCTGTCTTCCTCAAGCACCTCCTGGGCCTGCTCCGCCCCGACAGCGGCGAGGTGATGATCAACGGCACCGACATCACGCACCTGGGCTCGCGGGCCATGGACGAGGTGCGCCAGCACTACGGCGTCGTCTTTCAGGGGGGCGCGCTCTTCGACTCGCTGACCTGTTTCGACAACGTCGCCTTTCCGCTGCGCGAGAAGACCGAACTCGGTCCCGATGAGATCGCCAAGCGTGTCGAACAGCGCCTGGAGCAGGTCGGCCTGGCCGGGGTCGGCGCTAAGTACCCGGCCGAGATCTCGGGTGGGATGCGCAAGCGGGTGGCCATCGCCCGCGCGCTCGTGACCGAGCCGGAGATCGTCTTCTTCGACGAGCCCACCACCGGGCTCGATCCCGTGCTGGTCAACACGATCCACCGGCTGATCCTCACTCTCCACCGCGCCTACGGGTTCACGGCGGTGATGGTGAGTCACGAGATCCCCGAGATCTTCGAGCTGGCCGACACCGTGGCCATGCTCCACGAGGGCCGCATCGTGGCGGTCGGCCCACCGGCCGCGATCCAGGGCTCGCCGAACCCGGTGGTTCAGCAGTTCATTCGCGGCGAGCCCGAGCTCAAGGCGTAGCCGCAGGAGGAACGCATGGAGCGCGCGCGCGTGAACATCGCCGTCGGCATCTTCGTCGTACTGGGTATCTTGGCATTGGGATACCTTTCCATTAAACTTGGACGCGTCTCCCTGCTGGGCGGCGGCGGCTACATGGTGGCGGCCGATTTTCCCTCGGTCGGCGGATTAAAGTCCGGGGCCAGCGTCGAGATCGCCGGGGTCGAGGTCGGGCGCGTGGAGTCGATCGGACTGAACGACTACCAGGCGCACGTGGTGCTCCGACTGAACTCGAATGTTCAGCTGCAGGAAGACTCGATCGCATCGATCAAGACGAAGGGGCTCATCGGCGAGAAATTCATCCGGATCAGCCCGGGTGCGTCGGACAAGCTCATCAAGCCGGGCGGGCGCATCCGCGAGGTGGAGGCGCCGGTCGATCTTGAGGAGCTCATCTCCAAGTACGTGTTCGGGAAAGTGTAGGCAGGAGGTGCGTGTGCTCTCATTCTTCGTGCCCATCGCGCTCGTGCTCGCCCTCGTGGTCGCTCCCGCCACGGCCGCCCGGGCCGGACAGGCCTCCGACCAGCTCAAGGTCCAGATCGACCGCGTGGTGAAAGCCATCGAGGACCCCGACCTCAAGAAGGAGAGTCGCGCGCTCGAGCGGCGCAAGAGCGTGCGCAAGATCGCCGAGGACATCTTCGATTTTGGCGAAACGGCCAAGCGGTCGCTCGGCCGGCACTGGCTGGCCCGCACTCCGGCCGAGCGCGAGGAGTTCATCGGACTCTTCGCAGATCTCCTCGAGCGCTCCTACATCTCCAAGATCGAGCTCTTCAATGGCGAGAAGATCCAGTTCGTGGGCGACACCCCCGACGGCGACCAGACCATCGTGCGGACGAAGATCCTTACCAGGCAGGGCACCGAGGTCCCGGTCGATTACCGGATGCTCAAGAAGGGCGGCGACCGCTGGCTCGTCTACGACGTCATGATCGAGGGCGTGAGCCTCGTCGCCAACTACCGCACGCAGTTCAACAAGATCATCCAGACCTCCTCCTACCAGGAACTCGTGAAGAAAATGAAGACCAAGCAGGAAGAGTTCCTGGAGCAGGAGAAGCAGCAGCAGCAGCAGCAGACGCAGACCAAGCGCACGTCGTAGTGACCGGCGCCGCCTTCGCCGAGCGACTGATCGGCGCGGGCTTCGACCTCTTCGCGGGCGTTCCCTGCTCCCTCGTGGAGGGCGTGATCGCGGCGCTCGAGCGCCATCCGGGCTTGCCGTACATCGCCGCCGTGCGGGAGGACGTCGCCGTCGGGGTCGCCGGCGGCGCCTGGCTGGCCGGCCGACGGCCGGCGGTCGTCATGCAGAACTCGGGCCTCGGGACGAGCCTCAATGCCCTCGCCTCCTTCTCGCTCATGTACGGCCTGCCCGCGTTGTGCGTCGTGACCTGGCGTGGCCACCGGGGCCAGGACGCGCCCGAGCATCGGCTCATGGGTGAGATCACACCCGGGCTCCTCGATCTCCTCGGGATTCCGTACCGCGTGCTCGCACCCGACGGGATCGACGACGCCATCGCGTGGGCCGGCCGGGAGCTTTCGGTCACGCATGGGCCCGTCGCGCTCGTCGTGCCTCCCAAGCTGTTCTCGGACCATGGGGCGGAGGCTTCCGGCGACGCTCGCCCGGAAGCTCGCCCGCGGCCCGTGTCACCCTACGCCGCGCCCACGCTGACACCGAAGATCTCGCGCATGACGGCCATCGCGGCGGCCATGAAGGCGCTCGGCGACGAGCTGGTCGTGTGCGCCAACGGGTATCCGTCCCGCGAAGCCTGCGCCGTCGCCGACCGGCCGCAGAACTTCTACATGATCGGCTCGATGGGGCTCGCCGGTCCCATCGGGCTCGGCGTGGCGCTCGGTCGCCCGGATCGGCGCACCGTCGTCTTCGACGGTGATGGCAACGTCCTGATGAGCCTGGGCGCCCTCGCCAACGTCGCGGCGCTGGCCCCGCCGAACTTCATTCACTGCGTCTTCGACAACGAAGTGTACGGGTCCACCGGCAATCAGGTGTCGCCGTCGCGGTACGCTCGGCTCGACGCCATCGCCGCCGCGGCCGGCTATCGCACGGTGGCCGCGGTCGACGATGCCGCCGCCGTGACCGCCCCGCTGCGGCGCATGCTCGCGTCGGACGGTCCGCACTTCCTCCTGGTGAAGGTGACGGCGGCCGAAGCCAACGTGCCGCGGATTCCGCACGCGCCGGCCGCGCTGCGCGATCGGTTCCGCGCCGCCGTCAGTCGCTGATTTCCTCGTGCCGGCGCCGCCCGCCGCGTGTCGACGGTGCTGGGCTCATACACGAGCGGCGAGCGCCTTCGTGTTACACTGCGCCCACTTACACACACCAACCGGGTCAGCTCCGGGGGCGAAGCGACGACAGGAGCCAAGGAGGGCACCGTGGCATCCGTTCGCGTGGCGATCATCGGCGTCGGCAACTGCGCATCCGCGCTCGTGCAGGGCGTGCACTATTACCGCAACGCTCCTGAGGACGGCTTCATCCCCGGGCTCATGCATCCACGACTCGCGTCGTACCACGTGGGCGACATCGAGTTCTCCGCCGCCTTCGACATCGATGCGCGCAAGGTCGATCGGGACCTCTCCGAGGCCATCCTTCAGCCCCCGAACAACACGGTGAAGTTCGCCGACGTCCCGCACCTCGGCGTCCCCGTGCAACGCGGCATGACCCACGACGGCCTCGGCCAGTACCTCTCGCAGATGATCACGAAGGCGCCCGGCTCGACGGCCGACATCGCCGGTATCCTGCGCGAGACGGGGACGCACGTCGTGGTCAACTTCCTGCCCGTGGGCAGCGAGATGGCCACCAAGTGGTACGTCGAGCAGGTCCTCGACGCCGGCTGCGCGTTCGTGAACTGCATTCCGGTCTTCATCGCCCGCGAGGCCTACTGGCGACGGCGCTTCGAGGAGCGTGGGCTGCCCATCGTGGGCGACGACGTGAAGTCACAGGTCGGTGCCACCATCGTGCATCGGGTGCTGACCCGGCTGTTCATGGACCGCGGCGTGCGCCTGGAACGGACGAGCCAGCTCAACTTCGGCGGCAACACCGACTTCTACAACATGCTGGAGCGCGATCGCCTCGTTTCCAAGAAGATCTCCAAGACCGACGCGGTACGCTCGCAGCTGGCCCACGACCTGCCCGCCGACGCGGTGCACATCGGCCCCAGCGACTACGTGCCCTGGCTGGCAGACCGGAAGTGGGCCCACATCCGGCTCGAGGGGCGCGGCTTCGGCGATCAGCCGATCAACGTCGAGCTGAAGCTCGAGGTGTGGGACTCGCCGAACTCGGCCGGCGTGGTCATCGACGCCATCCGCTCCTGCCGGATCGCGCTCGATCGTGGCATCAAGGGAGCCTTGATGGCGCCCTCGGCTTACCTGATGAAATCCCCGCCAGAGCAGTGGCCGGATGACGAGGCGCGCCAGCGACTCGAGCGGTTCATCGGCGGCGAAGAGTAGTTGACCGTCGCAGGCCAGATCGGCCGCGCGCTCCGCTTTCTCGTGCGGAGCGCGTGCGCCATTCCTCTCCTCACGCTCGCGGTCGCGGTCGTGCTGGCCGGGTTGTCGGTGTGGTACGCGCTCACCACCCTCACGTTCGCGACGTCCACGCGCGCCCTGCTGCCCCAGGGCAAAGCCTACATCGAGCGTTATGGCGAGCTCGATCGGGAGTTCGGCCAGCTCGACGACATCGTCATCGTGGTCGAGGCGCGCTCGCTGCCCGAGGCCAAGGTGTACGCGACCCGCCTCGTGCGCGAGCTCAAGCGCCGCAACGCGCCGCTCAAGAGCCTGTCCTATCGGATAGACCCCAAGCAGTTCGAGGGCCGAGCGCTCCTCTACCTGTCCAAGGAGAAGCTGGCCACCGTCCGCGACAAGGTCTTCGACTACCAGGAGTTCATGGAGGCCTTCGCGGCCCGGCCCACGCTCGAGCAGCTGGTGGAAGGGCTGGCCACCCAGATCGCCAACGCATTCGCCTCCGGTTTCCTCGACCTCGGCCTCGAGGACAAGTCGAAGACGGCCGGCGATCTGCGCTTCATCGAGGACCTGGTCGCCCAGGTCTCGGGACGGCTCGAGCACCCGCTGCCCTACCGCTCACCGTGGGGCGGGCTGTTCACGGTGGAGGGCGACGAGGCGAGCGCCGGCTACTTCCTCTCCGACGACCAGCGGCTGCTCTTCATCCTGGCCGAGCCGGAGACCGAGCGCGGCAGCTTCACCGGCGACCGTCGCGCGATCGAGTCCATCCGTGACGTCATCGCCGCCCTGAACAAGGAATTTCCAGGCGTCAGCGTCGGGGTCACCGGGAAGCCCGCGCTCGCCACCGACGAGATGACGGCGGCCTTCGAGGACAGCGAGAAGGCGACACTGCTGGCGTTCGCGCTCACGCTCGGCCTCCTGATCGTCGCCTTCGCCCGGGCCGGCAAGCCGATCGTCATGCTGATCGTGCTCGCCTTGAGTCTCAGCTGGTCGATCGGCGCCGCCACGTTGTTCGTCGGCCACCTGTCGCTCTTCTCCGTGATGTTCATCTCGATCGTCATCGGGATCGGCATCGACTACGGCATCTACTTCCTCTTCCGCTACGAGGAGGAGCTGTTCCTCGGCCGAGGCCTGCGGGAAGCGCTGCAGGTGACGGCGGGGCGCAGCGGCCCCGGCATCTTGCTGGGCGCGGTGACCGCGGCCGGGACGTTCTACGTCCTGATGCTCACCGACTTCCGCGGTCTCCAGGAGCTCGGCTTCATCGCCGGCACGGCCATCCTGTTCGCCTGGCTCAGCATGGTCACCGTCTTCCCGGCCACCCTGGTCCTGGCCGACTACCGCCGCGTCCGCCGCGAGCGTCGCGAGCGCCGGGTGGTGCCGCGAGCCATCGAGCTCGAGCGCATCCGGGTGCCGCTGGTCGACCTCATCGCCGCCCACCCCAAGATCGTCCTGGTGGCCACGGCCATCATCACGGTGATCGCCTGCTACGGCCTGCGCTGGCTTCAGTTCGACTACAACATCCTCAACCTCCAGGCGCACGGCACCGAGTCGGTGGAGTGGGAGAAGCGCATCCTGGCCACGGCCGGACGCTCGGGATTCGCCGCTCTCACGAGCGCCAGCTCGCTCGATGAGCTGACGCAGAAGCACCACGCCTTCGCCCGGCTCCCGTCCGTGTCCGAGGTCGACTCCGCCCTGCTCATGATTCCCTCCGACCAGGACGAGAAGCGGAAGATCATCGGCGACTTCGCGGCCATCGTTGCGCCGGTGCGTGTGAACCGGCCGCTACCGCTCGACGTGGATCGGCTGGCCACGGCCTTCGACCTGCTGAAGCGCCGGATCGAGATCGCCGCCAACGAGGCGCCCCCGGGCGATGCCAAGACGCGGCTGCATCACCTGCGCGCCACTATCGACGGCCTCATCCTGCGCCTGCGCACGGGCGACCGCGAAGCCACCGAGGCCGGCCTCGGACTGCTGCAGCAGCAGCTCCATCGCGACTTCCTCCGCAGCTTCCAGCGCTTCCAGGCCAACCTGGCCCCCAAGCACGTCGGCCTCGAAGATCTGCCCGCCGAGATGCGGCGCAAGTTCGTGAGCGAGCGCGGTCGGTTCCTGATCCAGATCCATCCCGCCATCAACATCTGGGACCGCGAAGGCGCCGAGCGGTTCGTGAGCGAGCTGCGCAGCATCGACGCTGCGGTCACCGGCACTCCGGTGATCACCTACGAGGCGATCCGTCTCATGGAGCGCGCCTCGCGCCAGGGCACGATCTACGCCATCGTGCTCGTGGTCGTCGTCACGGCCCTGACGCTGCGCCGGTGGCGGGAGACGCTGCTCGCGCTGCTCCCCCTCGCGCTCGGCCTGGTGTGGACGCTGGGACTGATGTACTTCTTCGATCTCAAGCTGACGCTCGGCAACATCTTCGGCCTCCCGCTGCTGCTCGGCGCCGCCGCCGAGTTCGGCTCCAACATCGTGCTGCGCTTCATGGAGGGCGAGGCGCATGGCGGTCCGCTGATCGCGCGCAGCACCGTCATGGCGGTGCTCGTCAACGGCCTGACCACCATCGTCGGCTTCGGCAGTCTGATGATCGCTCACCACCAGGGCGTCTTCGGCCTCGGTCTCTTGCTGACGCTCGGAATGATCACCAGCCTGATCGCCGCGCTGGTCGTGCTGCCGGTGCTCCTGCGGATGGTCCAGCAGATGCGCCGGAACCGCCGGGGTCGCCGGGCCCACCAGACGGGCGCGCCGCCGGAGTCCGTCGGCACCCTTCAGCCCTAGCGCGATCGCTCACTCGCCGCCCGAGGCCTGCCTGACGTCGGCCTGCGTCTCGGATCTGGGCCGCAGCACGGCGAAGACGATCATCCCGATCAGCACCCAGACGAGCTCCCGCAAGCGCCGCGTGAGTCCGAAGGAGATGCCGGCCGCTGGCGACAGGCCGAGCGCCACGAAGGTCGCCACGTAACTGCCCTCGAGCACGCCGAGACTGCCGGGGATCATGAAGGTCACGAAGCGCACGCCGGTGCCGAAAGCCTCGATGACGATCGCCACCGTCAGCGACACGTCGATCCCGAGAAAGCGGAGGATCAGGTAGGCCTCGAGGGCGCCGAGGACCCAGGCCACGAAGTGGAATGCGATCGAGAGCAGGAGCCGGCGCGGCTCGTGACGGTAGAACCAGGCGAGCCCGTGGTCGACGCGACGCGTGGTATGGCCGCGTCCGAACGAACCCACGCCGAACCGCTCCAGCAGTCGCCGTCCCCGCTCGAACATGCCGCGCGTCTGCGCGACGACGAAGCCGCCGAGGCCGAGGATCTCGACGGCGAGCAGCCCGAGCATGGCCCACAACAGCGGGGAGCCCGCGAGCGCAGAGTTCCACGCGAGGACGATGCCGACGAGGAGAAAGAAACCTTGCGCGATCATGATCGTGGTCTTCGCCACGACGATGGACGGAATGCTCTCGTCGAGCGAGATGGTCCCCCGCAGGAGCCACGCCTTGATCGCCTCGCCGCCGAGCGCGGCGGTGGGTGTCACGAGGTTGAACGCCTCGCCGGCCAGCCGTACCCAGATGAGCGTGCTGAAGGCGACGCGATCGCGGAGGAACGCGAAGCGCCAGCCGAGCGTGTCGAAGATCATCACCAGCGGCGCGGGGAAGCAGACCAGGATCCCGAATCGCCAGGACAGACGGGCCATGGACGCGAAGACCTCGGCCGGCTGATTGGCCAGGACCAGGGCGGCCAGCAGCCCCAGCCCCACCAGGAGCAGGAGTGGCTTCATCCACTTCATGGCTGCGGCGGAGCGCTCAGCTCTCGCGGTACAGCAGGAGCAGGACGCCGAAGACGGCCAGGGCTGACGCCCAGACGTGACCGGCCACGCGCGCGTCCGCGCCCGGCAGCCGCAGCTCGAGCCACCGGGCCCAGCCGATGACGATCCCCAGCACGCCGAGCGGCGCATGGGTGACCTCGAGCAGGAACTCGGACTTGAGGTTGAGGCTCGCGTGCGAGTGGGTCAGCAGGAGCCCCCCGCCCACCGCGCACAGGAGCGGGAACACGAGCGCCGCCGACGACGAGCGCAGTCGCGCCGTCCGTACCATCCACTCGAAGATGCCGAACACGACGACGAGCAGCATGAAGAACCGATGCTGAAGCACGGTCGGCTCGGCCATGCTCTGCCAGAAGCCCTCGGGCCCGATCGGCCACGCCCCCGGATCGTTGCGGACCAACATGAAGGCAGCCATGCCCAGGAACACGAGCGGCCAGTGGCGGGCCCAGCCGGCCCGGCCAGTGGCGTGGAGCACGGCGAGCAGGCCCATCAGGAGCACGAACAGCCCGTTGACGTGATGGTTGTACTCCGACCACTCGCGATCCGCGTCGGTGCGCGGCGCCGTCGGGTCGCCCACCGGCAGCTCCTCGATCGACGGGGACCTGAGCGCCGGCCAGCGCGGCGTAAAGCGTGTCGCGACTTCGCTCGGCGTCGCGCGATCGGCGACGACGTCGACGGCCGGCGGCAGGGACGACAGTGAGGCGGCCGCGAAGAACACGGTGAGCCCCAGGCCGAGCTCGACCTCGACGAACCGCCGCAAGCGCAGCGGCGCCACTCCCACGGCCGCCGGCAGGCTGCGAACGCTCCGGAAGTTGGCGAAGCCCAGCACGAGGAGGCCGCCGAGCATCACCACCTTGGTCAGGATCATGATCCCGTAGGCGGTGCCGAACGCGGCCGACGGGCCGTCGACGTAGACGAGGCTGAGGCCGACGCCGGCGACGACGAGCGCCGCCACCGAGGCCAGAGCCACCGAGGAGAACCGCCGCAAGAGCCTGGCCGGCTGTAGCTCGCCGGGAGAGGGGAACGCGGCGGCCACGAGATGGACGAGACCCCCGATCCAGGCCGCTGCCGCGAGCTGATGGACGGCGTCGAGGGCGATCAGGACGCCGCGATGCTGGAGTCGCGCCGCAGAGTGACTCGTCCACGCGCCACTGACTCCCACCACGAGCGCCGGAAGGAGGATCAAGAGCCACCAGAGGCCGAGCCGCTCGCGACGCCGCGCGGCGAGGGCGCCGGCCGCGAGGCCCACGGCGGCCAGCATCCGCACGAAGCTCGCCTGGACATAGAGTGTCGCGGCAAGCTCGCGGTGCGACCAGCTCGCGTCTCCACCGAGCGCGGCCACCAGGACACCGAGCGAGGACGCCTGCGCGACGGCGACGCCGACGGCGGCGAGCGCAACGAGCGTCCACAGCCGGCGCCACACCGTCGACGACGCGCCGTCCGGCGCGGTCGGCCCGAGGACGAGCAGCGCGAAGGCGACACCGCCGATGGCGATAGCCTGGCCCGAGAGGGCCAGGCCGCGCAGGATGACGTCAACGAACGCGGCCATGCCGTCCGTTGAGCCAGAGCGCGAGCAGGAGGTACACCGGTGCGCCGACCGCGGCGGCCAGCAGGAACCACTTCGCCTTCCCAAAGGCCGACAAGAGGACGACGACGTAGATGAAGTCGCGGCTGCCGAGGGCGTCGACCGCGCGCGCGACGACGCCGCCGGCCTCGACGCGATCCTCGATCGTCCGCCCGAAGAAGAGCGCGGCCGAGCCCAGCGTCGCGACGCTGGCGATGGCGCCGAGCGCCAGCGGCCAGGCCGCTCCGGGGCTCCAGCTCCAGCCCACCGCGATACAGAGGAACACGGCGACGTGGACGACGTTGTCGCCCCAGAAGTCGAGCATCGCGCCCCAGCGCGAGTGCTGGAACCGCAGGCGGGCGAGCTCGCCGTCGCAGCCGTCGAGAATCGAGTGGGCCAGGAAGAGGAGGGCGCCGGTGAGCTGCCACACCGGCGCCGACGACAGGAAGAACATGGCTCCGAGCAGTCCGACCGCCGCGCTGATGACCGTCATCATGTTCGGCGTGATGGCCGTGCCGGCCATTCGCCGCGTCAGGGCCAGGGACAGGCGCCGCTCGAAGTGTCGCGACATGAACCCTTCGCGCTGCTTGATCAACGAGCGGAGCAGCCAGCGCTCGGCCCTGGCGAGGTCGCCGGCGGCAACGATGGGAAATCGTGCTTCCACGTCGGCCGGCGGGGGGGCCGGGGCGAACTTTCCCCGCAGCTCGGTGACCAGGGCGCCGGCATCGAGGGCGCGAGCGGCGGTCCTCACGACGGCGCCTGGATCGTCCGTGTTCACCACGGCGACCAGCGCGTGGTCGACGGCGAGGGTCTCGCGCTCCATCGGCGCCTCGAGCAGGGCTCGCAGCCATCGCGCCTGAGGCACGACGTTGGCCGGCATGAGGACTACGCGACGGCCGGACACGATGGGTGACGTGCTGACGGACGTCAGCACGGTGGCCCGGGTGCCGACGAGCCCGTCGCCCAGAGCCACCTCTGCACTTCTGACCAGGACCTGGCCGTAGCCGGCCGCCGTAGCCGCCAGCACGATACGGCGCACGAGGGGCAGGCCGCCGACCATGCAGTCGATGATCGGCGGCACGATCACGAGAATTCCGTCGGCGGCCGCCGCGGTTGCGACGGGCGCGAGCGCGGTCCCACCCCCGGCACGATCGTTCACCACGTCGGCGTTATCGCAGCCGCCAGAGGAACCGCGTGCCCGCCCTGGCGACTGGACTCACGGGCCAGACTCTCCAGTATGGTGCACAGCGAGGCCTCGGCAAGATTGCCATCTGGCGGCGCCGCGCCCGTGACCTCGCCAACGAACTGGTCGACGACTGGATCGAACCAGTCGGGATGCGCCGACCCGTCGGACATCGCGGGCGGACACGGCCAGCGCTCCTGGTGCCCGCGCCGGGTGAGGACGAGCGTGTCGTCCTCGAGATCGAGGCGGCCCTCGGTCCCGATCAGCTCCGCACGGTTTCCCCGCGTGTCGGCGGCCCACGTCAGGAGAATCTCGGCGGTCGCGTGCGGGAACGCCAGGTGGACGGTGGCGGTGTCCTCGACGGGCCAAGCGGTGTGCCGCCGGGTCTCGAGGCGGGCGGCGACAGAGATCGGCGATTCACCGATGAAGCGGCAGATCACGTAGAACACGTGCCAGCCGTGATCGGTGAGCACACCGCCGCCCGCGAGCGAGGGATCCAACCGCCAGTTGCTGCCCTGTCCTTCGCGCACGGCTGCCGGCCTGATCCGCAGCGTCTGCCAGCTCACCCGGCGCACCGCACCGATGGCCCCTTCCGCGAGCAGCTGCGCCGTTCGCTTGACGATCGGCGCATGATGCCAGTTGTGAACCGTGTGGAGCACGCGGCCGCTGTCGCCGGCCAGCCTCCTGAGCGGGATCAGCTCTTCGCGAGAGACCACCAGCGGCTTCTCACAGAGAACGTGCCGCCCCGCCCGAATGGCGGCCGCCACCAGCGGACCGTGCGTGGCCGGCGGCGTGCAGATGTCGACGAAGTCGAGCTGCTCGCGCACGAGCAATGCCTGGGCGGTGGCGCACCACTCGACCGTCGGGATGAGCGCCTCGATGGCCGCTCGTCGCGCCGGCTCGACGTCGGTGGCCGCCACGATCTCGACGTCCCGGCACCGCCGCCAGCCCGGTAGATGGCCGTCGAGCGCGACGTTGCCCAGTCCGATGATGGCGCCGCGCAGCATCCTCTACTGGAGCCCGTGGTCGCGAACGACCGCCCCCAGCGCCTCGTCGAGAATGGCGAGCCCCACCAGCGCGGTGTCCTCGGTGATGATCAAGGGCGGGTTGATGCGGATCGACGGCGAATACGTCATGGCCAGGAGGCCGCGCCGCAGACACTCCTGGTAGAACGCGCGGGTGACGTCCTTGCCGAGCGGCTCCTTCGTGGCGCGATCACGGACGAGCTCGATGCCGAGCATCAGGCCCTTGCCACGCACCTCGCCGACGCAGCGATACTTCTCCTTCAGGGCTTCCAGGCGCGACAGCATGATCTTGCCGACGCGCTCGGAGTTCCTGACGAGGTCCTCCTTCAGGAAGATCTCGAGCGTGGCGAGGCCGGCCGCGGAGGCGAGCGGGTTGCCGCCATAGCTCGACGAGCTCGCGCTGGGATTGGACCACGGCTTGTGGACAGTCAACTTCTCCGTCGAGATCACGCCGCTCAGCGGAAACCCGCCCCCGATCCCCTTGCCCACCGTCATGATGTCAGGGACGACGCGGTCGTGATCGCAGCCCCACATCAGCCCCGTGCGCCCGAAGCCGGTGAGCATCTCGTCGACGACGAGGAGCGCTCCGTGCTCCCGGGCGATCGCCTGGATCGCCGAGAGATAACCCGGCGGCGGAACGACGTTGCCCGCCGTGCCCTGGATCGGCTCGACGATGATGGCCGAGATCTCGCCGCCCGTCTGATACTTGATGACGTCGCGCACGTAGTCGGCGCAGGCGATGCCGCACTCGGGGTAGCGCAGCCGCAGCGGGCAGCGATAGCAATCGGCGTACGGCGCCGAGTACTGGCCGGGCAGGAACGGCCCCAGCCCGTGCTTGAAT
>MNEG01000066.1 GCA_001917585.1 Candidatus Rokubacteria bacterium 13_1_40CM_68_15
ATCAGCGCAACGGGAAGCGGCGCGGCGATGATGACGAGGATGCCCAGCGCCGTCGCGGCCTCGGTGAGGATGACCGTCCGAATCACACCGACCCGCGCGGCGACGAGACCACAAAGGAACTTGCCGGCGGCGCCACCCACGAAGAGCAGACCCAGCGCGGTGCCGATGCCCGCCACCGTCGAGCCCTTGGCGATGAGCGCGAAGGGCAGGAACGTGATGAAGCCGGTCCGGGTCGAGTTGTCGATCATTCCGATCGCGGCGAGGGCGCCGAAGCCGCGCGGGTCGCGGATGCCCCAACCGGTGACCCGCTCGCCGTCAACGGCGTCCACGGACGTCGCCCCGCCGGCGCCCAGTCGAACCAGAACGATCAGGAGGACAGCCGCCACCATGAGCCCGAGCAGGCCGTAGGTGGCGCCGGCGGCACGCCAGCCGAAGACCGCCGCCGCGAAGGCGACGACGGCCGAGACGGCAGCCTTGCCGACGTCGCCGGAGAAGTTATAGGTACCGAGCGCGGCGCGGCGCCCGCCGCCTTCGTAGGCTTTCGAGATCAGCGACGACGAGAGCGGATGCTGGACACCGGAGCCCAGCCCGGCGGCCAGCAATATCACGAGCAGGGACAGGAAGCCGCCGGCCCACCCCGCCGCGACGAAACCGAGCGCGGTGACGGCGGTGCCGCCCACCAGCAAGCGGCGCTCGCCCCACCGCTCGGCCAGGAAGCCGGCCGGTATCTGGAAGAGCGCCATACCGCCCGTGTACGTGGTCCGGATCACGCCGACCTGGGCGAGGCTCAACCCGAACTCATTCGCCCACAGCGGAAGGAAGACGTAGAGGATGTCGGAAAAGCCATCGTGCACGAAGTGAATGGTGGAGGCCGCGGCGAGGACCGCCCGGGCGCGCGCGATCACGGACCGATCATCGTCCAGGCGCCGCCCCCGTTCAAGGGCGGCGCTCGGTGAAAAAAGTACAACGCCTTTATATCGGTCGGCGATATAATCGCCTGGCCATGGCGGCCACACGGCGGGAGGCGGGGGCGGCTTCGCCGGTCGACTACGAGACCCTGGCCGAGCTGCGTTACCAGATCCGGCGCTTCATGCGGCGCCGCGAGGAGGCTGCCCGGGCGGCCGGTATCGAGCCCCAACAGTATCTCTTGCTCCTGCAGCTCAAGGGCCTGGACGGCCGTGGGGCGACCACGATCGGAGCGCTGGCCGAGCGGCTCCAGCTCCGCCACCACAGCGTCGTGGAGCTCGTCGACCGGCTGGTCGAGCGCGACATGGTCACACGCCGGCGTGACGGTAGCGATCGGCGCGAAGTCTCGGTCGCGCTCCGTCCCTCCGGCGAGGCGGTGTTGCGGAAGCTCGCGCTGTATTCGATGGAAGAACTGAGGACCGAGGGCCCGGAGCTGCTGAGAGTCCTCCGGCGGTTGATGCCGGGGCGAGGCCGGGCGCGTCGAGAGCAACGGACGGCACGGACTGGAGGAACGCAATGACGACGCGATTCATGGCAGTGCCCGCGATGCTACTGATCCTGGCGGCCGCCGGCTGCGCCAAGCGACCGGCGACGTCGATGGCGTCGGCGCCGGCGCCGGGCGGCGCCGCGAGCTTCAGCAGTGGGACCGGGAGCACCGTCGGCAGTGGCGGCGGTAGCAGCAGTACCAGCAGCCCGAGCAGTGGCAGCGCGGTCAACCGGGCCGTGTCGGCGACGGCCCGCCCGCAGCCGGGCACCTTCCGGACGGTCACCGAGCTGAAGGACGTCAACTTCGACTTCGACAAGTACGAGATCCGGCCGACCGACGCCAAGACGCTGGACGCCAACGCGGCGTGGCTGAAGAGCAACGCCACCATGCTGGTGCTCATCGAGGGCCATTGCGACGAGCGGGGCACCAACGAGTACAACCTCTCGCTGGGCGAGCGCCGCGCCAGGGCGACCATGAACTATCTGGTCAGTCAGGGAGTGGCGCAGAGCCGCCTGAGCGTCATCTCCTACGGCGAGGAACGGCCCCTCTGCACCGATCACAACGAGGCGTGCTGGGCCAAGAACCGCCGCGCTCACTTCCTGGTCAAGCCGCAGTAACGCTCGGCGCGCGTCCGGTGCGCCGTCGTCGGGTCGAGTAGAATACCGGCGTCGGCGCACCACGGAGGCGGCCATGACCATCAGCATCACGCGCGTCTACACCCGCCTGGGGGACAAGGGCGATACCGCGCTCGTCGGCGGCCGGCGCGTGCCGAAGGATTCCCCCCGCATCGAGGCGTACGGAACGATCGATGAGCTGAACGCCATCGTCGGGCTCGTCCGGACGTTCAACGAGGAGCGCCTCGATCAGGGCGAGCATCATCGCTGGCTCGACGAGGTCCTCCGCAAGATCCAGAACGAGCTCTTCGATCTCGGCAGCGAGCTGGCCACGCCACCGGGCGCCGAGTACGAAGGCATGTTCAGGATCGGTGAGGCCGAGGTGACGGCGCTCGAGCGCCTGATGGATCACTGCCAGCAAGACCTCGAGCCGCTCCGCTCGTTCACGCTGCCCGGAGGCGGACGCATCAACGCCTTCCTTCACCAGGCGCGAACCGTCTGCCGCCGGGCCGAGCGGCGGATCCTCGAGCTGTCGCGGGTCGAGCCGCTCGGCGAGGGGCCGCTGCGCTACGTCAACCGTCTGAGCGACACCTTCTTCGTTCTCGGTCGCTGGGTGGCCAAGCACATGGGGGAGAAGGAATATCTCTGGGAGCGCGGCCTCCGGAGTGATCGCCGCCCGAAGACGAGGAAGAAGTCCGACTAAGCGCCGACGCCGCCCTCGCGGATCAGCTTCCCGTCCACACGCGTATCGCGAGCCATCAGAACAGTAGACGCCGCGCACGAGACGAGATGTTCTCGAATGGAATCGGTCAGGTCGGTGCGGCACGACGGGCAGAGGTTGCTGCGGCCGCTGACCAGATCGGCCGCGAGCTCGCCCGATTGAAACGCGCCGCCACAATCCGCGCAGGTGGCCACTGCATGGTCCCAGCAGGCTCGGAACAGCAGAGCGCGCTCGGCAGGCGTCAGCACGTCGCGAGCCTCCCCTTCACGCCGCTCGTCTCACGGCGGGCGTTCTGAGGGCCATCGCATCGAAGTGATGGTGGTACGTCTCGATGGACGCCACGACGATGCTGGCTTCTACGGTGATGAGGTCGATGCCGACGAGAGACACTCGGACCCAGGCGTCGATCACGATGCCCTTGTCCAGTACCCGGTCGAGGACATCGAGGAGGCTCGTCGCAGGCGATCCGCGCAGCATCAGAACTTTTGAAGGGTACACGAACCGTGCCATCGCGTAAGTACGCGCCATCGCGTGGCAGCTACGTGGAGAGGGGCCGGGATTCGAGAAAACGCGGCTCACACGTGAGGGACCGCCTCCGAGTGAGTCAGAGCGCGCGCAGAAAGGCAATCAGGTCCGCTCGCTCCGCGCCCGTCAACCCGATCGAGAACCGGCGGTCGTAGAACTCCACGACGTCCTCGAGGGTCTCCGCCGAGCCGTTGTGGAAGTACGGCGCGCGCGCGGCCAGCCCGCGCAGCGCAGGAACCTTGAACCGGCCGACGTCCTCACACCGGCCGGTGACGAGCGCGCGACCGGGGTCCGTGGTCCGCATGACGCCGCCGGTGCCCGCGCAGCGCAACGTGTAGACGGGCAGGTCGGGTGTCCGCAACCCGGCGTCGCTCAGTCCGAGGCTCACGAACGCGCCACTCGAATTGCTGCCCGCATTGGGTGCGTCATGACACGTGCTGCAGGAGACGCCGCGCGGGCGGAAGGCGCGATGGTTGAAGATCGCCTCGCCGCGTGCGATGGCCTGGCGGCTCGGCGCGAGGCGTCCGCGGGCGTTCGCCCACGGCGCGAACAGGGTGAAGACGGCGCGATCGGCGGTCGCGCCGCTGTTGATGCCGGGATGGAAGGGCTGATCGATGAGGGGGCCGGGCCCTCCTCGCGCGCCGTCGGCATCGAGTACGCCCGCGGTGTTGTCCGAGATCTGCGCCGTGTAGAGTCCCGATTCCAGGCTGACGATCTTGGCCCGCTCGTCGGCGGTCAGCGCTCGCAAAGACAGGGCGTGATCGCGCGCCGCACCATCGGCCTGAGTGCCGAGCGCGGGCTCGCGGCCGTCCCACATGATGCTCGTGACGAAGCGGAGGTTCGTCGTCGGCAGCGGGCGGCGGAAGACCGACAGCTCGCGGGCAGTGGCGTAGCCGTAGGGATCGTCGACGGCGTCGAGGCTGAACTCGGCATCGACTGGGACCGGTAGTCCGACGCGGATCAAGCCGCGCTCGAGCAGCAGCCGGTAGGCGCTCCGGCGCGCCTCGACGGTCGAGACGTCGGCGCGCGGCGAGACGGCGCCGTCGTTGAAGCGGAAGAGAGGGTCGAGCCCCCCGCTCGCGTCGAAGCGGGCGCGCGCGCCCCCTGGGGTGATCGTCCAACCTTCCGCCGGATCGTGACAGGAGCCGCACCGCCGCCCGTTGCTGCCCACACTCTGAAAGAACGGATTCTCGGGGTCGATGGCGCCGCCGGTCGACACGGTCGCGATCACACCCGATGGGTTGGGGTCGCGAAGCACGGCCTGCGGTGTCGGATGGTGGGCATGGGCGACCGCGACCACGAGCAGGAGCAACGCGAGGACGACGCGAAGGGCCACCGCGTGCAAAAGTGCAACGAAGGTGCCGAACGTAGATTCGCAGACTTCCGTGACGGCGTGCGCAACGGATTCGCCGGCCTGGGCGTGCCGCTACCGAGCGGGATCGTCGGAAGGCGGTCTCACGCCCGGGGCCGACGGGCGCTCATCAACCGTGATTGATCAGCCAGACGAGAACCAGGATCGTGACCGGAACGCCCAGGAGCCAGGCCAGGATATAGGGCATCTCGCTCACCTCCTCTCGAGCGGGAGTAAGTGCAAGTGGATGGCCATCAGCCGGCCCCTCGTTAATGCCTTGACGGCCCTGAGCCGGTTCAGTATTTTTAAACCGCTGTTAAGCAGTGATTAACTCCGGACATCCCGCCCGGGGTGGGAGCTCCGATGAAGGTGCGTCTGGCGCTCACGGTCAACGGCGAGAGCCGCGAAGTCCTGGCTCCCGTCCACAAGACGCTGCTCGAGGTCCTTCGCGAAGATCTGGGGCTGACGGGAACGAAGCACGGCTGCGAGCTGGGGGAGTGCGGAACCTGCACCGTCCTGGTGGACGGCGAGCCCGTGCTCTCGTGCCTGGCGCTGCCGGTCGCGATCGAGGGGCGGGCGATCACGACGATCGAGGGCATGGCCGAAGGCGGCGAGCTCCATCCCTTACAGCAAGCGTTCGCCGAGCTCGGCGCCGCCCAGTGCGGATACTGCACGCCCGGCATCCTCCTCACGGCCCAGGCGCTGCTCGACGAGACGCCGACGCCGACGCGTGACGAGATCAAGGAGGCGCTGGCCGGGAACCTCTGCCGCTGCACGGGCTACACGAAGATCCTCGACGCCGTCGAGCTGGCGTCGATGCGCATGGGAGCGCGGAAGTGAACAAGCACGAGTTCAGCATCATCGGTCAGCCGCTGCCCAAGGTCGACGCCTGGGCCAAGGTCGTGGGCGAGACCCGCTATGCCGACGATCTCGTGATGCCGCGCATGGCTCACGGCAAGCTGCTGCGCTCGACCCACCCCCACGCGCTGATCAAGCGGATCGACACGGCGCGCGCGCAGGCGGTGCCCGGCGTGTACGCCGTCATCACGGGCGCCGACCTGCCGCGGGTGAAGTTCGGGATCCTGCCCGTGTCGCAGGACGAGGAAGCGCTCTGCAACGAGAGAGTGCGGATGGTCGGCGACGCCGTCGCCGCGGTGGCGGCGCAGGACGAGGAGACGGCCGAGCAGGCCTGCCGGCTGATCGACATCGAGTACGAGCCACTGCCGGCGCTCATGTCGATCGAGGAATCGCTCGGCCATCCGGAAATACGGATCCACGAGTACGGCGACGGCCCCAACGTGCACAAGAACGTCGCGCTCCAGTTCGGCGACGTGGAGGCGGCGTTCGCACGCGCCGATCTCGTGCGCGAGGACGTCTTCTTCTACGAGGGCAACACGCATCTGCCGATGGAGCAGCATGCGGCCGTGGCCCAGTGGGGCGCCGACGGCAAGCTCACGCTGTGGTCGTCGACGCAGACGCCTCACTACGTCCATCGCCTGCTGGCCAGGATCCTCGACGTGCCGGCTGCCCACATCCGCGTGATCGCCGCGCCGGTGGGGGGCGGCTTCGGTGGCAAGCTCGATCCGTTCGCCCACGAGATCGCCGCGTGCAAGCTGTCGCAGCTCACCGGTCGTCCCGTCAAGATCACGCTGACGCGCGAGGAGGTCTTCTACGTCCACCGCGGCCGGCATCCCGTGCTCATGTGGCTCAAGACCGGGTTCACCCGCGAAGGCGAGATCACCGGCTCCCACATCAAGACGTGGCTGGACGGCGGCGCCTACGGTTCCTACGGCGTCGCCTCGACGTTCTACACGGGGGTCATCAATCCCGTCACGTACAGGATGCCGGTCTACAAGTTCGAAGGCGCGCGCGTCTTCACCAACAAACCCCCCTGTGGTCCGAAGCGCGGCCACGGCACGCCGCAGCCGCGCTTCGCGCTCGAGGTCCAGATCGACAAGGCCGCGGAACAGCTCGGACTCGATCCCGCCGACATGCGGCGGCGCATCGTGTGCGAGCCGTTCACCAAGACGGCCAATCACCTGACCGTCACCACCATCGGCCTCGGCGAGTGCATCGACAAGGTCGTCGAGGCGTCGGGCTGGCGGGAGAAATGGCGCGGCTGGCAGACCGGCGCGCCGCGGCGTGGCCCCCTCCGACGTGGCGTCGGGTTCGCCTGCTCGGCGTACATGACAGGCGCCGGCACGGCCATCTACTGGAACAGCATGCCGCACTCGGGCGTCGTCCTTCGCGCCGACCGCAGCGGCGGCATCAGCGTGCTCTGTGGCGCGACGGACATCGGGCAGGGCTCGGACTCGATCCTCGCCTACCTGCCGGCGGAAGTGCTCGGCCTCGACCCCAAGGACGTTCACGTCCCCCCCGCCGACACGACGCTCACGCCTGTCGACCTCGGCTCCTACTCGTCGCGCGTCACGCTCATGTGCGGTATGGCGGCCATCCAGGCAGCCCAGCGGCTGCGCGCGGTCATTGCGCGGGCCGTCGCGCGCAAGCTGGAGGTGGATGCCGAGCTGCTGGTGTTTCGTGATCGCAAGGTCGGGGTGCCGGACGACTGGGAAAAGGCGGTGCCGTTCCCCCACGCGGTGGAGCTGGCGGAAGCGATGCACGGCGTGCTGGCCTTTCCGGGTTCGTACGCGCCGCCCAAGCGCGCGGGGAAGTACAAGGGCGGAGGCGTGGGTCCGTCGCCCTGCTACTCGTATTCGGCGTGTGCCGTCGAGCTCACCGTCGACGAAGAGACGGGAGAGATCGAGCTGCACGACGTGTGGATCGGGCATGATGTCGGGCGCGCGCTGAACCCGCTGCTGGTCGAGGGCCAGGTCGAAGGCTCCGTGTACATGGGCATCGGTGAGGCGCTCATGGAGGCGCAGGTATTCCGCAAGGGCCTCCACAAGCATCCTTCGATGCTCGAGTACAAGAGCCCGACGACGCTCGAGACACCCGAGATCCACACGATCCTGGTCGAGACCGACGATCCCGAAGGCCCGTTCGGCGCCAAGGAGGCCGGGCAGGGGCCGTTGCTGCCGGTGCTGCCGGCCATCGCCAACGCCGTCTACAACGCCGTCGGCGTGCGTGTCGACGAAGTCCCGATCTCTCCCGAGAAGGTCCTCAAGGGCCTGGACCTGAAGCGCCAGGGCAAGACGCCGCGCGTCGGCCCCGAGCGCATCCCGCTGTTCAAGTTCAAGGAGCCGCTGGTGGTGGAATCTGCGTTCGGGCAGCCTGCCGACGCCGTCGCCGTGCGCCCATTCGCGGACCAAGAGACGAGCAGATGAGCATTCGTTCGACTTCAATCACTTGGAACTACGAACGAAGCTGGCTCGCCCCTAGAACAGGCCACCCACGGCTCGAGCCGGGCTGGAGTCACGCCGCTGCGGTCGCCATGCGGCCATTCGCGGACCACGAGACGAGCCGATGAGCATCCGTTCGACTTCAATCAGTTGGAAATACGAACGAAGCCGGCTCGCACCTAGAACAGGCCACCCACGGCTCGAGCCGCGCTGGAGTCGCCCGCTCCAATGATGCGCCTGCCGCCCTTCACGTATCTGGCGCCGAAGACGGTCGCCGACGCCGCACGCTTGCTCGGCGAGCATGGTGCCGACGCCATGATCGTCGCCGGCGGGACCGACCTCTATCCGAACATGAAGCGTCGTCAGTTCGAGCCGAAGGTCCTCGTGGGCCTCGGCGCGATCAGCGAGCTACGCGGGGTTCGTGGTTCGGCCAGCCGCGGGCTCAGCCTCGGTCCGATGACCACGCTGACCGCCGTCTCCCAGCACGCGGAGGTCGCGCGCCACTACCCGGCGCTCGCGACCGCCGCCGGCCTCGTGTCGTCGCCGCAGCTTCGCAACATGGGGACGATCGGCGGCAACGTGTGCGTGGACACGCGCTGCAACTACTACAACCAGTCCTATGAGTGGCGGAAGGCCATCGGCTTCTGCATGAAGAAGGACGGCGACATCTGCCTGGTGGCACCGGGGAGCTCACGCTGCTGGGCGGTGTCGTCGTCGGACACCGCCCCCGTCCTGTGGAGCCTGGGCGCGCACATCCGCCTGACGAGCGCCGACGGCGAGCGGACCGTGCCCATCGCCACGCTCTACCGGGATGACGGCATCGACTACCTCGCGAAGCGTCACGACGAGATCCTGGCCGACATCGTCCTGCCGCCCGCCGACGGCTGGCGCTCACGCTATCTCAAGCTCCGCCGGCGCGGCTCGTTCGACTTCCCCGTCCTCGGGGTCGCGGTCAACCTCCGCATGGACGCCGACGTCGTCAGCGAGGCACGCATCGTTCTGGGCGCGGTGGCCTCGCTGCCTCGTGAGGCCAAGCCGGCCGCCGAATCGCTGCGCGGTCAGCGTCTCACCGAGGAGGCCATCACGCGCGCAGCGGACCTCGCTGCGGGCCCCGCCAAGCCGCTCGATAACACCGACTACGCGCACTTCTACCGCAAGAAGATGACCCGGGTGTTCGTGGCCCGCGCGCTGCGCTCGCTGGCCGGGCTCGATGATGGCGTCGATTCGACGGAGGCCCCGTGACCGCGCTCGGCGACCGGATCCGGGCTCTCAGAAACGAGCGCGAGCTCCAGCAGCGCCAGCTCGCCGAGAAGGCCGAGCTGACGCCCAGTATGGTGTCGCAGATCGAGTCGGGGCGGCTCACCCCCTCGCTCAACACGCTGCGCAAGCTCGCCGATGCACTCGGCGTCACCCTCGCGGCCATCTTCGACGGCCAGCCATCGGGCCGCGTGCTCGTCTCGAGGAACAAGGACTATCCCGTGGTGTCCTTCGACGGCAGCAGCGAGCGGTGGGCCGTGCTGGGCGCGGGATTGTTCCAGGGCAAGATCCGCGCTGTCGTCTCGACGCTCGACGCGAAGTCCCGTGGAGTGGCGACGGACAAGGTCGTCATCAAGGCCGGCCAGATGAAGCTCTTCTACGTGCTCAAGGGTCGCGTGGCGCTGAACTACAACGGCGAGCGCCACGTCCTGGACGCCGGCGACTCGGCGTTGCTCGACGGCAGCTCTCCGCACGGCTGGGAAAACCTCGGCACCGGCAAGGCCCGGGCCCTGTGGGTGATACTCGGGTAAGGACGGAGACCATGGACACGTCACCAGTCGAGTTCCGAACCCAGCCGAAGCTGTACAAGCACTGGCGGCTCGCCTTCGACGGGCCGATCGCCACGTTGACGATGGACGTGCAAGAAGACGGCGGGCTGCGGCCCGGGTACGAGCTCAAGCTCAACTCGTACGACCTCGGCGTGGACATCGAGCTCTACGACGCCGTACAGCGGCTGCGCTTCGAGCATCCCGAGATCGGCGCGGTCGTGCTGACGTCCGGCAAGGAGCGCGTCTTCTGCGCGGGCGCCAACATCAGAATGCTCGGGCAGTCGTCGCACGGATGGAAGGTGAACTTCTGCAAGTTCACGAACGAGACGCGCAACGCCATCGAGGAAGCCTCGAGCGAGTCGAAGCAGGCGTGGATCTGCGTCGTGAACGGCCCGTGCGCCGGGGGCGGTTACGAGCTGGCCATGGCCTGCCAGCACATCGTCATGGCCGACGACGGCAATACCTCCGTCGCCTTGCCCGAGGTGCCGCTGCTCGCGGTCCTGCCGGGCACCGGCGGCCTCACGCGCCTGGTGGACAAGCGCCGCGTGCGCCGCGACCGCGCCGACGTCTTCTGCACGCTCGAGGAAGGCATCAAGGGCCCGCGGGCGGTCGAGTGGGGATTCGTGGACGAGGTGGTCTCGCGGTCGAAGCTCCCGGAGACCGCCCGGCGTCGCGCGCAGGAGCTCGCCGCTCGCACGGATCGCCCGAAAGGCGAGCGGGGCATCGCGCTGACGCCGCTCGAGCGCACGGTCGAGGGCGATCGCATCCGCTACCGGTTCGTGACGTGCGGCATCGAGCGCGTCCGTGGCCTCGCCGAGATCACCGTTCACGGGCCCGACGCGGCGCCGCCGGGCGACGTCGCCGGCATCCAGGCCGCCGGTGTCGGCTTCTGGCCGCTCGCCGTCGCGCGCGAGCTCGACGACCTGATCCTCCACCTCCGAGCGAACGAGGAAGCCATCGGACTCTGGGTGCTGCGTACCGTCGGCGACGCCGAGCGCGTGGAGGCGTACGATCGCACGCTCGTCGACCACGCCGGCGACTGGCTGGTCCGCGAGATCCGCCTCTACCTCAAGCGCACCCTCAAGCGTCTCGATGCGTCGTCCCGGTCCATCTTCGCCCTCATCGAGCCCGGCTCGTGCTTCGCGGGCACGCTGCTCGAGCTGGCTCTGGCCGCCGACCGCTCGTACATGCTGGCCGGCACGCGCGAGGGCCACGACGGGCTGCCCGCCACCGTGAAACTCACGCCGATGAACTTCGGCGCGTACCCGATGAGCAACGGCCTCACGCGGCTCGCCACGCGCTTCCTGGGCGAGCCGGGGCGCGTGGACGATCTGAAGGGACGGATCGGGCAGGACATGGACGCCGAGGCTGCCGGGGACGCGGGGCTCGTGACCTTCACGCCCGACGACATCGACTGGGACGACGAGGTCCGTCTGGCCCTCGAGGAGCGCGCGGCCTTCTCCCCGGATGCGCTGACCGGCATGGAAGCGTCACTGCGTTTCGCGGGGCCGGAGACGCTCGAGACGAAGATCTTCGGCCGGCTCTCGGCCTGGCAGAACTGGATATTCCAGCGACCGAACGCCGTGGGAAGCAAGGGCGCGTTGCACGTCTACGGCACCGGTCAGCGCAGCGAGTTCGACCGGAGGAGAGTCTGATGGCCGGCGTCGACTATCTCGAGCGCATCCCCAACAACGTCAACCTGCGTGACGACCGGCGCTTGTTGCGAGCGCTCGAGGAGTGGCAGCCCCGGTTCCTCGACTGGTGGAAGGAGATGGGGCCCGAAGGATTCCAGGCCAACGA
>MNEG01000069.1 GCA_001917585.1 Candidatus Rokubacteria bacterium 13_1_40CM_68_15
TCGTACAGCTGGGGCCAGACGGCGCGGCGCTGGGCGTCGATGGCGCACAGCGAGCGGAGCCAGGTGGCGCTCCGCCACCTGGCTCGCGTTCACCCTCAGCTCGCGAAGTTGGACGTCGTACGCCGCACGGCCAGCTGGAGCTGGGACACTCACCCGTGGAGCGGCGGCGCGTTCGCCTGGTTCATGCCCGGACAGCACACCGCGCTGCATCGCCACGTCGTCGCTCCCGAGGGCCGCATCTACTTCGCCGGCGAGCATGTCTCGCTGACGCACACGTGGATGCAAGGCGCGCTGGAGTCCGCACTGGTCGCCGTCCGGGAGATCCTGGCCGCGGCGTCGTCCTAGCGTGGCGTGAGCTTCCGCACTCCACTGCGCCTCAGCTCGATCAGGCCAATCCCGTCGTTGCCGATGACCCGGGTCGGCAGGCGCGACTCGTAGAGTGGCATGTACAGCGTCAGGTCCGTCGTCTCGATCGCGTAATCCCGGAACGTCCCCAGCTCTCCGGCGAAGTGCGCCCTCGGCGTTGACGCCATAACGCGCACGCCACGTCTCCCGGCTGCCCTCGAGCATCGCGGCGTTGACGAAACAGATGAGCTGGAACGTGTCGTCGTCGACGAAGATCAACGCCGCGGACGGGATCACCTCCAGACGCCGTCCATCCATCGGTGCGCCGTCGACGGACCGGAGGTCCGGTGCCTCGGCGCGCAGCAGTGCGCCGGCGTCGAGGCCAAGCAGCGATTTCACCTCATCACTCCGCCGCTCACTCTCGCCCCGGACGTGCGCCATGTTCGCGGCCACCCCGATGGGCCCCAGCAGCACGCCGAGCGGCAGACTGCGCCGGGTGTCAGTGACGCCGAAGTATGAATTCTCGACGGAGTGCATAGCGAACTTCTCCCGCGGCGTGGGCATCCGATTCGCGAGATACGTGGTCGGCACGGCGCCACCGGTCGCCTCCGGCGGCATCTTCGGCGTGACCGAGCCGCACGCGGAGACGAGTGAGGCGAGGATGAGCACGGCACCCGCGCGGACTGGCGTGGAACGACTCACGACGCCTCCACCCTCATGGGGGGCCATCGCCCCATGACGATGTAGCCCAGCCGGTTCGGGTGCAGCTTGTCGCCGTCGCCTCCCGTCGTGGTGTTGTGCACGAACTCCGTCTTCATCGCGCCCGTGGTGGGATCCACGATCACCTTGTCGAAGTCGGCGACGCCGTCGAAGACCCCCGACGTGCGGATGAATTCGTTGAGCGCCTTGCGCTTCTCGTCTTGTTCGGGAAACCCATGATTCGCGTTGGTCGCGCCCAGCGCGGGCGGCAGCGTGGCGCCGATGACGCGCACGCCTGGAACGCGCGAGCGAATACGGCCGACGGTCTCCCTCATCCCGGCCTGCACGGCTTCGACCGTCGCATTGCCGTTCTTGCTGAAGTCGTTGATACCTTCGAGCCAGATCACGGTCGCCACGCCGGAGAGTGACAGCACGTCGCGCTCGAGGCGCGCCATCGCCGACGGCCCGCCGGGGAAGGGCTTCTGCGTCGAGTATTCCCCGGGTCCGACCACCTGGTTGCCGCCGATGCCGGCGTTGACCACCGAAACACGGTTGCCGTGAACGGCGCGCAGCCGCCGCGCGAGCACGTCGGGCCAGCGGTCGTCACCGTTCAGCGTCGACAGCGTCCCGTCCGTGATGGAGTCGCCGAAGGCGACGACGGCGTACGCGCCGGCCGGCACCTTCATGTCGAGCGCATCGAGGAAGTACCACGATGCCGTGCTCAGCGGAAAGACCGACTCGCTCTCGTCGTGGCCCTTCGATCCGGCGCCCGGCATCGTCACGTAGGACGTCTGCAACGCCTTGGCGTGCCACGTCATCGGGCCGCTCTCGCCCGCGATGTGAAAGCTCACCGCCAGCTTACGGCCGGCGAGCTCCGACGCCGCCGCATTGCGGACGAACGAAAGGGCGACGGCGTCACTCCACGCCGATTCACCGGGCGGGATCCTGACGCTGGCCTTGCCGGCGAACGTCACGCGGCGGTTGGTGCCGGGGACGATGGCGGAGCTCGTCTGGTGCAGCCCGACGAAGACGCCATCGAACGTGACGGGTCTCGCGCCGAGCACGTTGGAAAACCGGAGCCGGGCCTCGCGCCCCCAGATCTCGGGCTTCACGATCATCCGGAACGACTGGTCGCGGGCGCCCGTCTCGCCGGATGGAAACGCCAGCCTCATGTCGGGTTGTGCCGAGGATTACCGACCGGGTAGGGGCCCTGGATGGCCCGGATCGACGCCGGCATCATAGGTTCGGGCGGCGCGCGGGCGCAATGGCGTCGCCGAGGTCACGGGACCGTGGTAGCTTGAGCTCCCCGAAGAGGTGACGTCCATGGACGAGTCCCCGGATGTGAAGGCGCGCACCGAAATCCGCGACGGCATGAAGATCACGTGGCACCAGCCGATCCCGATGGACGACGGTACCGTGCTGCGCGCCGACGTGTTCGCGCCGATCGCCGACGGCAGGTATCCGGTGATCCTCACGTACGGCGTCTACGCCAAGGGGCTCGCTTACCAGGACGGCTATCCGCACCAGTGGAAGAAAATGGTCGAGGATCACCCCGAGATCCTCGAGGGCTCGACCAACAAGTACCAGAACTGGGAGGTCACCGACCCCGAACGCTGGATCCCCCACGGCTACATCGTCATCCGGGTGGATTCACGCGGCGCCGGCTGGTCGCCCGGCGTCATGGACTGCAACAGCGCGCGCGAGATCGAGGACCTCTACCAGTGCATCGAGTGGGCGGGCACGCAGCCCGCGTGCAACGGCAAGGTCGGCATGCTCGGCATCTCCTACTACGCGAGCAACCAGTGGCGGGTCGCCGGCCTGCACCCGCCACCCCTGGCCGCGATCATCCCGTGGGAGGGCCAGAACGACCGCTACCGCGACTCCGGCTACCACGGCGGCATCCTCAGCGAGTTCCAGAAGCTCTGGGCGAAGCACCAGGTCGTGAACATCCAGTACGGCCTCGGCGCGCGCGCGAAGAAGAATCCCAACACCGGTGAATCGGTGGCCGGGCCGGTCACGCTCTCCGACGAGGAGCTGGCCAAGAACCGCGTCGACGTCTTCGAGGACCTGAAAAGGCACCCGCTCGACGATGAGTGGCACCGCTCACGGTCCGCCGATCTCGCCAAGGTGACGCTGCCCCTGCTCACGTGCGCCAACTGGGGAGGCCAGGGCATCCACCCACGCGGCAACTTCAACGGCTTCACGGAGACGAACGCGAAGGAAAAATGGCTCGAGGTCCACGGCGACTCGCACTGGTCGCTGTTCTCGTCCGGGTACGGCCTGGCCCTCCAGAAGAAGTTCTTCGATCACTTCCTGAAGGGCATGGACAACGGCTGGGAGAAGATGCCGCGGGTCACGCTGAACGTCCGGCATCCCGGCGAGAAGTTCGTGCTGCGCCACGAGCACGAGTGGCCGCTGGCCCGCACGCAGTGGACGAAGCTCTACCTCGACGTCGCCGGCCGCGCGTTGAGCCCGAAGCCGATCGACACGCCGGCCAAGATCCAGTACGAGGCGCTGGGCTCGGGCGTGCTCTTCTCGATGACCCTCGACCGCCCGACCGAGATCACCGGCCCCATCGCGGCCAAGCTGTTCATCTCGTCATCGACCACCGACGCCGACCTCTTCCTCGTGGTGCGCGTGTTCGACCCGAGCGGCAAGGAGCTGACGTTCATGGGGTCGACCGACCCCAACACGCCGATCGCCAACGGCTGGCTGCGCGCGTCGCATCGGCGCCTCGACCCGAAGAAGAGCAAGCCCTGGCAGCCTTACCATCCGCACGATCGCGTCGAGCCATTGGCGCCCGGAGACGTCTACGAGGGTGACGTCGAGATCCTGCCGACCTCCATCGTGCTGCCTGCCGGTTGGCGCGTGGTGCTGAACGTGCGCGGCCGTGATTACGAGTACGAGGGCGAGCTATCGGAGTTCGGCAAGGCCTTCCACTACGGCACTCGTGGCACCGGCGGCATGACCCACAACGATCCGGACAGCCGGCCGAAGGCGGTCTTCGACAACCGCGTCACCATTCATTCCGGCGGCGATCGCCAGTCGTGGGTGGTGCTGCCCATCATCCCGGCGTAGGGGAGTGCCTGATGTCGCGCGGGCGGATGAAGAGGTCTCCGGGCGGTGCGCCCGACCGGCAGCTAGGTTGCCGCCGCCGCCGGGGGTCGCTTCGACGTGATTATGTACGCATGCTTGATAGGCAATCCGAAGAAATTGCTGTCTCTGACCTCGACGCTTCCATGCTCAACGTGAATAGCCCTGTTGAGGTTCTCAACGGCAACATCCTTCGGGTCTATCAGTACGATCCGCGAGAGATTAGTCAGATCTCGCTCGCCAAGCTTTGACTTGATCTGGTCGACCAGGTAGCTAACGGCAGCCCGCTTGTCATCACCAAGCCACGGCGCAGAAACAATCAAATCCCAACGGTCGGGAACGTCCTCACGCATGAAAAGGGCGAAAAGAGTAAAGTCGCCCTTCTCCTGGGCAATCTGAGACTCCAGCCGGGTAAATTTCTCTGTGAGTTCCGCCACTGTCATAGGACCACCAATAACCCGTCGGCTGCTTGGATCATCGCTACGGCGTCAGCTTGCTGCGCTGTGCCGATGACATTGTAGCGTGACTCGACCTTCCAAACCGCGACCGTGTTCCAGATCGTAAAGTGATTCTGCTTAATTTTTGGCTCCTGCCCGGATAGACGTAACAACACATCGAGTTCGTGGGTCTGGAAGCTCCGGTACGCCTGTGCTCGGAAACTCGGGCCAGTTCAGTGTGCGACAAATCCTCGCCTTGAGGGCGACCTCTACGGCGTAACCACACAAATACGTAGCACCATCAAAGCGGCCAGTAGACAGCAACGTTTTAGCATCATCAAGCCGGGCCCGCGCGATCTTGTCGAGTTCGATAACGGGGATCATTGGTACGCGTGGTGAAGAGAGTCGGGGCCGAGGGCCGTCGGCGGCGCCCAGCGCGACGAGAACGCCCTCCCTCCCGCGATGGGGACTCCTGAACGCATGACAGCAGAATCATAGTTTCCCAGGACAAATGCGCGCAATGTGTCAGAGATTCAATACGCGGGCTGATGACGGGAATCGGTCGTCCGGGCAGGTGCCGGTCGCGATTGGCGTCACTCGAGGCTCATGGTACGTTGAGCGCCCCGAACCAAACGGACGCCGAAATCTCGAGCGAGGACGAAGGGAGAAACGCAATGACCGAATCCGCGGGGATAAAAATGCGGACTGAGATCCGCGACGGCATGCGCATCGACTGGCACGTCCCGATCGCGATGGACGACGGCATCGTGCTGTGCGCCGACGTGTATCGTCCGATCGCCGACGGTCGCTACCCCGTCATCCTCTCCCACGGTGTATACGCCAAGGGGCTCTCCTATCAGGAGGGCTACCCGATGCAATGGCAGAAGATGATCCTGGACCACCCCGAGATCCTCGAGGGCTCGACCAACAAGTACCAGGCGTGGGAAGTCACCGATCCCGAGCGCTGGGTGCCCCACGGATACGTCGTCGTCCGCGTCGACTCGCGCGGCTCGGGGTGGTCGCCCGGTTACCTCGATCCGCTCTGTCCGCGCGAGGACGACGACCTCGCCGCCTGCATCGAGTGGGCGGGAACGCAGCCGTGGAGCAACGGCAAGGTCGGCATGCTCGGCATCTCCTATTACGCCGTCAACCAGTGGCGCGTGGCCGCCAAGCCCCATCCTCGCCACCTGGCCGCGATCATCCCGTGGGAGGGCTTCAACGACTTCTACCGCGATCCCGCGTATCACGGCGGTATCCTCAGCGAGTTCATGAAGCGCTGGGCGCCCATCCAGGCGCTCACCGTGCAGCACGGGCTCGGCATCCGCGCGAAGAAGAACCCGAACACCGGCGAGTCCGTCGCCGGCCCCGAGACGTTGCCCGACGACGACCTCGCGAAGAACCGCACCGATCCTCACGTGGACCTCCTCGCCCATCCGCTCTGCGACGACTGGCACAAGGAGCGCTCGGCCGATCTGTCCCAGGTCACGGTGCCGCTCCTGTCCTGCGCCAACTGGGGCGGCCAGGGCATCCACCCGCGCGGGAACTTCAACGGCTTCGTGCAGGCGTCCTCCACGGAGAAGTGGCTCGAGGTCCACGGCGAGTCGCACTGGTCGCTGTTCTCGTCTGGCTACGGCCTCGCGCTGCAGAAGAAATTCTTCGATCACTTCCTGAAGAGCGTGGCCAACGGCTGGGAGAAGACGCCACGGGTGACGCTCAACATCCGCCATCCCGGCGAGAAGTTCGTCCTGCGCCACGAGCACGAATGGCCGCTGGCCCGCACGAGGTGGACGAAGTTCTATCTCGATCCGGCCGCGCTGGCGTTGACCGACGCGCCGGGAGCGCCGGGCACGGTGGCGTACGACGCGCTCGGCCAGGGCGTGACGTTCGCGATGACGACGACCCGCGAGACCGAGATCACCGGGCCCATCGCGGCCAAGCTGTTCGTCTCGTCATCCACCGTCGACGCCGACCTGTTCCTGGTCGTGCGCGTCTTCGACCCGAATGGTCGGGAGCTCACGTTCTTCGGCTCGACCGATCCGAACACGCCCATCGCCAACGGCTGGCTCCGCGCCTCCCATCGTCGGGTCGATCCCACGAAGAGCGCGCCCGGGCAGCCCTATCACCCGCACGATCGCGCCGAGCCGCTGGCGCCCGACCAGGTGTACGAGTGCGAGGTGGAGATCCTGCCCACCTGTATCGTCGTGCCGGCGGGCTGGCGCGTGGCGCTCACGGTGCGCGGGAAGGACTACGAGTACGAGGGTGACCTGGACGAGTTCGGGAAGAGGTTCCACTACAGCACGCGGGGCACCGGCGGCATGACCCACAACGACCCGATCAGCCGGCCACGCGACGTCTTCGGCGGCACCGTGACGCTGCACGCCGGCGGCGATCGCGCGTCCTACGTGCTGTTGCCGATCATCCCGTCCCGGTGAGCGAGCTCAGAACGGCTCGATGCGCCAGATCGGTCCCATGAAATAGAGCGGGCCCTCCGCCTTCAAGAAGGCCGGGGCCTCGCCGGGGAGGATCCAGCAGCGCACGCTGGGCGCATCGAAGAGCAGCAGGGACGCGAAGAACCCCAGCTCGGGACGGATGACGTAGCGAGCGGCCTGCGCCGGCGCCTCGTTGAGCAGAACCTGCTCGTCGGGCATCGGAGTGAGCCGCAGCTTGACCACGCGTGGCTTCGGTGTGAAGGCGACCATGCTGACCGTGTCGGCCGTCCCGGGTGGCAGGTTCTTGAGGATCAGCGTCAGCATGCCGTTGTACGCGTCGTCGGGGACCTCGAACTTGCCGTCCAGGACTTCTTCGGGGCTGTCTTCGTCGCCGCGATGGCGGACCGTGTACGCCCCACTCTGCCGGTCGATCGAGACTTCCAGGGTCTCCGGAAACGAGGGGCCACGCTGGATGAGGCGGTAGCTCTCCATCTTGAACACCCCGCGCTGGGAGAAGACCACGCTCTCATCGTGAACCGAGCCGTCCTTGAAGCGGAACACCAACCGGCTCTGGACGCGGTCCTCGCGGGCTATTTGGACGAAATCGCCGAACGCGAGCGTCTTGCCCTCCAGCGACCGGACGGCGGGAAAAGCGCGCGTCACCCCTTCCGGAAAGCGGACGGTGACTGGCTCGCCCCAGGCCGTGGCCCAGAGCAAGAGGGAGAGACCCAACCCGAGGAGTGCGGATCGCCGGAATCGCATCCGCAACAGGCTAAGCGGGCGGCCACGGCGGTTAAATCCACCGTACGATATAGGAACCTATATCGCCGGATAGAGGCCGGCTATGCTCTGGCGGTTCCTTGGGCGCCGGACGGAATATCCCCGTAGCTCTGAACCGTCACCCTGCCATTGGACGCCGTCAACGAGTGCGCGCGTGGAAGCTTGCTGATGCCGCAGATGATCGAATGCGGCTCGGGAACGAGGTCGAACTCGAGAGACCGCGACACCGTCAGCTCGAGCTCGTGGTCCACAGCGGGGTGCGCCAGGACCGCCCGCAGTTCCGAACCGAAGATCAGCCAGCCCTTCGCCACGGCGTAATAGAGACGCTTCTCGCCCATGCGATCCCCGGCCAGGAAGAGCTGCTCACGCTGCTGGTCCCAGATGGCGAGCACAAACACGCCGTTGAACAGGCTCAGACAGCCGTCGCCGAACTCCTGCCAGGCATGGGCGACGACCTCGGTATCACCCGTCGTCGCGAAACGATGACCCCGACTCACCAGGTCATCACGAATCTCAGGAAAGTTATAGATCGAGCCGTCCAGGACGACGTGCACCGACCCATCCCCGTTCGTGACGGGCCGGTCGCCGCTTTCTCCGGCCCTCCTGAGGCGCCGGGCCACGCCCAGTCCGAAGCGATCGTCGACGTAGTACCCCCACGCGTCGCCGCCTGGGTGTTGCAGCGAGCGCGTCATGCGCTCGAGGACGCTCGGATCGGGGCGTTCAGACGAAGGCGCGAGGAAGCCAGCGATTCCGCTCATGGCGCCTCTCCGTCCAGTTTCTTGGCACGGGCCGGACACGAAAATCCAGAACTCATACCGCCTCCATTCATCGGAGGGACGTAGTCTCGTTGCCCCCTCTCCCGAGTGAGGAGAGGCTCTGTTGACCACTGCGACCGGCACGATTACGCCGGGCAGCGGCAGCACGTCAACGGGCGAGAGCTACGAAGTCGGAGGAGCCCGGGCAGTTCGGGGGGAGGGATCGGTCAGGTCGACGGCCGTGTCGTTGCCGGGCAAGACGACCGCGACGACGACATCGACACAGTCACCGCTGCTGATGGGTGCTCTCTCGATCACGCTCTGAAGGTTGAGAGCCGCCAGAACCTCGGCGTCGAAGTCCGCGTCGAAGAGCCCGTCCGTCCACGCCTCATAGGTGGCGGCGCCCGCAAAGGGCGTGAACACGATGAAGCTGAGGAGGAGGAGGACGCTCAGGCGAAGACCAGCGTGCATTTTATCGAGGGTACTCCATGACGTCGGGATGCCACAAGACAAAGTTTAGGACATCCTAAGCCTCCTCGATTCCGTACTCACCCCACTGCGCGTCCACCCGGTCCAGATCTTCTTTGGGCGGGATGGAGCGGGCCGGAAACTTGTGCTTCCGCGTCGCATCGACGCCGATCTTGGAGGAGGGCACGGTCTTCCGCTCGTCCGAGTCCGCCTCCTCGGACACCGAGGGGTCGAGCGCCACGCCGGCGGTGTCACGGTTGATGTAGACGTCCCGCGTGGGCTGGACGTGCCACGACATCGCCCACAGGACCTGGAAATAGTCGCGCACGTCGATGTCTTCGTCGACGACCACCACCCACTTCGACCACGAGGGATCATAGGCCCACACCGCCCACATCGCGCGCTGCGGCAGCCCGGGGTGATCCCGGCGGAGGGAGATGCCGAGGAACGCCGCGCCCCCGCCAGCCTCCAGGAGATGGACGTCGCGCACCGGAAGCTTCAAATCGCGGGTCAGATGCTTGAACAAGGCCACGTCGCGCCCGGTGCCGCGGATACAGCTCGACTCGCTCGGCGGCATCTGGCTGAAGAAGGCCTGGTAGATGGGATCGGTCCGGTGGGTGATGGCGGTGACCTCGATGACGAAGCTCGGCCCCGACGCCCCCATGTAGCCGGTGTACTCACCGAACGGCCCTTCCGGCTCCCGCACGCCTGGCGGGATGAAGCCCTCGACGACGATCTCGGCGTGAGCCGGCACCTCGAGGTCGTTGGTCTCGCAGGTGACCACCTCGAGTGGCTCGCCCCGAAGGCCGCCGGCCACGCCGAACTCGTCACCGCGGACGCGCGCCACCGACGTCAGCGGCACGGGCGGATCGCACCCGATCACGACCGCGCAGGGCGTCGGCCTGCCCTGCTTCTCGTTCTTCATGATGTGCGGGTACATGTCGCGCCAGGCGTTGCTGAGGAAGATCCCGTACTTCCTCGGCCCCTTTTGCATCAGCCGGTACGTTCCCACATTGCGCTCGCCGGTCTCGGGATCCTTCGAGACCACGCACGGCGCGGTCACGTAGGGCGCCGGGTCCTGGCCGCGTGTCCAGATGCAGAGCGGCAGCTTCGTGATGTCGGCCCGATCGCCCTTGAGCACGATGTCCTTCACCGGTCCGCGGTTCACGCGCACGGGCGGAATGGGCTTCGTCTGCGCCTCCGCCCACTTGTCGGCGATCTTGTCCACCGTCGTCTGGAGCGACAGCGCGTACACCTCGGGCGAGGCCCCGAGGATCCCCGCCACCAGGGGCATCGAGAACCCCTTGATGCGCTCGAACATCATCGCGGGGCGACGGGCCGGCGGGATCCGCTGGAACACGCGGCGCATGACCGCGGTCACCTCCCAGTCCGGATCCACCTCCTTCTTCACGTGGTGCAGCTTGCCGCGTCGCTCGAGCGCACTCAGGTAGTCCCGTAGGTCCTTGTAGGCCATCGCCGGAATTATAATTGACGACCGCGGCCGATCCCATGCCCACGAGATTCTCCGGACAACCCCTCAAGCGCCTGGAAGATCCCCGCCTGCTGCGTGGCCAGGCGACGTTCCTCGACGACCTGCGCGTGTCCGGCGCGCGCCACGTGGCGTTCGTCCGCAGCATTCACCCGCACGCACGCTTTCAGGTCGACGCCTCCGCGGCACGCGCCATCCCCGGCGTGATCGCCGTGTTCGTCGGTGGCGATCTGGCCCCGGCGCGCGAGATTCCCGTCGTCATCGATCACCCGGCGCTCAGGCCGTGCCGGCATCCGCTGCTGGCGAGCAACAAGATCCGCTACGTCGGAGAGCCGATTGCCGTCGTCGTAGCCGAGAGCCGCTACACCGCCGAAGACGGTGCCGAGGCCGTGAAGGTCGAGTACGACCCGCTCCAGCCCGTGCGCGACGCTCCGGCGGCCGTCGCGTCGGGCGCCGTCCTGCTCCACGACGACCTGGCCGGCAACCTCGCCGCCGACTTCACCGTGCGCGTCGGCGACGCCGACGCGGCATTCCGCACCGCGGACGTGACGACGCGCGAGACGTACTACGTTCACCGCTACACGGGAATGCCGCTGGAGACCCGGGGCGTCGCGGCCGACTACGATGCCGGCACCGGCCAGCTGACGCTGTGGTCGTCGACGCAGTGGCCGCATACGTTACGGGACGGCCTGCGCGACGTGCTGCGCCTGCCCGAACACCGCATCCGCGTGGTGGCGCCGGACGTCGGCGGAGGCTTCGGCGTCAAGCAGGAGATCTACCCCGAGGAGGTCGTGCTGGCGCGCCTGGCCATGCTACTGCGTGGGCGGGTGAAGTGGATCGAGACGCGCCGGGAGCACCTGACGACGGCCGCCCACGCGCGAGAGCAGTGGCACGACGTCGAGCTCGCCGCCCGCCGCGACGGCACCATCCTCGCCCTGCGTGCCGAGATCCTGGCCGACATCGGCGCGTACACCCGCAGCCTCGGCGTGCTCTGTCCTTCCCTCACCGCCGCCAGCCTGCCCGGGGCGTATCGCATTCGCGATTACACCTGCCGGGTGCGCGCGGCGCTCACGTGCAAGGCGCCGGCGGGCGCCTATCGCGGCGCCGGCCAGCCCGAGGCGGTGTTCGCGATCGAGCGCGCGATGGATCACCTCGCGCAAACGCTCCGAATCGATCCCGGCGAGCTTCGGCGGCGCAATTTCGTCGGGCGCGACGAGTTCCCGTGGGAGGTCGGGACCGCGTCGGCCCAGGTTCCGGTCACCTATGACAGCGGCGACTACGAGGGCGCGCTCGACGCCGCGCTCGAGCTGGCCCGGTACGAGGAGCGCCGCGCGGCGCAAGCCGTCGAGCGTGGGAAGGGAGAGGGCGGTCGACTCCTCGGCATCGGCATCGCCGCGTACGTCCTGCTGACCGGGCTCGGGCCCCACGAGGGGGCGGTGTTGCGCGTGGATCCGGGTGAAGGGGTCCTCCTCGTCACCGGAGCGTCGCCTCACGGCCAGGGCACCGCCACGATGCTGGCGCAGGTCGTCGCCGATGAGCTCGGCGTGCAACCGCACGAGGTCGTGGTGAGACACGGCGATACCGCGTTGATCCCGTTCGGCGTGGGAACGTACGCGAGCCGCAACGCCGTCGTCGCGGGGAACGCCGCGCTGATCGCCGCGCGAGCCGTCGCCACCAAGGCCAGGCGGCTGGCCGCCCATCTGCTGGAGGTCAGCGACGCCGACCTCGAGCTCGCCGACAGCGTCGTGCGTGTCGTCGGCGCGCCGGATCGCTGCCTCTCGCTCGCCGAGCTGGCGAGGGCCTGCGCGCCGGGCGCGCCCCTGCCCGACGGGATGGACCCCGGGCTCGAGGCGACGCACTACTTTCCGGCGCCGCGGGCGACCTTTGCCAGCGGCGTCCACGTCGCCACCGTCGAGATCGAGCGCGAGACCGGACGAATCGAGATCCTCGACTACACCGTCGTGAGCGACGCCGGCCGTGTGATCAATCCCCTCATCGTCGAGGGGCAGATCCATGGCGGGGTCGCCCAGGGGGTGGGGGGTGCGCTCTACGAAGAGCTCGTGTACGACGATCACGGTCAGCCGCGTACCCAATCGCTGCTGGAGTACGTGATGCCGACTGCCGAGCAAGTCCCATCGATCAGGATCGCGAACCTAATAACGCCCAGCCCCCTCAACCCGCTGGGCGTGAAGGGCGTCGGCGAGGCGGGCGCCCTGGCCCCACCGGCCGCGATCGCGGCCGCCGTCGAGGACGCGTTGCGGCCCTTCGGGGCGCGCATCACGGGAACGCCGCTGCGGCCCGAGGACATTTTCCGCCTGATGCGCTAAGTTACCGCTGCAAAGGAGGCGACTCATGCCGATCCTCATCCTTCTCGCCATCCTGCTGGCGGCCGGCGACGCCGCCGCTCAGACCAGGGTGAAGTTCGCGCTCGACTGGCAGATCCAGGGGCCGCAGGCGCCGTTCATCACGGCGAAGGCGATAGGAGCGTTCTCGGCCCGCGGCCTGGACGTCACCATCGATCGCGGTACCGGCTCGCAGAAGACGATCGAGCAGGTGGCGACCGGGACCTACGACATGGGCTACGGCGACATCAACTCGATGATCGAGTACAACGTCAAGAATCCGCAGAATCCGCTCATCGCGGTCGGGATCGTCCTCAACTCGCCGCCCTTCGCGCTGCTCTCGCTCAAGCGGAACGGGATCCGCGAGCCGAAAGACCTCCAGGGCGCGAGCATCGGCGCGCCGGCCGGCGACGCGCCGCGCCGGCTGTGGCCGATCTTCGCGAAGAACGCCGGCGTGCCGGTCGACAGCGTGACGTGGACCAACATGGCGCCGCCGCTCCGCGAGCCGGCGCTGGTGAAGGGCGACGTCAAGGCGATCTCCGGCTTCTACTTCACGGGCTTCCTCAACCTGACCGAGAACTTGAAAGTGCCGGAGAGCGACGTCGTCGCGTTCAATTACAGCGACTACGGCATCGACCTCTACGGCAACGCGGTGATCGTGCGCGTCGACTGGCTCAAGGCCAACGAGGACACGGCACGTCGGTTCCTGGCCGCCCTGGCGGCGGGCTTCAAGGCGGTGATCAAGGACCCGAAGGCGGCGATCGTTCACGTCAAGACGGCCGAGCCCCTGTCGAACGAGGCCACCGAGCTGAAGCGTCTGCAGCTCGCGATCAGCGCCAACATGATCAACGACGAGGTGAAGAAAAACGGTCTGCTCGCCATCGATGCCGCGCGCATGCAGCGCGCGATCGACCAGGTGGTTGTGTCATTCGAACTCGGGTCGAAGCCGAGCGTCGCGCAGGTGTTCACCGGCGCCTATCTGCCGCCGGCCTCCGAGCGCAAGCTGGATTAGCTCGACCGTGCCGGCGGACGCCGCGATCCAGCTGCGCGACGTCGCCTTCGAGTACCTGACGAACGGTCGCGTGACCCGCGCGGTCGAGGACGTGTCGCTCGAGGTGACGCGGGGCGCGACCGTGGCGTTCGTGGGACCGAGCGGCTGCGGCAAGTCCACGCTGCTCAAGCTCGTCGCGGGTTTGCTCACGACCAGCCGGGGCACCATCATCGTCGATGGTCGACCGGTCAAAGGTCCGCTCGAGAACGTCGGAATGGCGTTTCAGAATCCGGTGCTGCTGCCCTGGCGCACCGTCCTCGACAACCTGCTCCTGCCCTTCGAGATCCTCCGGGAGAACGGCGATCCCCGCGCTCCCGACCGGGCCGTGTGGAAGGACAAGGCGAGCGCCCTTTTGAAGACGGTCGGCCTGGCCGGCGCCGAGCATCGCCAGCCGCGGGAGCTGTCGGGCGGGATGCGCCAGCGCGTGAGCCTCTGCCGGGCGCTCATCCACGAGCCCCGGTTGCTGCTCCTCGACGAGCCCTTCGCCGCGCTCGACGCCTTCACTCGTGAGGAGATGTGGGAGCTGCATCAGACCCTGCGCCGGCACCGGGAGTTCACCGGCGTGCTGGTGACTCACGACCTCCGCGAAGCGGTGTTCCTGGCCCAGACGATCTACGTGATGTCGGCCGACCCCGGCCGCATCGCCCACGTCCACGAGGTGAAGCTGCCCACGCCGCGGACGCTGGCCCAGCTCTACGGTGCCGAGGCGACGGCGCTGATCCGCCTCATGCGGGAGCAGATCCGGCCGAGCCGGGAGGCCGTCGCGTGAGCGGCCTCGTCAGTCGCCGCGTCGTCCTGCCCCTGCTGCTCTTCGCGGCCGTGCTGGCCGTCTGGGAGGCGGCGGTGCCGCTGCTGCGGATCCAGCAGATCGTGCTGCCGACGCCGAGCGGCATCGCGCTGACGATGGTGCACACGGCGGGCCCCATCGCGTTCCACGCCCGTCACACGCTGGTCACGACGCTCCTCGGGTTCGGCTTCGCCGTCGGGCTCGGCCTCCTCCTCGGCTTCGCGATCGGCGCGTCGGCCACCGTGCACGACGCGATCTACCCGCTCCTCGTCGGCTTCAACAGCATCCCCAAGGCCGCCATGGTGCCGCTGCTCGTCATGTGGTTCGGGATCGGCGCCGTGCCGGCCGTGCTCACCGCGTTCCTGCTCGCCTTCTTTCCCGTCGCGGTGAACGTCGCCGTCGGCCTGGCCACGCTCGAGTCCGAGCTGCGCGATGTCCTCCGCGCGCTCGGCGCCTCGCGCTGGCAGATCTTCCGGAAGGTCGGCGTGCCGCGCACGATGCCGCTCTTCTTCGCGTCGCTGAAGGTCGCGATCTCGTCGGCGTTCGTGGGCTCGGTGATCTCCGAGACCGTCGCTTCGAACGCCGGGATCGGTTACCTGATGGCCGTGGCCGGCTCCGACTTCAACACGCGCCTGGCCTTCGGAGGACTCTTCGTCCTGGCGGCCATGGGCGTGCTCCTCTATGGCGTCTTCGCCATCATCGAGCGGCGCATGACGGCCTGGGCCTACACCGAGTAACGAGAGAGACTGGTGGACGCCTTGATTCGCGAGTGGCTCAACGTCGGGCTCCGCTGGGTCCACGTGATCGCGGGGATCGGCTGGATCGGCACCTCGCTCTACTTCATGTGGCTGGACGCCAGCCTCACGAAGCCGAACCCGCCGCGGGCGCGCGTCGAGGGCGAGACGTGGCTCCTCCACAGCGGCGGTTTCTATCTCGTGGAGCGGCGACAACTTCCCCCGGGTCAGCTGCCCTCGCCGATCCACTGGTTCAAGTGGGAAGCCGCCATGACCTGGCTCACGGGCTTCCCGTTGCTGGTCCTCGTCTACTACACGACGCGCGGCGTGTACCTCGTCGATCCGGCCGTCTCGTCGATCACACCAGGCGCGGCGGTCCTCGTGGGGATCGGGCTCCTCGTCGTTTCGTGGGCCGGGTACGACCTCCTGTGGACGTCGCCCCTCGCCCGCGAGGGCAGGCGCGCCGCCGCCGTGCTGTCGTGGGCCGTCCTCTTCGCGGTCGTCTACGCGCTGACGCACGTCTTGAGCGGCCGTGCCGCGTACATCCACGTGGGCGCGATGCTCGGCACCATCATGGTCGCCAACGTGTGGATGCGGATCGTGCCGGCGCAGCGCGAGATCATCGCCGCCGCCGAGGCGGGCCGGACGCCCGATCGGACGCTATCGATGCGGGCGAAACAACGCTCGACCCACAACAGCTACGTGACGTTTCCCGTGATCTTCATGATGCTGAGCAACCACTATCCGGGGACCTACGGTCATCCGCTCAACTGGCTGATCCTCGCGTTGCTGATCGTCGTGGGGGCCGGCGTCCGCCACGTGATGATCGCCCGCGAGAAGGGCCGGCCCGCCGACTGGTGGCTGCTCCCCGTGACGGCCGCTCTCGCCGCCGTCGTCTATCTCACCTCGCCTGCGTGGCTCGGTGGGACGACGCGGGGCGGAGAGCCCGTCGCCTTCGCGTCGGTCAAGGACGTCATCGATCGCCGGTGCGTCTCCTGCCACTCGCGGACACCGACCGACGACATCTTCCGCATCGCGCCCAACGGCGTCACGTTCGACACGCCGGAGAGCATCCGCGCCCGCGCCGAGACGATCCGCGCCCGGACCGTCGTGTTGCGGAACATGCCGCTCGGAAACAAGACCGGCATGACCGACGCCGAGCGCGGACTGCTCGCTCGCTGGCTCGATCAGGAAGCCCGATGATATGATCGCCGCCGTGAAACGCCTCGGCATCATCGCGACGCTCGTGTGCCTCCTCGCGCCGGCTGTCTCGGCCCAGCCGTCGGCGATGATCGGAACCAATCCGCCGGGCAGCGTGCTCTACGTCGTGGGCAACGCGCTGGCCAAGGTGGCGACCGAGGCCGGCACCGCCCGGCTCACCGTGCAGCCGTACTCCGGCAGCAGCACGTTCCTGCCGATGCTCGAGTCCGGCGAGCTGGAGCTCGGCGTGAACAACGCGGTGGACGTCGGGCTCGCCTTCAGCGGCCCCGCGCTCAAGATCGGAGGGCGCAATCCGTTTCCTCACACGCCCGGTCTGCGCCTGGTCATGCGAAGCATGCCGCTGATGGTCGCGCCCGTCGTGCGGCGCGATTCGCCGATCAAGACGATCCACGAGGTGAAGGGCAAGCGCGTCACCGGGGAATATCCGGCCAACCTCGCCATCTGGTACAACCTGTTCGGCGAGCTTTCCAGTGCGGGCCTCGGCTGGAAGGACGTGCGGGTGGTGCCGGTCGCCGGACTGAACGAAGGCATCGACGCGCTGACCCAGGGCCGCGCCGACGTGTCGACCTACGCGATCAACGGCGCCAAGGTCCGCGAGGCGGACGCCAGTGTCGGCGTCCGCCATCTCTCCATCGATTGCTCGCCCGAGGGCGAGAAGCGCCTGCGCGCCGCCGTGCCCGGCTACTACGCGCGGCGCGTGAAGAAGGACGAGGCGGCGGCCGTCGTGGACGACATCTGCGTGGTGGCGTATGACGCCTACGTCGTCGCCGGCAAGGGCGCCAGCGACGCCGTCGTGGAAGGATTGCTCAAGGCCATCTGGAACGACGGCGCCAAGCTCGCGCCGTTCCATCCGCTGTTACGCGAGTGGAGCCGCGAGCGCATGGCCGGCGCCGACGTCACCATCCCGTATCATCCCGCCGCGATGCGCTTCTATCGCGAGCACGGGGCCTGGACGGCCGAGGTCGAGCAGGCGCAGCAGCGCCTGATCAAAGGCGGGCGCTGATCCGGGCCACCGCCTCTTCAGTCTGTTCGCGCGAGCCGAAGGCGGTCAGACGGAAGTACCCCTCGCCGCTCGGGCCGAAGCCCGATCCCGGCATCCCCACGACGTGCGCGTCGGTCAGCAGCTTGTCGAAGAACTCCCATGACGACAGCCCGGCCGGCGTGCGGACCCACAGGTAGGGCGCGTTGTGCCCGCCGTACACGGTGAGCCCGGCCGCCATCAGGCCGTCGCGAATGATCGCGGCGTTCTCCATGTAGTAGTCGATCAGCGTGCGGACCTGCTTCAGGCCATCGGGCGTGTACACGGCGGCCGCCGCCTTCTGAACGATGTAGGGGGCTCCGTTGGACTTGGTCGAGGTGCGGCGCAGCCACAGCGTGTTGAGACTCACGGGCTCGCCGCGCGCCGTGCGTCCGTGCGCCTCCCTCGGCACGACCGTGTAGGCCAGTCGCAATCCGGTGAATCCCGCGCTCTTGGAGAAGCTCCGGCACTCGATGGCCACCTCACGCGCGCCGGCGATCTCGTAGATCGAGTGGGGCACGTCGGCGTCGCGGATGTAGGCCTCGTAGGCGGCGTCGTAGAGGATGGTCGCCTCGTGGGCTCGCGCGTAATCCACCCAGCGCTGCAGGGCCTCGCGCGTCATCACGGCGCCCGTCGGATTGTTCGGATAGCAGAGATAGATGAGATCGACGCGCCGGTCCGGCAACGCCGGCAGGAAGTCGTTCTCGGCCGTGCAGGGCAGATACGTGAAGCCCGCGTAGCGGCCGCTCGCGTCGGCCCGGCCGGAGCGCCCGGCGATGACGTTGCTATCGGCGTACACCGGGTAGACGGGATCCATCAGCGCCACCACGCAGTCGGTGGCGAAGATCTCCTGCAGGTTGGCGCTGTCGCTCTTGCCCCCATCGCTGACGAAGATCTCGTCCACGGCCACGTCGACGCCGCGCGAGCCAAAATCGTGGGCCGCGATCTCGGCGCGCAGGAAGTCGTACCCCACGTAGGGCCCGTAGCCCTTCAACGTCTCGGCTCGCCCCTGCTCGCGCGCTGCTTCCTCGAGGGCGTGCACCACCGCCGGCGGCAGCGGCCGGGTGACGTCACCGATGCCGAGCGAGATGACGCGAGCGTCGGGATGCGCCTCGCGGAAGGCCTGCGTGCGCCGCTTCACCTCGGCGAAGAGGTAGCTCGCCTGGAGGTTCAGATAGTGCTCGTTGATCCGGGGCACGGCGCGGATTCTAGCAGACGCGCCGGGCCAGGCGGCGCCACACGCCCTCGGGCGTGATCGGCAGCGAGCCGTGGACCATGCCCTCGACGATGAGCTGATTCACCCGTCGCCCGCGGTACAGTAGCGGGACGTGGAGTCTCGCGATCTGACCCAGGGTCTCTTGTGGTTCGTGGCGTTCCTCTTCTCCACCACCGTGCACGAGGCCATGCACGCGCTGGCCGCGCTGCGTGGCGGCGATCGCACCGCGTACCTCGGCGGGCAGGTCTCGCTGTCGCCGCTTCCCCACATCCGCCGTGAGCCGATCGGCATGCTCGTCGTTCCGCTGCTCACCGCGTTCACCAATGGCTGGGCCGTGGGCTGGGCGAGCACGCCGTACGATCCGATCTGGGCGGCTCGTTATCCTCGCCGGGCCGCACTGATGGCCGCGGCCGGTCCGGCCGGGAATCTGCTCATCGCACTTGTCGCCCTTCTCGGTTTGAGAGGCGGCCTCGTGGTCGGCCTGTTCAACTCGCCCAAAACGGTGAGCTTCCATCACCTGGTCGAGGCCGCGAACGGAGCGCCGTGGCTCGGTGCCGTCGGCGAAGTCCTCACGGTGCTCCTCGTGCTCAACATCTTCCTCTTCGTCTTCAACATCCTGCCGTTCCCGCCGCTGGACGGCGCGTCGGTGCTCGGCGGCCTTCTCCCCGAGCGTGCAGCCGTCGCCCTCCGTGGATTCACCGCGAATCCGATCTTCTCGTTGCTCGGTATCTTCGTCGCCTGGCAGGTGTTCCCGCAGATCGCCGGCCCGATCTTCAATGGTCTGCTGAGACTGGTCCACCCGCACGACAGCTATTTCTGATCGACCGCAGCGCGAGGCGAGCGCGACGGCGGCAGAGCGGCCGGGTCGGGAAACTTGTCGCACCGCTCCGCCCAGATCCCGGCCGCGGGCGTTCGGCCTCCCGGGCGTTTCGGTCGGAAAAGGCCGGGCGCCGCCGGGCGCTGCGGTATCCTGCTCGATGATGTCGGCGCTGGCGCCGTGGTTGCTCAGTGTCTTGCGTATCGTCACCGCGCTGCTCTATATCCCGCACGGGACGTCGAAGATCTTCGGGTTCCCGCCGGTTCGCGGAGCGACCGTCGACCTTTATTCGTTGCTCGGCCTCGCCGGAACTCTGGAGATCGTCGGCGGGACACTGATCCTCGTCGGGCTCTTCACCCGCCCGGTCGCGTTCGTCCTCGCCGGAGAGATGGCGTTCGCGTATTTCATCTCTCATGCCCCACGGAACATCCACCCGTTACTGAACCAGGGCGAAGTGCCGATTCTCTTCTGCTTCATCTATCTGTACCTCGCGGCTGCCGGCGCGGGGCCCTTGAGTCTGGACCGGCTTCGCAAGAAACCCGCGTAGTCTGTGCTTACAGCTTCGTTTTCGGGATTGTGTCTATTGCCGTCTAACTAGCCGGTTCTGAACGCCCAACGAGCCGTGGCCTACTTGATGCACTCGCTGCGGGCGTGGACACGAAATCGAAAACATCGGAAACGCCTGCCGCGGGCGAGGCAACCCGCGCCTGGCCGCAGCAGCGAGAGTGCCTCGTGTGTGGTGAGCGCCGTTTGGCGCAGTGGGCCGGGGATCGCCTTCACAACCGGTGCCGCCGCGATCTAGATCGAGTCGATACGACTCCCGAGCATCGCGTCGCCTACACAGGCTGAGCCGTACGGTCGCGTCAGGCGCCTTGCGCCCGCGCACCGTCCATGACCACCTGGAGCTGAGCTCGGTTCCGCAACGATCCCACCGACCGCTTGTGATCGGCGGTGCGAAGCACCTGGCCCAGGACGACGTGGGGATGATGGAGCCGACCGAAGAGGTCGGCCAGGAATGCCGCGTCGTCATCGCTCACGTCTGAAAAGGGCGCGCGCTTGCGGACCACGGCCAGGGCCGCCAGAAGACTCTCCTTCCTGTCCCGGGTCGCCCGATACGTCTTGAGATAGGTCTTCGCAAAGACGATCTGGACGTCCTGCTCAGGTCGCATCCTGAGGACCAGAACGGCGGCGGAGATAAGGAGGACGAACGTCAGCGCCAGCACGCAAAACAGTAAGCTCATCAAGACTCCCCGCTATCAAGCCTTGTGCCGAAGAAAAGATCCAGTGTTTTCGGTGAAATAGGCACGCACCTCTCGTGGATCGACGTCACGGAAGAGCCCGCGTGTCAGGAAAGCGAACAGAAGGAGCGGGCTCGTCACCGCCGGCCGCCCACCACCAGCCCGCGGAGGGCCTCGACGGCGCGGGAGCGATCGCTGGCGCGACGGACGAGGTGTGTCGTGACGCGCCAGGGCCGCGGACGCAGCCGGTGGGCGCGGACCGCAGTCCGCGCAATGGAGGCGCGCAGGACCGAGCGCGGCGCCAGGGCGTAACCGACGTTGGCGGCCACGCAGGCGAGCATCGCATGGTAGGAGCCGACCTCGAAGACCCGGTGCGGGCGCACGCCCTTGGTCGCCAGCCAGTCCTGGATGCAGGCCCGATACGTGCAGCCGGCGCCGAACGTCACCAGGGTCTTGCCCCGAAGCTCGTCCCGGTCGGGACGCCGCATCGATGGATGCGTCACGAGGACGAGCTCTTCGACGAACGCGGCGTCGGCCACCAGCCCTGGATCGTCGATATCGCCGGCGACGAAGGCGGCGCTGAGGTCGCCGGTGCGCACCTGGGCGATCAGAACACCTGAGGTCGCGGTCACGAGATGCACGTCGAGCGCCGGGTATCTGGCGTGCAGGGTGGAGAGCAGCCGAGGCAGGTGGACGGCCGCCGTGCTCTCCATGGCGCCGATGAGCAGCCGGCCCCGCGGGGGATGCGCGCTGAGATCGGCCCGAGCCTCCTCGGCCAGGGCGAGCAGGCGGTCGGCGTAGTCGAGCAGGCGGCGCCCCTCGGGCGTCGGCGACATCCCGCGTCGCCCGCGCACGAACAGCGGAACGCCCAGGTCGGACTCGAGCCGCTTGACTCGCGCCGTCACGTTCGACTGCACGCGGTGCAGACGATGCGCCGCCCGCGTCACGCCGCCCGTCTCGGCCACGGTCTTGAAGAGCACCAGGTCGGACAGCTCGAGACCGCGTTCTCTCAGCGAGATGGGAGCGTTCACGATTATTCATTTTACGAGAAGTCAGAGCGCCGGCAAACTTTCTCCGAGAGCCCGGACTCTCAGGAGGTGTCCGATGTCGCTCCAGACGGTGCTGACCCGGCGTCTCGGCCTCGCCCATCCGATCATCCAGGCGCCGCTGGCGGGAGGAGGCGACACGCCCGAGCTCGTGGCCGCCGTCGTGGAGGCGGGAGCGCTGGGGTTCATCGGCGCCGCGTACCTGACGCCGGCCCAGATCGTCGAGGCGGCGCGGGCGGTTGGGGCACGGACGAAGCGGCCGTTCGGCATCAACCTCTTCGCGCCGCTTCCCGCCCCCGAGGCGCCCCCGGATCTGCGTCCGGCGCTGGAGCGCGTAGCGCCGTTCTACACGGAGCTCGGGCTGGCGCCGCCAGAGGTCCCGGCGTCGCCGCGCGGCGCCTTCGACGAGCAGTTCGCGGCGGCGCTCGCCAGCGGAGCGTCGGCGTTCAGCTTCACCTTCGGCATGCTCCCGGCGGGCGCTCGCGAAGCGGTGAAAGCCCGCCGGATGTTCCTGATCGGCACCGCGACGACCGTCGACGAGGCCCTCGCGCTCGAGAAAGCGGGCGTCGACGCCATCGTCACGCAGGGCAGCGAGGCCGGTGGTCACCGGGGTACGTTCGGGGGCGACTTCGACGCCGCCATGGTCGGAACGATGGCCCTCGTGCCCCAGGTGGTCGACGCGGTCGGGGTCCCGGTGATCGCGTCGGGCGGCATCATGGACGGGCGCGGGATCGCAGCGGCGCTCGCGCTCGGGGCGAGCGCCGTGCAGATGGGCACGGCGTTCCTGACCTGCAACGAAGCCGGGGTTCCCGACGCCTACAAGGACGCCATCCTCGGCGCGCGCGAGCACGACACGCGGATGACCCGCGCCTTTTCCGGTCGCCCGGCGCGCGGCATCATCAATCGCTTCATGGTCGAAGTCGAGCGGGCTGGCGTCGCCGACACCATCCTACCCTTCCCGCTGCAGAACGCCTTGACGCGGCCGATCAGGAATGCGGCCGCTCGGCAAGGCCGAGCGGAGTTCCTGTCGCTCTGGGCGGGGCAGGCGCTGCGCCTGGCGCGGCGCCAGCCGGCCGCCGACCTGGTCGCGCGACTGGCCGCCGAAGCCGAGGCGGCCGTCGCCCGGCTCGCGAAGTGATGGTGCTGGCTCGAGGCGCGCGCGTGGACGCTAATCGACGCGCCGCGGGCTCGGGACCTCACAGATGCCGAGCTTGGCGTGCCAGACGCCGCCATCACGCTCGCACCTGGCCTGCGGTGTGAAGTCCGGTGACGCGCTCGGAGAAGACGACGTGGTGCGATCCGCGCATGCTGCGAGCAGCGCTATGAATGCAGCGAGGACGAAGAGTAGGCCACCAAGCCGGACGCCACCGTACGGCAGGTACACCACGCGCGACTTGAGGCCGCCCCGCGAAAGCTCACAGAAACCGAGATCGGGACGCCACACACCCCCGTTGCGTTCGCATTCTGCCGCGTCTGTGAAGGCCGGGGATGCGCTCGGGGAGGACGACGGGGTGCGACTGGCGCATGCTGAGAGCAGAGCCAAGGATACGGCGAGGACGATACTGCTGTTTTCATTGCAGCCTCCGGTGAAGGTCGACGCTACAGGAGCTTGTCGAGCGTGATGGGAAGCTCGCGGACGTGCCAGCGGCCTCGGGCGGCGACGTGCGCAAGTCCTGCACCGGCCGAGCTCATAAACGTCCGGCTCCCTTGTTCCGACTTCTGCGACCACGTACGCCCTTCGCCCCCGCACTCCCACTCACCCGGAGTGCGAGAGGAAATCCATCCTGCCGCCGTCGACGGTCAGGACCTGCGCGCTGATGAAGCTCGCCTCGTCGCTGGCGAGGAAGAGCACCGCGTAGGCAATGTCCTCCGGCAGCCCGACGCGCCGGAGCATCGCTTTCCTGGCCACGGCGTCCAACATAGCTTCGGTGTCCCCGCCGGCCATGGCAGTCGCCATGTCGGTGCGGATGAAGCCGGGGCTGATGGCATTGACGGTGATGCCGTGCGGCCCCAGCTCCAGCGCGAATCGCTTGGTGAGGGTGATGACGGCCGCCTTGGTTGCCGCGTACGGCGTTGTGTCGGCCAGGGCCGTTCCGAAGCCGGCGATCGACGCGATGTTGACGATCCTGCCGTAACGACGCTCGATCATCCCTGGCGTGACGGCGCGGCCGCAGTGGATGACGCCCTTGAGGTTGACGGCGATCATCTCGTCCAGGGCCGCTTCGTCCAGGGTCAGGAGGTTACCGGGATGGGAGATGCCGGCGTTGTTGACGAGGATGTCGATCCGGCCGAAACGCCTCACCGCCTGCTCCACCATGGAGCGGACGGCCGCCTCACGCCCGACGTCCGCCCCGGCGGCGAACGCTTCGCCGCCGCCGGCGCGGACCTCGTCGACGACCTGCCGGGCATCTTTCTCACGTTGCGCGTAATTGACGACGACGGCCGCGCCCTCACGCGCGAGGCGCAACGCCGTCGCTCGCCCGACCCCGCGCGAAGCGCCGGTGACCAGGGCTACCTTCCCGTCGACCCTGCGACTCATGGTCCGGTCGCTCGCCTCACACTTCTACAGACACCGTCCCGATCGGTAACAGCATCAGGTTCCGCGCCAAACACTCTTGCTCGAGTATTGATCGGACGAGGTTTCCAGAGGTCCGGAAGCGGTGTCCCGTCGACGCGTCTCACGCGTGCAGCTACGGTCACGCGCTGGTATGTCGCTTGCTGTCCCTCAGGGCCGTCATGAGCAGCTCTCGGAGAGTGATAATGACCGCTGCAGTCGCCGCGCTCGTCGTCGCGGCAGGCATCTCCGCGGTATCGGCGCAGACCGAGTGGAAGGCTCCCCCAGAGGCAAAGAACATCAAGAACCCGCAGCCGCCGACGCCGGCCAGCATCGCCAATGGAAAGAAGCTCGCGGAAGCGAACTGCGTGAGCTGCCACGGTCCGGGCGGGAAGGGTGATGGCCCCGCCGCCGCCGCGCTGCCACCTCCGAAGCCCGCGGACTGGACGTCTCCGAAGATCAAGGCCGAAACCGACGGTGAGCTGTTCTGGAAGATCTCCAACGGTCGCGGCGCGATGCCGCCCTGGAAACACCTGCCGGAGAAGGACCGCTGGGACCTGGTCAACTACATCCGCAGCCTGCAGAAGTAATAACGCGTCAGTGCCAGCGTAGAAGCAGGCTCCCGTCATCGCTCGCCTCGACCTGCGATCGGAACTCCAGGCTGATGCGGGCGAGCCTGTCTCTCAGCCACATGGCATCCGGAGGCGCGGCCCGGTTCAGTCTCAGTTTTCGCAGCTGCATCGGCGTCATCCGCAGCTCGCTGAGCTCGCCGCTGGCCGCGTCGAAGGTCGGGAAATACATGAGCGTGAGGTCGGCCCGGTACTCCTCGTGCCCGAAGATTCCCTCGTAGTCGTTGATGAAGTCGCCGCAGCCGTAGAGGATCAGCCGGTTGCCATAGACCTCGATCGGACGCGGGTGATGCGACGAGTGGCCGTGGACGACGTCGATGCCGCCGTCGATGAGCCGGCGCGCAAAGCGCACGTGCGCGGGCGGCACCTCGTATCCCCAGTTCGTGCCCCAGTGGATCGACGCCACCGTGACGTCTCCGCTCCGTTTCGACCGTCCGACACGGGCCGCCACGGCGGCCGCCGTCTCGTCGGAAAGATCGGACAGGAGGTCGACTCCGGCGAGGTCGTCCGTGGCGGCCCAGCCCGGAGGAATTCCGCTCGTTTCGGTTCCGGTGCCATGCACGACGACGCGCCGATCGTCCGCCAGATCGACCACGGCCGGGGCTCGGGCTTCCGCGAGCGTTCGGCCCGCGCCAGTCTTCGTGAGCCTGGCGCGATCGAGTGTCTCCAGTGTCTCGAGCAGGCCGACCGGACCGTAGTCCAGCACGTGATTGTTGGCGAGGACGCACACGTCGATCCCGGCGACGATCAGGCAAGCCACGTTCGCCGGATGCATACGATAGTTGATGCCCTTGGGCCACGCGTCCTCGCTGCGCGTCACGCTCGTTTCGAGGTTCACGATGCGCGCGGCCGGCGCGACATGCGTCAGCTCGTCGAGCGCGTCTCCCCAGATGTACGACGGCGCGACCGGACGCGGCACGGAGCCGTTGACGTCCTCCGCGAGCGCGACGTACATCCGGGCGTCACGGACGACCGGCTCATAGATCCGGGGAGGGCTCGGATGAGGCAGGATCTGGTCGATCCCTCGTCCGGTCATGACGTCGCCGCACAGGAAGAAGGTCACGAGCGCCGCCGGTCGCGCGGTGTCAGAGCCGCCGGAGCTTCGGTCCGAGCTCCTGCTCCCAGAAGCGCAGGAAGCCCTCCTGATCCGGTCCAACGCCGATGACGACGATGTGATCGAATCCCGCGTCGACGTACTTGCGGACGGCGGCGACGTGCCGCTCGGCATCCGGCCCGCACGCGACGTACTGCGCCACGTCCTGCGGCCGGACCCAGCGCGTGGCTGCCTCGAATCCGTCGGGACGCGGGAGCTCGGCCATGACCTTCCAGCCAAGGGCGGCGAAGCGGAAACGCTCGTACGCGATGCGCACGGCCTCCGCTTCGTCGGGTGCCCAGCAGAGGGCGACCTCCGCGAACAGCCCGCCCTTGCCGCCGGCATGCTTCCACGTCTCGATCAGCTCGTGAAGTGGCTCGGTGGCGAACAGGCCGGCCGCCTTTTCGCCTGCCAACTGCGCCGCCTTCGGACCGCCGGCGGCCACGGCGAGCGGCGGTGGCGACTCCGGGACGTCCCAGAGCCTGGCGCGGTCGACGATGACGTGCGCACCCTCGTAGGACACCGTGCCGCCCTCGAACAGGAGCCGAATAATGTCGATCGCCTCCGCGAGCATCTGGTGGCGGGTCTCCGGCGATGGCCAGCCGACGCCGACGACATGTTCGTTGAGGTGCTCCCCCGCACCGAGCCCGAGAGTGAAGCGCCCGCCGCTCAGCACGGCCAGTGTCGCGGCGAACTGCGCGACCACCGCGGGGTGGTAGCGGATCGTCGGGCACGTGACGGCGGTAGCGAGGCCGAGTCGGTCGGTGCCCGCCGCGATCGCGCCGAGCACGGTCCACGCCAGCGGCGAGTGGCCCTGGCTATATAGCCAAGGATCGTAGTGGTCGGAGATCGCCGCGAAGTCGAATCCTGCCTTTTCGGCCCTGCACGCGTTGCGCACGAGCTCGCACGGGCCGTGCTCCTCGCTCATGAGCTTGTAACCGTAGGATGTCATGCGTGGAGTGGCAGCAAGGCCGGTACCATCGGGGGAGCCGCGGCGGTTGTCAGTTCGCCTACCGCGCCACTGTGGGTCGGCCGCCGCGACGCCAGCGTTCCCGCTCGCGTCTTCGGCGTTCAACGAGCGTGTTCTTCGCGTCGGTTCGTTCTAGTTGGCAGCGGTGCTTCTATGCGGCCCAGGCGCCTGCTGAGCCATTGCGCCTCATCGTCGAAATGCACGGCTCGAGCGAAGTCGAGCAGCTTCTGGTAGCGCTCGGTAATGTCAAAGCCGATGCTGTAATGGAGTTTCCGCAAATCCACCGGACACAGGTGCATGGGCCGCCGGTCGCTCTCCTCCAGATGATTCGACCCGTTCATCAGGCACTTGAAGTAAATGCAGTGGTGGATGCCGAACATGTGGCTCGTCTCGTGAGCCAAGACCTTGCAGCTCCGCCGCAGGAGCACGTGATCCCGATCGCTGCTGTCGATGCCATAGAACGCCGGGTCGTAGCGGGCAAAACTGTATACCCCGACGCGGTCGCGCAATGACGCCTCGCCGAAGGCGAAATTCCAGGCGGGCCCGGGGTAGAGGTCACGCATCGTCATCGCGACCACGCAGAACGCGTCCTCGGGCAGGTGCTCGACGAGCAGTCGGAGAATGTCGCGCGTAAGGAGCTGTTCGTGGTGAGTGTAAGGGTTGATGCGTCTCGTGATCCGCCGCGAGGATGTGGCCAGCTCCGGCAGCAGGTTCGCGTTCATCGCGAAGAAGGCCTCCGTGAATTGCACGAGCCTGTCGATGGGCGGCACGCTGGAGCTGTGCAAGTAATCCAACAGTTGTAAATAGATGGTGTTCCGCAGGGCATCGGGTCCGTTCGGTCGGGATCTCACGAAGTCGAGAAAGGTCTGGCCGGGCTCGTCGTGAACGGCGAGCCAATCGTTGGGTCCCGGAAGCGGAATCGGCTCGAAGTCGCCGTTGGGTAAGAAGGCTCGCCGCAGATCCTCAGAGAGCCCCTCCAGTGGCCCGATGGCGTGCCACGCGTCTTTCTCGCTCGGGGGATTGAACCTCATGCGAACTCGGCACGATCCTTCCATCGCTCGTAGTGGATGATGTGCTCCTTGCTGAGCCGGGGCAGCTTTTGTGGACGCTCCGCACAGAAGCCGATGGGGATGATACCGATCGGCCGCACAGCCTTGGGCAAGCCCAGCACTGCCCGTACCTCGTCGTCGTCGAATGCGCCCACGAACGCGGCGCCCAGGCCTGCGTCGACCGCGGCCAGCATGATGAGCAACGAAGCAAACGCTCCGTCCACGATGCTGTAAAATTTTTCGCCGCGTTCGCCGTAGCGAGCCTTCGATCGCCTCGTGTCGGAGACTACCACGATCACCACAGGCGCCTCGGCAAGGTAGAACTGATCCAGCGCGGCTCTCGCGAGCTGGTATTTCGTGTCCTCGCTTCTGATGACAATGAACTCTTGCGGCTGAGTATGGCCGGCGGAAGGGAAACGAACTGCCAGATCCAGGATCCGATCGAGCACCTCGTCCGGCACGTCACGATCTTCGTAGCTCCGGCACATGAAACGCTTTTTCACGATCTGTGCGAATTCCACGAGAAGAGCCTCCGGATATCTCGCTGCGCGTTTCTTGCCTTCGTGCAAAAACGGCGTAGGAGCTTGACACGCCCGCGCCAGCGCCGCCGTTCTACCTCTTCTGCACCGTCCCGACCAGTTCTCCTTTCGCCAACACGTGCCCGGACATCGCCTCAGCGAGGGTGTGCCGATCGACGCCTGGGGGCAGTCGCAGCTTGGTGCCGAGGGCGAAGATCTGGAAATGGTAATGGTGCGGAGGATCACCCTTGGGAGGCCGAGGGCCGAAGTAACCGATGGATCCTCGGGAGTTCACCCCGTGGAGCGCGCTGGGAGGGTCGTCGAGCCGCGGCTCGTCAGGGATCGCTTCCGGAAGGCTCGTTGTGTCCGGCGGAATGTCGTACATCAGCCAGTGTACGAACGGCTCCCGCATCGGCGCGTCCGGGTCCTCCATGATGAGAACCAGCGAACGGGTGCCCGGCGGGACGCCGTTCCAGCTGAGCGGAGGTGAGATCCCCTCGTCGTAGGCGGTGAATCGGTCGGGAATCCTCTGCCCCGGCTCGAAGGCGCTTGAACGTACCTGTATGCTGGCCGGGGCCTCGGCCCCCAGCTCTTGGACGGCCACGTTGCCGCCGCCCTGGCTTCGTCGTCTGTAGTTCGCTGGCATTGTCGCTCTCACGCCTACGCGACGGCGAGCAGCGGCCCTTCCGGAGCTCGGTCCTGGAGACGCACGTTCTTGGCGTGCCGCGGCAACGCGACGACCTTGGTCCGTTCCACCCAGCGCGCGGGCAGCGTGTAGGTTGTCGAGTTGCGCCGGGCGCGGGTCGGACCCAGTCGCTCTTCGTACCGCACGACCACGCCGTACACTCGCTTACCCGTCCGAGTGACAGCCGTCTGGGGCGCTTCCACCCTGATGCGCCGGGCGCTCCGCGGGAAATACAGTCGTTTCACGCGCGTGCGCAGCTGGATGGCACCCGTCCGCAGTGGCTGTGGCGAACGATAGACGAGGTACTTCACTTTGCCCCCGCCGGAGTAGCGGGCCGTCGTCGGCTTGTAGTGGATCCTGACGCGGCTCGTCTGACGGGTCCCCCCGCGGCGCGCTGCATACCGGGCGGTACCGTGGCTCGGCCTCTCGTGGGTCGCCCGGCGGCGAGGCTCGTTCGGTCCCCACGGGTCGTAGTCTGCGTCCCAGCCGTGCTGCGCGGCGACCCGGTTGGCGTGCTCCACCGTCTTGCGGTTCTCTTCCATCGCCACGCGGCGAAGGGCGCGCACCTTCTCTCCGAACCGCTTCCTCCACGTGGGGGAGTGTGTCAGCGTGCAGAGATAATCACTGCGCTTCTTCAGCTCCGTCAGCTCCTCGCGCATGGTGACCGCGTCCATCTCTTTGCGGATGATTCGGTTGATCCTCCGGATGTCCTCCGCCGAGTTCACCTCACCGTAAATATGACCGAACGCTTTCTTGCTTGTCCGCGCCATGGGAACCTTCCTTCCTCGGCCAACGCGGCTACGCGCCCCCGCACAAGATGCCGTTGCCGGGCGAACTCCTGCATCGAAGAGTTTCAGCCCACCATGGGTATTCTTGGCCGCCGTATGGTCTCGCACGCAGTCTCGATCAAGCAGGATGTCCGGGGGTCCGGAACATGTGTCCGATCAACCCGGGGTCCGCGATTCCGTTCGCGCGCCGGTTGAAGAACTTTCGTGAGCGCGTGGCGAACTGGACGCGCCCTCGACTCACGGGCCCCGCCATTGCACGAACGCGCCCCGAATGTGGCCGGCGCCGACACCAGAAGCCAAAGGAGGTCGACGATGCTGACGAACGCGACGTACAACCTGATGGAGACAGCCTCGGTGCTTTCGAAGGGTCTCTATCGCTACGAGATCTTCAAGAAGGATTCGCAGAGCTGCCAGCGGTGCCAGCAGATCTGGGATCAGATGCGACAGGCCGACGAGGAGCAGCTGGCGCTCCTCGTGTCGCACCTGCGCGAGCACTTGGACCAAGAGCAGGTCGCAAAGCGAATGGCGGCGGCTTGAGGACGACACCGCGACCGGAGCGCGCGCTCCCGGTCGCGAACCACGCGAGCACGGCCGCGGGATGTCGCCTCGACGAGGAGAACAGGACGATCAGACACACCTTCCGGACTCCGAGACAGTTCGCCCCGTCGATACTGCGGACAGGCAGCGCCCCACCAGTATCCACCTCAGCCAGGCGCCAACACACTACCGAGGCACTGGGCGTCCTCGATGAAAGGAGACACAGTCATGGCAACCGCGACCGCGGTCCGAAGCGAGGCCCGAACCGATGAAGATATCCAGAGGGACGTGCTGGCGGAGCTGAAATGGGATGCCCGCGTTCAGCCCAACGAGATCGGCGTCAGCGTCAAAGACGGTGTCGTCACGCTCACCGGCGTGGTCGACTCCTACAGCAAGCGCTGGGCGGCCGAGGACGCCGCCCACCGCGTCCGCGGCGTGAAGGCCGTGGCCAACGACATCGAGATCCGGCTTCCCAGCTCGGCCGAGCGCACCGACACCGACATCGCCGCGGCCGCCGTTCGGGCGCTGGAATGGGACGCCTTGATCCCCACTGAGAAGCTCGACGTCACGGTCTCCAAGGGGTGGGTCACGCTCAGAGGTGAGGTGGAGTGGCAGTTCCAGAAGGAAGACGCCGAGCGGGTCGTCCGCCGTCTGTCGGGCGTCAGAGGCGTGACCAATCTGATCACCGTCAAACCCCGCCTCACGCCCCCGCCGTCGCCGCAGCCGTGCCCCGAATCAGCAGATCATAGATCTTCTGGTTGACGAAGTCGCTGTAGCGCTCGAGGTCATTCTTATCGACATCCAGACCTGCCGCGACGCGGAAGAAGCGCTCGAACTTCTTGATATTCATCACCGGCACCATTCTTCACTCCTCCTTGTCGCCGTTCAGGATCTCGATTCTGGCCGGTCAGGCTGCCTGTGCCTGGACCAGGTAGCGTTCGAACCACTCTCGCGCGAGCCGGGCCACCTGCTCCAGCGCGCCGGGCTCCTCGAACAGATGCGTTGCGCCGGGGATGATCACGAGTTGCTTCTCAGAACGGAGCTCCGCGAGCGCCTGCCGGTTCAGCTCGATGACGAGCTGATCCTGCCCCCCGACGATGAGCAGCGTCGGAGCTCGGACACGGGCGAGGGCCGGCCTGGCGAGGTCGGGTCGTCCGCCACGCGAGACGACGGCGCCCACGACGCCGGGTCGCTCCGCTGCCGCCACGAGCGCCGCCGCGGCGCCGGTGCTCGCGCCGAAATAGCCGATCCGGAGCTGTCGCGTCTCCGGGTACTCGGTGAGCCAATCCGTGGCAGCGATCAGCCGCTCGCCGAGCAACCTGATGTCGAACCGCAGGTGTGCCGTGCGCAGGTCGATCGCCTCTTCGGCCGGCGTGAGTAAGTCCAGCAGGAGCGTCGCGAGCCTCGCTTCATTGAGAAGCCCGGCCACGTAGCGATTGCGAGGACTGTGCCGGCCGCTACCGCTCCCGTGGGCGAAGAGGACGACGCCGCGCGCGCCCCGGGGCAGGCGCAGGTCGCCTTCGAGCATCGCCGCGCCGGCCCTGATACGAACCGGGCGCTCGTCCTCACTCCGGTCGACGGGCGCTGCCATCTAAACTCCGAAGGGGAACGTCTCGGGAGGCTCGCCCGCGTCCCACACGGCCGTGCGCTCGAGTGGCTCCACCGCCCGCGTTTCGTCGAAGTGCATCACGGCATCGAACTGGAGGGACAGCCGCGCGTAGAAGTAGTGGCTCGCCCGCTCGGTGTCGGGACGGTAGATCACGCCGATCGCCCGCTCGAGCGCCGGAGCCAGCAAGCCCTCCCGAGCGCCATCATGCCCGCGCCAGGCGAGCAGGAAGTTCGCGAGCCGCGTGTCGTGAAACGTCGCCTCGTAGCTGTCGGGGAGTGCGGGTCTGACGCGTTTGCGCTCGGCGGGGCCGTCCCAGTCCGAGGCGGCCGTGACGCTGCCATGGTGCGTGGTGAAGCCGACCAGCACGGCGTCGTCACCGTAGCGCTCGCGCACGAGTTGCCCCACGTTCAACTCGCCCCGCCGGCTCATCTCCGTGGCGCGCGCGTCGCCCAGGTGCGAGTTGTGCGCCCACACGGCGATCTTCGCACGCCCGACCTGACGACCGAGATGGGCGAGGAGCGCCTCGAGTGTCTCGATCATGTGGCGGTCGCGCACGTTCCACGAGGAGACCTCCTCGAGGAAGACCGAGCGATAGTACGCCTCGGCATTCTTCACCACCCGGGCGTTCTGCTCGGCGTTGAACCGGTCGTCCTCGCTTTCATGGCCGTCGCGTCGCGCGTCGGCGGCGGCACGACGTCGGAGGTCGACGAGTTCGGCGACCACCTCCTCCTCGCACGACTTGGTCACGCCGGTGCCCGTCAGGAACCCGTAGACCTGGGTGTTGTCGCTGAACTGATCGAAGCAGGCGTACCGGGCCCGCGCCCGGTTCGCCGCCTCGGGATCGATTCTGTCGAGATACCGGAGGACCGCCTCCATCGAGGCGCGGAGGCTGTAGAGATCCAGGCCGTAGAATCCGACCTTCGGGGCCCCCCGCGGTCGCCCGTCGTTGTGCGCCCGCAGCCACTCGACGAACTCGACGACATCGGTGTTGCGCCACATCCAGTTCGGGAAGCGGCGGAAGTCGACGAGCGCTTCCCGGGCATCGACGTCGCCGCTCGCGGCGCGCACGTAGCGGTTGACGCGGTAGGCGTCGGGCCAATCGGCCTCCGCCGCGACGGCCGTGAATCCCTTCTCCTCGATGAGCCGGCGGGTGATGCGGGCCCGCTCGCGATAGAACTCGTGGGTGCCGTGGGGCGCCTCGCCGAGCAGGACGAGTCGCGCATCCCCCACGAGGTCGGCGAGCGGATCGTAGTCGTGGGCCGGTCCGCTCAGCGGACGCGCCGCGGCGCGCACCGCCTCGATGAGCGTAGCCTCGGTCGTTCGGCGCATGGTTGCCTCTCTCGCGGTGACAATCACCGCCTGCGTCACTGCGACTCTATGCTTCTGGAGATAAATCCTGAGCGGTCTGAGGAAAGTCTGGATGACGCAGGGTGTCCGACGGTCCGGAAGTGGACTCAGGTCCGCCGGTTCGTGGGCGCGTGTCCGAGGGCCCGATCAGGTCAGTTCGGGTAGCGGCTGCCGCTCGGTCCAGAAATCTGCCCACGGGTCAGGATCGGCCGGCCTCAGACGAAACGTCCGCAGATTGTACTGCGCAGGATCGAGGCCCGGATCGACCTCCGGCCAGGCGAGTGGCGTGGAGACCGGCGCCCTCGGCCGACGGCGCACCGAGTACGGCGACGCGATGGTCTGTCCGAAGGCATTGCGCAGCGCATCCGCGAAGACGCGCCCCTGCCGCCTGGCCGGCGACATCTCGGTCGTCACCAGCGCGGGCGCACGCGCGGCCATCATGCGGCCGATCCGTTGCGCGAACACGCGGACCTCGGTCTGCGTGGGGCCGAGACGCAGGGGCACCAGGACGTGGAGCCCGCGGCCTCCCGACGTCTTCGGATACGAGTGGATGCGCAACTCATCGAGGATCGTTCGCAGCAGGAGGCCGGCTCGGGCAGCATCCGCGAACACTCCGGAGCTGGGATCCAGATCGAAGGCCATCCAATCCGGCTTCTGCAACGACCGCCGCCGACAGTTCATCAGGTGGATGGTGATGCACCCGAGATTCACCAGGCTGAGCAGCGTCTTTCTGGAGCCGCCGACGACGTAGCGCACGGTACGTCCGGTGCTGCCAGCGACGATCGGAATCGTCGGGACACCGGGCGGCAGGCCGCGAGAAAAGTCCTTCTGAAAGAAGCATGCCCCCAGCATGCCGTCCGGGCAGCGTTCCGCGACGAGCGGCCGCTCCTTCATCCATGGCAACAGGCGCGGTGCGATGTCGGCGTAGAAACGGATGACCTCGAGCTTGGCGATACCTTCGTCCGGCCACCAGAGCTTATCCGGATGGCTGACCGTCACGCCCATCACCTTGACGCTGTCGCGCGCGGGCGGTGTCGCCAATGCCGAGCGGTGGTGGCTAGAGCTCACGGGCGCTCCAGGTGCATTCCGAGGGATCCTTGTCGTGCCGCAGACCCAGGAACACCGGCTGGCGCAGCTTGCCGTCGGCGGTCCACTCGGTGAACGAGACCTGCGCCACCAGCTCGGGCCGGACCCAGGTGACGCCGGCCACGCGGGGCACGAGCAAGAACGGCGACTTGTCAGTTTGCAGGGGACGCAGCCGTGCGGCCAGATCGGCGAGCATCTTACGAGAGAAGCCCGTGCCGACCTTGCCGACGAACCGCAGGGCCGGCCCGTCGAAGAGGCCGAGGAGCAGCGCACCGAAATGCTCGCGCAGCCCGCTGGGGGCCGTGAAGCCGCCGATGACGAACTCCGCCTCGTTGCGGCACTTCACCTTGAGCCAGCTGCGCGAGCGCCGGCCGGGCTCGTATGTGGAGGCGTCGTCCTTGGCGATGATGCCCTCCCAGCCACGTCTGCGCGCGATCCGGTAGGCGGTGAGTCCATTGCGCGGCAGCCGGCGTGCCTGCATCAGGACGCCGCGGTGCACCGGGACCAGGGTTTCGACCGCGCGACGGCGTTCGGTCAGCGGCCGCTCCAGCAGTCCGGCGGCATCACGCTCCAGGCAGTCGAAGACGGCGAAGACGGGGTGGATGGGCTCGCCGAGCGACCGGCGCTGCAAGAGCTGGAAGCGAGAGACGCCCTGGCGGTCGAACGCCACGATCTCCCCATCCAACACGAAGGGGCTGTCCGAGAGGCCGGTGACGGCCTCGGCGATCTCTGGGAACTCGCCGGTGATCTCCTTGAGGTTGCGCGAATAGAGACGGGTCCCCTCGCGGCGGCGGTAGGCGAGAGCGCGGACGCCGTCGTACTTTTCCTCGTAGATCCAACCCGCCCGGTGGAACGGCTTCGGCACCAGCGTCGCTAGCATCGGCGCGATCAACCCTATCATCGCCGGCGCGTGCGCCGGGGCGGATCGCCCGACGCCGCCTTGACGACGTCGCCCCCCTCGTCAGCCGCAATCTGCGCGAGCGTGCGCCCGGTCAGCACGGACTTCGGGGCGGCTGCGCTGATGTCCTTGCTCGAGGCGTAGCGGTCCCGTAACTTGATCAACAGCCAGTGGCGGCCGCGGAGGCGGATGAGACTCCAACGTCCCTTGAGCTTCCGGCCATGGAGGGTGAACGTGAGCTGGCCCTTCCGCAGGGCGTCTGCAACGTCCGTTCCGTTGTTCGGCTCGTACGTACCGCGATCCCACACCATCACCGTGCCGGCGCCGTACTCGCCCTCTGGGATGACGCCCTCGAACTCCGCATAGTCGACGGGGTGGTCCTCCACCGCCACGGCAAGCCTCTTGACGGACGGGTCGAGCGAAGGGCCCTTCGGGACCGACCAGGACTTCAACACACCCCCTATTTCGAGTCGGAAGTCGTAGTGAAGCTGGCGGGCTCGGTGCTTCTGGACCACGAAGAGGTGGCGCGAACTCGAGCTTCGGCGCCGGGGCAAAGGCTCAGGCGTCCTCTCGAAGCGCCGCTTCGCCCTGTAGGGCCCGAGCCCGCCTGACCGCAAATCGTCAAAGGCCTTGCGTCGGCCGCCTCGCCGAGAGTATCGATCGGCGCGAGGTATCCGGTAATCCGGAAGTGGTGCCCGATCGACCGCAAGCCGTGGACCTTCGCGACTTGAAGGCTCGGGGCACACGCCTTGCTGCCTTATCCCTCCTCGAGCCGAACAGGGGGAGACCCCTGATAGCCATCAACGCTTGTTCTCTGACGAATTGCGGAGACGAACATGCCACGGAATCAACCGCGACGATCATCACCAGAAGCCGCCGTGCACGTCCTCGAACGCGGCAATATCTACTTCTTCTACAGGCCGAGGGTCGGGAAGGAGACCGCGAGGGGATTTGCCGATGTGCAGCGCCTGTACATGGTTCTCAGTCCGCGCGGCAACAAGTCCTATCGTCTCATCATCATCGGCGAGAAGCGTCTGCCGGCGGTCACCAGGGAAGGCGATCGGATATCGTGGGGCTTCGTCGACGTGGTTGCCAGCCGGGCGGAAGAGCTGGAGGACGAGCTCGACCCCGAAACCTACACGACGAAGACGCGCGGGGAGCGCCAGCGGCCCGCTGCTCGCCCCGCCGGCGAGGGCGTGTACGCGATCGTGCGCCACGTCGACCATACGCACCTGGCCTACGCCTTGGAGTTGCCGCCCAAGCCCGGCGAGGTGCAGCGGGTGCTGAATATCGGCGAGGAAGGTAGTTACATCATCAGCGTGAAGAATCCGGACACGCCTTCTCCGCCCGGCATGGGACTCGACGAGGCACGCCGAGCCACCTTCCCCAAAGACTTGGAGGAGCGCTTCAGGGGTCGCCGGTTCATCCCCGTCGATCCACCGGACTTCCTGAACTATGAGGGCGCCGAGATCCTCCTGATTGGGGCGAGCCAGGACGTCTACGAGGAGCTCGGCTTGCGCCTCAACCGGCAGCGGGAGACGGAGGCGACGGCGGAGATCTTCAGAGACCTGAGGATCGAGAAGTCGCTGCATCCCATCACGCCGCTCTTCAAGGGGACGTGGGCGTAGGGTCTCGCTGCTGAGACGATGCGGCTGCCGGCGCGTCTCTCCCCGAAACCCCGCATTCTCTTCGTCGGCATCAACCCGAGCTTGACATCGGCGCGTGTCGGTCATCACTTCGCCGGGCCCGGCAATCCGTTCTACCGCCTGTTGCACGCCGCCGGCTTGGTCCCTGAGCCGCTGACGTTCGTGGATGATGTTCGCCTCCCCGAGTTCGGACTCGCCCTCACCAACCTCGCCGAGCGGGCGACACGCGAAGCGGCGGAGCTGACGGCGGCCGACTACGCCCGCGGTCGCGAGCGCCTGGCCCGGATGATCGCGAGGATCAAGCCCGCGGTCGTCGCGTTCGTGGGTGGCACGGCGTACCGACGGTTCTTCGGCCGCTCCGTGAGCGCCGGGCCCGGGGCCAAGCCGGAGCGGATCGCCGGTGCAGCCGTCTTCGTGGTGCCCAACCCCAGCGGTCATAACGCCGCCTATCCCGGCTTCAAGGACAAGCTCGTGTGGTACCGACGCCTCAGGCGCTACGTTGAACAGATCCGCCAGCCCGATCATCGCCGGGGAATGCCAGCTCGCTCCCGAATTGTGTGCCGGACGGTCTCGATGGGGCCCTCGCCGCTCACGGTGTCAAGCAACCCGCGCCCGCGGTAGTAGTCGAGCAGCGGCCTCGTCTGGCGACCGTACACATCGAGCCGTTTCCGGACCGTTTGTTCGCGATCATCCTCGCGCTGGTAGAGCTGACCTCCACAGCTGTCGCACACGCCCGTCCGCTGCGGGGGACTGGAAGCATCGAGGGTCGTGCCGCAGGCGCCGCATACCCGCCGCGCCGTGAGCCGCCGCAGTAATTCGGGCTCGCTGACGTCGACGTTCACGACGTGCTCCAGCGACTGCCCCAGCGCCTCCAGGAAGCGGTCGAGCGCCTGCGCCTGCGCGATCGTGCGCGGAACGCCCTCGAGGACGAAACCCCGGGCAGCGTCAGGCCGACCGAGCCTGTCGGCCACCAGCCGGATGATCGCCTCGTCGGGCACGAGCTCTCCGGAGTCCATGTAGCCCTTGGCCTCACTGCCGAGCGGCGTGTCCGCCGCCACCGCTTCCCGGAGCATGTCGCCGGTCGCGACGTAGGGCACACTCCACTCGCGTGCCAGCTCACGCGCATGGGTGGTCTTGCCCGCGCCCGGAGGTCCGAGGAAGGCGACCCTCATCGGCGACTCATCCTTTTCTTCGTCGCCGATGATCGATCGGGCGAGGTGTCCGGTGGTCCGGAAGTGGTGCGCGAGACGCCGGGGCACCATTTCGAGACCTCAGGACACCAGACCTCGATCGATAGTCGAGTCCATGGCGACCACAGGGCTCGACGTCTTCGACAGGACACTGCACAAGACACATGGCTGGCTCAATGACCTGATGCGCGAGCTCGGCTGGCAGGAGAAGCATCGAGCTTATCTCGCGCTACGAGCCACGCTCCACGCATTACGCGACTGGATGACGATCGAGGAAGTCGCACAGCTCGGAGCACAGCTCCCGATGCTCATCCGCGGCTTTTACTACGACGCCTGGGATCCGACCGGAAAACCGGTTCGAGAGCGCCGTAAGGAGGAGTTCCTCGGTCGGATCGCACAAGAGTTCAGAGGCGGCGAGCGCATCGATCCCGAACCCGTCGCCCGCGCCGTCTTCGCGGTGCTCGAACGGCGGATCACCGAAGGAGAGATCGAAGACGTCAAGCATGTCTTGCCCGCCGAAATCCGCAGCCTCTGGCCAGAGGCACACCAGGGCGCTGCGTGAGCGCCTGATCCTCCCCGCCCGATGATCGTGGCCGCGCGTGATCCTTCTCGCGTTGCCAGCGGCCGTGCTCGCGACACTCCATGAGTTCTTCGTCACATTCTTCCCACTCTTCGTCGCGATCGACATCGTCGGGCTGCTGCCGATCTATCTCAGCGCGACGTCCAGCGTCGCCGAAAGCGAGCGACGGTCCATCGTGGTGGATGCAACGGTGACCGGAGGCATGGTCGGTCTCGGCTTCATGCTCATCGGAGATACCGTGCTGCACGTCCTCGGTGTGACGGTCGGCGACCTTCAGGCGGCCGGTGGCATCCTGCTGCTCGTCCTCGCGGTGTACAACCTCCTTCATCCGGATCAGCCGTTACGCCGCGCGAGCGGCCGTATCGGCGTCATGCCCCTCGGGGTGCCGATGATCGTCGGTCCCGCGGTCCTGACGACGCTTCTCGCGCTCGCCCGCAGCCGCGGCTACGTCACGACTGGCGTGGCCTTTCTGGTCAACCTGGCCTTCGTGTGGGCGGTATTGCGGTGGGCGTTCTTCATCGAGCGCTCGATCGGTGAGGCCGGCGCACAGGCGGTGGCGAAAGTCTCGAATCTCTTGTTGGCGGCCATTGCGGTCATGATGATCCGCATCGGCATCCTGACTGCGCTGAGCGAGGCCAGGTCGGGGTGACAGAGGAGCCAGGCATGGCCCGCGGCGTGTTCGAAGTCGACGTGCCTCACACGAGCGTCCACCGCGTGGCCCGGCGCTTTGTCGAGCCGGTCCAGGACATCCTGGTGGTTGGGGTCGCGCTGGCGCTCTTCGGGCTGATGCTTCGCACGCTGGCCCGGTTGCTTCGCGAGCTGTTCACGTCCACGCTCGACTTCCGAGTGGTCATTGCCGAGGTCCTCTTCATGCTCGTGATGGTCGAGGTTGTGCGGCTACTGATTATCTACCTCCAGGAGCACCGGATTGCCGTGGATTTCATGGTGGAACTCGGGATCGTGGCGACTCTGCGCGAGGTCGTGTTGCGCGGGGCGGTCGAGCTGCGCTGGGAGCAGGTCGTCGCGCTGAGTCTCTTCCTCCTGGTGCTCGGTGCACTGCTCCGCTTCGGCGATCTGCGTGCAAGCTCGCTGACTCAGTCAACGGAACCTCCGGGCGGCGTGGGCGACGCCGTCCAGCCGACGGACGACGTGTCGAGACGCTGACCCAACAGAACTTGGAGCCGGGTCGCACCAGTTGCGCGTAGCGCTGGCCGATGAACACATGGATGTGCGCACTCGTCAGTGAGCGGCAGTCACGCTCTCACGCTTCGCACCGGCGCTCCCCGCCGCTGCGAGGTCCTCCATCAAGCCGATGACGGCCGAGTAGTCTTCGCGCCGTCCGCGAGCATGTGCGACGGCGCACAACTGCTGGGCGGCAGCGGTCACCGGCATCGGAACGCTCAGCTGCACCGCTTCGCGCACGATCAGCCCGAAGTCCTTGTACATCAGCGACAGGGCGAAGGCCACGGGGTAGACTCCGCGGCGCGCGTTTTCCAGCTTCCCTTTGTGGGCGGGCGCGACCACCGGCGTTTCGCTCAGCACGTCGAGCAAGCGATCGCGGTCGAGACCGGCCTTCTCACCCAGCACGATCGCTTCGGCCAGCGCCTGCATGCCCGCGCCGAGCAGCGCATTGGCGACCAGCTTCATGGTGGCGCCCATCCCGCTGGCGCCGAGGTACGACGACGTGCCGAGCACGTCGAGCAGCGGCCGGCAGCCACGGTACGTCGCCTCATCGCCACCGACGAAGATGACGAGCTTGCCGGTCTCCGCCTGCGCGGTGCTGCCCGACACGGGCGCGTCGAGCACCGCCACTCCGCGTGCGCGGGCGGCCTCGGCGAGCCTCCGCGCAGTTGACGGTGCGATCGTGCTGAGATCGATGCAGACGGTACCGGGACGCGCAGCGGCCAGGATTCCATCGGGACCAAGGTAGACGTCCTCGACGGCGCGATCGTCAGCTAACGAGCTGAAGATGCAGTCGACGCCTCTGGCGAGTGCCCGCGGGGATTCGGCGACGGCCGCCCCATTGGCTTGCAGCGCTTCCGCTTTCGCCGAGGTACGGTTATAGACCGTGAGCGAGTAGCCAGCGGTGAGCAACCGCCGCGCCATTCGGCTCCCCATCGCGCCCAGCCCGACGAACCCAATGCGCGTCTTCCTGGCTTCTGACGCGCTCGATTCGGACATCACGGATTCCTTGCGATGAGGCGGCGGGAAAATGGCCATCACCTCTCCCCTTCTTCAACGTCATCGGCGCGATTGCTTCGGTGCGTGCGGGCGCCGTGACTTCGCGCGAGCGGTCTGCCGGGGACAAGTGTCGACCGAGCATCGTGTCCGAGGGTCCTGAAGTGGAGCTTCGCCGTCCTACCGTGGCCCTTCGTCGCCGTATATCGAAGGCCTTATTGACGAGCGACTGGACTCAGGCTACCGTCGCGCCGTCGGTGAGGAGCGCCACAGCAGTGCGTGGCTGGTTGCACCTCACGTGACAGGCCGAGCTTCGACGCCGCCGCATGGTTCACCTGACGTCGCCCCGGCACTCCGATCGTGCAGCAAGCCACGCGAGGACCAACTCAACCGGGGAGGTGTCTCATGCAACTACAAGTACCGTGGTTTAAACCGGCTGCCTGGGGCGTGGTCGTCGGCGCCATCGGATCCATGATCATCGGCTTTTCATGGTTGGGTTGGACCCTCGGCAGCACGGCCGAGCGGATGGCAGTCGAACGAAGCAACTCGGCCGTGGTCGGCGCTCTCACGCCCTCCTGCGTCGCGAGATTCATGCAACAGCCGAACGCCCCCGCAAAACTCGCAGAGTTCCAGAAGATCGAGTCGTGGAAACAGCGGGAGTTCATCGAAACAGGCGGTTGGGCGAATTCGCGAGGAGACAAGACGCCGCACGCGGGCGTTGCGAATGCGTGTGCCGAGGAGCTTGCGAAGACCAAAGCGTAGTCCCGCCAACCGGCGGCCAGTCCCGATGTCCCGAGCCACCCTGTAGACAGGGCCCTGGGACCACACTGTCTCAATGGGAGAGCCCGCTATGAACGTTGTGGCAATCTCCACGCCGGAGGACAGCGGTTGGCGCTGGCGCATCGTCAACTATGCCGGCGAGGTCGTCGAGGAATCACAGAGTCTCTTCTCGACCATCAAGAGCGCGGTGGCCGAGGGCGCGCAGCGCCTTTATGAAATGAACGTGACCGATCTCTCGCGGCCGACCCCGTATCGTTCGACATCCCACTTGCGCGGACGGTGGCCAAGGTGAACTGATGACGTAGCCGGTCGAGGTGCCCGCACTCTTGGCGTCGGCTTTACATTCGGCCGAGGCCGCTCACGAGCCGTCTTTGACCGGGCGCATTGTCGGCAAGGACGGTGCCCGCGACCTCCCGAAACGCTCGCTCACCAGCACGACAAACCATGCTGACGGCATGCCACTGGCAGCGTAAGGAGCGCGCCAAGAAGGAGGTTACGGAATGACTCGCATACTCGCTCTCTCCTTAGTGTCCCTGACGCTCATGGCGATAACGGCGTGCAACCACCGCGGCCCTGGCAGGCCACCTTCGGCTTCACCCGACACATCCGGCAGCGGCGCGGGCTCTCTGGGATCCGGCAGTAACTCGGACGTCAACGACGCCGGCAGGGTCGGGCGTTAGCGGATCGTAAGGCGGGCGCAGCGGCCTGACGCCCTCGCCTTCAGTGCGCTTCGGGGACCGGGCGTGGTGGATCCGACCTCAGGCGGCGCTGAGGATCTCCTGGGCGGCGCGCACGCCGGACGCGAGCGCGCCCTGCGTCCACCCCGGCCACGCCGAGGCATGCTCGCCGGCGAAGTGCAGGCGGCCCTCCGGTCGCGCGATATGTGGCAGCAGCGAGCGCA